>NZ_JBKGLW010000004.1:0-436270 GCF_046555775.1 Citrobacter sp. U14242
CCTATGCTCAAACTATAGGGCAGGATCGTCTACCGGGGTGGGGTCAGTCCAACTATAGGGCAGGATCGTCTACCGGGGTGGGGTCAGTCCAACTTCTGTATCGCGCTGTCTGCGAAGGCCGGGCCATGAAGAAAGCGACAATCAGGATGTATCGTATTCTGGAATCGGGCATCGAGGCCGAGTATTTCAATATCATTCTGGAAAACGTCAAGTTCACAACGGTAGCACCATTCCTGTCTCCTAACGGTATGAGTAGTACTCACCTTGAAACGCTTGAGTTGCGTTATGAAGCAATTACCTGGAAGTATACGGAGGGGAATATTATCTATCGTGATTCATGGAACGATCGTTGTTGTGCCTGATGACGAGGGATACCAAAGGAGGCAATTGCCTCCTCTGGCTCTAACGAGGGGATAAAATGATCGACTTAACCGCAGAACAGCGACAGCTGGCGAAAATAGTTCATGATTATGCCTGCCGGTTTCCTCTGACAGAAAATGGCGATGTTCAGTTATTGCAAGGCTGTTATGACTATATTGATGCTTTAAAACGGGTGAATGGGCAGCGTTTCAAAAGTCCATATGAGCAACATTTGCCGCAATATAGTGGATATTTGCGCTTTGCAAAGTGTATGGAAAGGCTGGCACAAGACATCCCTGATTGCGTCATTGAGGCATCGAAAGATCACTAAAAACTTCGTACCGGAAAATTCGGCGGTTCCGGCGTAGAACCTCTATTATGTGTCATACATTTTCCTCCGCGTCCTATACTTGTTACTCCGACGACAACACAGGAGAACGGTAATGACTATCCATAAGAAAGGTCAGGCACACTGGGAAGGTGACATTAAACGCGGTAAAGGGACTGTGTCGACCGAAAGTGGTGTGTTGAATCAGCAACCGTATGGGTTTAATACACGATTTGAAGGTGTGAAAGGCACCAATCCTGAAGAGTTGATTGGCGCGGCCCATGCTGCCTGCTTCTCGATGGCGCTTTCGCTCATGCTGGGCGAAGCGGGATTTACCCCAGATGCCATTGATACCACTGCCGATGTTTCTCTGGATAAGGTGGATGCCGGTTTTGCCATCACCAAAGTGGCGCTGCACAGTGAAATCGCCGTGCCTGGCATTGATGCCGCAACCTTTGACGGTATTATTCAGAAGGCGAAAGCCGGTTGTCCGGTATCGCAGGTTCTGAACGCGGAAATCACGCTGGATTACCAGTTGAAATCCTGATGGCTGCCTGCCGGATGTGATGTCGCATCCGGCAGACATAACTTACTGTGCCACCCAACCACCGTCCATATTCCACGCCACGCCGCGCACCTGCGCGGCAGCGTCTGAACACAAGAACAGCGCCAGCTCCCCCAGTTGCTCCGGGGTGACAAACTCGCGTGACGGCTGCTTTTCTGCCAGTAAGGCATCGCGTGCCGCAGCGGGCTCTGCACCATCAGCAATGCGTTTGTCGATTTGTTGCTGTACAAGCGGCGTCAGCACCCAGCCAGGACACAGTGCGTTACAGGTCACGCCAGTCTGCGCGGTTTCCAGCGCCGTGGTCTTGGTTAATCCCACCACGCCATGCTTGGCTGCGACATACGCCGATTTCTCTTTTGAAGCCACCAGCCCATGTACAGAGGCGATATTAATGATGCGTCCCCAGTTGCGCTGACGCATGCCGGATAGCGCCAGACGGGTGGTGTGGAAAACAGAGGACAGGTTTATCGCGATGATCGCATTCCACTTATCAACTGGAAAAGTTTCCAGCGGCGAAACGTGCTGGATCCCCGCGTTGTTGACCAGAATATCCACGCAGCCAAACTCACTTTCAGCGTAACGCATCATCTCGGCAATTTGTGTTTCATCACTGAGATCCGCACCGTGATACCCCGGCGTTTTGCCATACTGCGCCACGGCATCTTTCGCCGCCTCAACATCACCGAAACCGTTGAGAATCAGGGTGGCTCCTGCTTGTGCCAGTACCTGAGCGATACCTAAACCGATACCGCTGGTTGATCCGGTAACCAGAGCGGTTTTACCCGTTAAGTTCATGATGATTCTCCTTAAACGATTCCTGTGGTGTAGAAGACGCCGATAACAAACAGTACGGCCAGGCTTTTGATTACGGTGATGGCAAAAATCCCGCCGTACGCCTGACGGTGGCTTAAGCCCGTGATGGCTAACAACGTAATGACTGCCCCGTTATGCGGCAGGGTATCCATGCCGCCGCTGGCCATCGATGCGACGCGGTGGAAGACTTCAAGTGGAATATTGGCGGCATGTGCGGCAGCAATAAACGTATCGGACATGGCCGCAAGCGCAATACTCATCCCGCCGGATGCCGAACCGGTGATCCCGGCCAGAGTGGTAATGCTGATGGCTTCATTGAGCAACGGGTCGGGAATTGCCGCCAGTGCTTTTGACAATACCAGGAATCCCGGCAGGGCGGCGATAACCGCGCCAAAACCGTATTCTGACGCGGTATTCATCGCCGCGAGGATAGCGCCGCCAACTGCCGTTCGGCTGCCTTCCGCCAGACGACCTTTAATGTTGCGGAAACCAAAAATGACAACCAGCAAAATCCCGGCAATCAGCGCGGCCTCCACAGCCCAGATAGCGGTGATCTTCCCAACTTCGGTGGTAATTGGCCTGGCAAGGCCCGGCAGCTCCAGTTGATGCGTCGCGCCGTAAAACTCCGGGATCCAACGGGTAAACAGCAGGTTAAACACACCGACCAGAATCAGCGGAGAAATCGCAATAATCGGGTTTGGCAGGTTAATGTTATCCGGTGTTTCCGGCTCGTTTAACAGTTCAGTGCCATAGCCTTCGTTTTTTGCCTGCGCTTTGCGACGCTGACGTTCAAGGTAAATCAGGCCCACAAAGATTATAAACAGCGATCCTATCAGCCCCAGCCAGGGAGCAGCCCAGGCGTTAGTCCCAAAGAAGCTGGTTGGAATGATGTTCTGGATCTGCGGCGTGCCGGGTAGCGCATCCATGGTGAAAGAGAAGGCCCCCAGCGCGACGGTTGCCGGGATCAGTCGTTTGGGGATATTACTTTGACGGAACAGTTCAGCCGCGAACGGATACACCGCAAAGGCGACCACGAACAATGACACGCCACCGTAGGTCAGTAGAGCACATACCAGCACAATGACCGGGATTGCATGGCGTCGCCCGAGAATATTAATGGCAGCAGCAACGATCGAACGGGAAAAACCGGATAACTCGATTAACTTGCCAAACACCGCTCCCAGCAAGAACACCGGAAAGTATAGCTTTACAAAACCGACCATTTTTTCCATAAACAGACCGGTGAAGGCGGGGCCGACGGCACTGGGTTCAGTCAACAGAACAGCACCTAATGCCGCGATGGGGGCAAACAGGATAACGCTGTATCCGCGATAGGCTGCCAGCATCAGCAGGCCCAGCGCTGCCAGGGCGATTAATACACTCATCATGACTCCTTATTATTATAGTGGGGTACAGAAGGTGAAATTACGGTTTCAGGGCAAAGCGCAGCTGATGCTCTCTGCGTTGCTGGATGTATTCCTTGCGCGAATCATCCCAGCGATAAAATCCCTGGCCGCTGCGCAAGCCGGTGTCACCACGGGCAACTTTGTCAGCGACCAGGGACATCATGTCGCTGCCGGTGGCCAGCTCCGGGAGCAGATGGCGACAAATGTCCTGCACGGTGGACAGTCCGGTCATATCTGCCGCTTCCAGCGGGCCGACCATCGCATAGCGACGTCCGAGAGACGCACGCATCACCTGGTCAACCACTTCGGTGCTGGCAATACCGCTCTTAACGATATGCAGTGCTTCACGCAGCAGGGCAAACTGCAGGCGATTGCCGACAAAGCCCGGTGCGGCGCGGTCGAGCACGACCGCCTCAAGCTGCATTGCAACGAGGAATTGCTGCAGTTCGCTGAGATATTCTGGTTTCGTTGCTGAACCCGGCACAATTTCAACCAGCGGAATAAAGTGTGGTGGGTGCCAGAAATGGGCGATCAGCAACCGTTCGGGGTGGGTGAGTTTTTCTGCCAGCGCATCCGGCGGCAGACCGCTGGTATTACTGGCAATCACCGCATCTGGGGCGATTAATGCTTCCAGTTGTGCATACAGTGCGTGCTTAAGCTCGAGTCGTTCCGGGATCGCTTCAATCAGTAATTGCGCGGTGGCGATATCCTGCAGCGAGGTCGTACCGTGCAGGCGACTCAGAACTGACGCTTTTTCCTCTGCGTGAAACTGGTCAGTCGCGATCAGCTCATCGAGAATGCTACTGGCAACGGCGTTAATTTCAGCAATCCGGTCGCTATCGGTATCAAATAACCAGATATCATGGCCAAAACGGGCAAAATGGGTGGCAATGCCGACGCCCATTAAACCCGCGCCCAGGACGCTAAAGTGATTATTTTGCATGCTGTTCTCCTGTTGAACGCTCTACCGCCAGCGCGACACCCTGACCGCCCCCCACGCACAATGTGGCCAGTCCTTTGGTCGCGTTGCTGCGCGCCATTTCATGTAACAGGGTCACCAGAATGCGGCAACCAGAGGCGCCAATCGGATGACCCAGCGCAATCGCACCGCCGTTGACGTTAACTTTGTTGCTGTCCCAGTTCAGGGCTTCACCCACCGCCAGCGCCTGTGCGGCAAATGCTTCGTTAGCTTCGATAAGATCAACGTCATTGAGCGTCCACCCGGCGCGTTTCAGACACTGGAGCGAGGCTTCTACCGGGGCAATACCCATGATGGACGGGTCGACACCGGAAACAGCGTAACCCGCGACCCGGGCCAGTATCGGCAGGTTGAGCGTTGCAGCCCTGGCGGCGCTCATCAGCATCACCGCCGCCGCGCCGTCGTTGATTGATGAGGCATTTCCTGCGGTGACCGTGCCATTACCTGGTCGAAAAGCCGGTTTCAGTTGTGCCAGTTTCTCAGCCTGAGTATCCGGGCGTGGCTGTTCATCACGCTCAACCAAACGTGGTGGTTTTTTCCCTTGTGGAACGCTGACTGGCGTGATTTCTGCAGTGAATCGACCGGCTTCAATTGCCGCTGCGGCTTTCTGCTGAGACTGCAGCGCAAAGGCATCCTGTTGTTCGCGGCTGATAACAAATTTATCTGCCAGGTTTTCAGCCGTAATGCCCATGTGGTAGTCGTTAAACGCATCCCACAGTCCGTCATGTACCACGCTGTCTTTCAGACTGGCGTGACCCAGACGCAGGCCCGCTCGCGCGCCGTCGAGAAAATAGGGCGCATTGCTCATGCTTTCCTGACCGCCGGCAATGACGATGTCCGCATCACCACAGCGGATAGCCTGCACCGCCTGTTGCACCGCTTTCAGACCTGAACCACATACCAGATTGATGGTTAGCGCAGGGACTGTCACCGGCAAGCCAGCCCGTAATGCTGTCTGTCTGGCCGGATTCTGACCGCTGCCCACCGTCAGAACCTGTCCCAGGATCACTTCGTCAATTTGCTCCGGTGCGACGGCGGTTTTTTCCAACAGAGAGCGGATCACCACCGCCCCCAGTTCCACGGCACTGAGCGGTGCCAGCGCCCCGTGGAAACTGCCAATGGGTGTGCGCGTTGCCGCGACAATAACAACATCCTGCATGGTCAGATCCTCAGTTGAATTGCATTTCGGGCACACTGTCGGGAACGATCAGTTTTCCCGCGGTCCTGGCAACAATCTCCTCGACGCTGATGCCCGGCGCACGTTCGCGCAGGATGAATGCGCCGTTGGCGATCTCCAGTAGCGCCAGGTCGGTAAGCACGCGTTTAATGCAGGCCACGCCGGTTAATGGCAGGGTGCAGGCGGGGAGCAGCTTGGACTCCCCGTTTTTGGACGCATGAGTCATGACCACAATGATGTTTTCAGCCCCGGCCACCAGGTCCATTGCGCCGCCCATGCCTTTCACCATCTTTCCGGGGATCATCCACGACGCAATGTTGCCATTGGTGTCCACCTCAAATGCGCCAAGCACCGTCAGGTCGACGTGGCCGCCACGGATCATGGCGAAAGACTGTGCTGAATCGAAAATTGCCGCGCCTTTACGTGCCGTCACGGTCTGTTTTCCGGCGTTGATCATGTCGGCATCCAGTTCGTCTTCGGTCGGAAACGGGCCCATGCCGAGCAGACCGTTCTCCGACTGCAGCATCACGTCCATACCATCGGGGATATAGTTGGCCACTAAGGTTGGAATGCCGATCCCGAGGTTGACGTAATAACCGTCGCGCAGTTCCCGGGCGACACGCATCGCCATTTGTTCACGCGTTAACATGGTCAGGCTCCTTTCTGGCGCAGGGTGCGTTGTTCAATGCGTTTTTCAAACTGCCCCTGAATGATGCGGTTGACGAAAATTCCGGGGGTATGAATCGCCGCGGGGTCCAGTTCACCGGGAGGAACAATTTCTTCAACTTCCACGACGGTAATGCGTCCGGCGGCAGCCATCAGCGGATTAAAGTTCTGGGCAGTGTGGCGGTAGATAACGTTGCCGTACCAGTCGGCTTTCCAGCCTTTGACCAGCGCAAAATCACCCGTAATCGCCTGTTCCATGATGTAAGGACGTCCGTCAAATTCACGGACCTCTTTGCCTTCGGCGACGGGTGTACCGTATCCCGTGGCGGTGAAAAACGCCGGGATCCCTGCGCCACCGGCACGTAACTGCTCAGCCAGCGTACCCTGCGGGGTCAGAATGGCTTCCAGTTCACCGCTCAGCACCTGCTTTTCAAACAGCGCATTTTCGCCAACATAGGACGCCACCACTTTACGTACCTGGCGTGTTTCCAGCAGCACACCGAGGCCAAAACCATCTACACCGCAGTTGTTTGAGACGACAGTCAATCCCTGAACCTCCCGACGACGTACTTCGGCAATCAGGTTTTCAGGAATGCCGCATAGGCCAAAACCGCCAGCCAGTAGCGTCATGTTGTCGGTCAGCCCAGCCAGCGCCTCTTGATACGTGGCGACACGTTTATCCAGTCCAGCCATACACTTGTCCCTCCAGTTGTCCTTGCCGACATCATTGGGGGTGAAAAATGATTTGTTAATTTTAAATTTGTGACTCACTCATTGGGTTTTTTTATCAATTTAATGTTAATTAAAGGTATTCAATAGGTTAAAGGAATGCGAAATGGGAATGAGCATCAAACAGTTACGCGCGTTTTTAGCGGTAGCTCACACTCTGAATTTTGCTCATGCCAGTGAACGACTGAATATGTCGCAGCCTGCGTTAAGCCTGGCGATTAAAGGACTTGAGGACTCGCTGGGCGGGGCCTTACTGCTGCGCACGACGCGCAAAGTTACCCTGACACAGGAGGGCGAAACGCTGCTGAATATGGGGCGGCAACTGCTTGCTGATTGGGAGAATACTGAAGAAGCGATGCGTCAGCGCTTTACGTTGCAACGCGGAAAAATCTCTATTGCTGCCATGCCTTCGTTTGCGGCTAACGTCTTGCCACAGGTACTGAAAACCTTTCGGGATTGCTATTCCGGGATTAACGTGACGGTTCACGATGTCATAAACGAGCAGGTCATTGAAATGGTGAGTGAAGGGCGGGTGGAGATGGGGATCGCCTTCGAGCCTGATTATTCAGGGCAACTGCATTTCACGCCGCTCGGTGTCGATCGTTTTGTGGCGATCGTCCCGCCAACGTCCAGGCTGGCGGGGCGAGAGCGTATTGCGTGGCGCGAATTGCTGACGCTGGATTTTATTACGCTGCAACGTCCATCTGCCGTGCGCCTGATGCTGGAAGAACAACTGGTGCAAAGCGGACATACGCTGGACGTGGCGCTGGAAAGCCATCAACTGGTGACCGTTGGCCGTATGGTGGCAAACGGATTAGGCGGCAGCGCAGTTCCCGCACTGTGTCGAACACAAATGACGGAACTTGGCGCAACCTGTATAGAGCTTGACAGTCCCGTGATCCAGCGGCGGATCGGGGTGCTGCGTTCGGCACACCATAAATTATCAACCGCGTCGGGAATGCTGGTGGATGCGCTGAAAAAGGCGTATCTCGCCTGAAAATGCGCAGTCAGCAGATATCAATGGTGCGCCAACAGCGAACTTCCCGCCCGGCTTCATTTTTCAGTAATGTCTGTTTTTTTTCGCATCCGTGGGTTGCCAGCGGGCATCTGTCGCGGAAAAAACAGCCTTGCGGTAGCGTTCTGTTGCCGGGGAGTTCGGTTTTACGCAGGACCAGGTCCTCAGCCAGTGGCGTACCCGTTTTTGGCACCGAATCCAGTAACAGACGGGTGTAAGGATGCGCCGGATGCGAGAGAACCTGCTGCGCATCGCCCAGCTCGACAATTTGCCCAAGATACATCACCGCCACACGGTCGCTCATATGCCGTACGACCGATACGTTATGCGATATCAGCACAAACGTCAGATTCCGGCGTGCCTGCAATGCAACCAGCAGATTGAGGATTTGCGCCTGTACCGAAATATCCAGTGCCGACGTCGGCTCATCAAGGACGATCACATCCGGTGACGATGACAGCGCGCGGGCGATGGCAATACGCTGGCGCTGCCCGCCGGAAAAAGCATGCGGCAGGCGATCGAGGTATTCCGGGCGAATCCCTACCTGTCGAGCCAAATCCTCGGCCAGGGCGCGGCGTTCGCGTTCAGGGCTACGCTTTTGGATCCATACCGGCTCAGTGATTATTCGCCATACCGGCAAACGCGGATCCAGGGATGAAAGCGGGTCCTGAAAGACCATCTGCATACCGTTGTGTTGTTTGCCTCCGCCGCCAGAATAGTGCCCCTGGCTCGGTTTTAGCATCCCCATCAGCAGTTGTGCCAGCGTACTTTTACCACAGCCGGATTCGCCAACAATCCCCAGCGTTTCCCCCTGGCGGATTTGTAAATCCAGACCGTTGAGTGCATGCACGCGCTCTGTTACTTTGCCGAGCCAGTTTTTTCGCGCGGGGAAGTTGATATGAACATCCTGCAGATCCAGTAAAATATCAGACATGTGTCGTCTCCAGTTGTGGATACCAGCAGGCGGATTGTTGATCCGCACCGCCCTGGCTGCATAAATCAGGTGTTTCTTCACAGCGAGGCCCCGCGGCAAAGCAGCGCTCGCGGAATGCGCATCCGCCAGGTAAACAGGTTAAATTCGGTACGGTACCCGGAATGGCGGGGAGCAAAGCACGCGGTTCACCGTGCTCAGGCGCACATTTCAGGAGGCCAATAGAGTAGGGATGCGTGGGGTGCTGAATAACGGTTTGCGTCGGGCCGCTTTCAATCACGCTCCCGGCATACATAACGTATAACCGGTCACACAATTGCGAGACGACGGCCATATCATGGCTGATAAACAACACGGCGGTACCGCTGGCCCGCGCTTTAAGCTTCAACAATCGCAGTACCTGAAGCTGTACCGTGACATCCAGCGCGGTGGTGGGTTCATCGGCAATGATCAGGTCTGGCTCGCAGGAAAACGCGAGCGCAATCATCACGCGCTGACGCATACCACCAGAAAGCTCAAACGGGAAGCGGGACATCACTTCCGGGGCATCCGGGATTTGCATTTCTTCCAGTAACGCGATGGCTTTTTGCCGGGCATCCGTGCGGCTCAATGCCTGATGGTGACGAATGACCTCCACCATTTGTTGGCCGATTCGTCGTGTGGGATTCAACGCCGTCATCGGCTCCTGGAAAATCATCGCCACGCGTTGGCCACGCCACTGGCGCATCTGTTTTTCGCTGGCATTTAAAACATCTTCACCCAACAGCGTAACGCGCCCCTGATGGATACGATAGCTTCCTTCGGGTAACAGACGCATGGCGAGCATGGCCGTGACGGATTTCCCTGAGCCAGACTCGCCGACCACGCCGACAATTTCACCCCGGTTGATATGCAGCGACACATGATTCAGCGCATGCACATCCGCTTTATAACCGGGGAAGCTCAGGTGTAAATTCTCGATCTCCAGGACAGGTTGTGTCATGACTGTTTTCCTCCGGCTTTCGGATCCAGCAGATCGCGAATACCATCACCAAAGAGATTAAAGCCCACGGCGGTAATCAGAATGGCGGCACCAGGAAATGCGCAATACCACCACTGGTCAAGTACGTAGTTTCTACCAATCGCCACCATTGCGCCCCATTCAGCGCTGGGTTGTTGGGCGCCGAGCCCAATAAATCCGAGCGTGGCGGCCATCAGGATCGCACTGCCAATATCCAGTGATGCCTGCACAATCAGCGGGGGAAGTGAATTGCGTAAAATATGCCAGCTGATCAGATGCCAGCGTGATGCACCATAGGTTCGCGCGGCCTGTACATAAGTAAACTGACGAACAACCAACGTTTGACCGCGCGCGAGGCGTACATAGAAAGGAATACGTACAATCGCAATCGCCAGCATGGCGTTGAACAGGCTTGGCCCTAATGCGGCGGCCAGTGCCATTGTCAGTACCAGCGAAGGAATGGACAGCATAACATCCATCATACGCATGATGATCGCATCGGCACGTCCGCCCATCACGCCAGACAGGCATCCCAACAGCGAGCCCAGCCCGCCAGCGATACCGACTACCACCAGACCGGCAACAATTGACTGCTGACTTCCGACCAGGACGCGACTGAACAGATCACGACCCACTTCATCGGTACCAAACCAGTGGATGGCCGACGGTGGTAACAGGCGTGCGGTCAGATCGATGGCGTTAGGATCGTAAGGGGTGATCCACGGGGATAGCACCATTAACAGTAGCATCAGTACAATAATGACGCCGCCAATCAGCGTCAGCGGACTGCTCTTCATCATCCAGAATAGTTTTGCCCAGTCAAAACGGCGGCGGGTCGCTGGTGATGGTGCGGGTGTTTCTTGTGTGAGCATCACTGTGCACCTCCACGTCCGATTCGCGGGTCAATCCACAGGTAAAGGAGATCCACCACCAGGTTGACCAGTACATACGCAAAAGAGACCACCACGGCAAATCCCATTACTGCCGGGAAATCGAGCGCCTGAATGGAGGTCACAACCCAGGCGCCCATGCCTGGCCAGGCAAAGACCGTTTCGGTCAGTACCGCACCATAAAGCAGATCGCCCAGGGCCAAACCCAGCACGGTTATCGACGGAATCAACGCATTCGGCAGCGCATAACACAAAATGATGTACCACCCCGGTAAACCACTGGCACGCGCGGTGCGGATATAATCTTCGCTCAGTTGTTCCAGCATGGCGGAGCGAATCTGTCGGGCAACGATCCCTAAGTGCACAAAGGCCAGCGTCAGTGACGGCAGGATCAGGTGCTGCAGCGCATTGAAAAAGACCTCGGCGTTGCCTTCCAGCAACGCATCAACCAGATAGAAACCGGTGACGTGCGTGGGGGGATCGAGCCAGTCATCAAGCCGTCCGCCGCCGGGTAAAATCTGCAAATGACCATAAAACAGCACGATAACACCGAGGCCCAACCAGAATGCCGGGGTCGAAATACCGGTAATAGCCATCAGACGCACAAGATGGTCGAGCCAGCGGTTGCGCCAGACAGCAGACAGGATACCCAGCGGGATACCGATGATCAGCGCCAGCAGCAGAGAGCAGAAGGCCAGTTCAAGCGTGGCGGGGAAGAAGACGCGCAGTTCATCCAGCACCGGACGGCCGGTGCGAATGGACGTGCCTAAATCACCCTGAAAAATATCGCTGACGTAACGGAAAAACTGAATATACAGCGGCTGATTCAGTCCCAGCTGTTGGCGAATATTTTCGACAATTTCATCGCTGGCGCGATCGCCGGCCAGCAGCCGTGCGGGGTCGCCCGGGATCAGGTGCGAAATAATAAAAGTGATCACACAGACACCGGCAACCACCAGGATAAGTCCCCAGCATCGCTGGCGTAAAATGCTCCAGAACGTCATTGGCTTCCCCTTGCGGAGCCAAATCGGCTCCGCATTAACGTGGCTTATTTACTCATGGTGGCGATGTTGAAAACCTGTTCCAGCATGGGGTTGAAGACAAAACCTTTGACGTCTTTATTCATCGCCAGCTGGTAGTTCTTCTGGAATAAATAGACGTAAGCCGCTTCATCAATGACAATGGTTTGCGCCTGCTGGTAATCATTGGTTCTGGCGACCTGGTCGGTAGTGGCCAGCGCACTGCGCAGCAGCTTATCGACCTCACTGTTTTCATAGAATGAACGATTACCTGGTAAGCCTTTCTTATCCGACTCAAACCAGTAGTTCATGAACATGTACGGATCAGCAAAGTCCGGGCTCCAGTTACCAATGGCAATGTCATAGTCACCTTTACCGACGCGATCGCGCATGGTGGCATTCGCCAGTTTTTCCAGTTTCACCTTAATGCCTAACTTGCCGAGGCTGGCCTGAGTGGAGAGCGCAATCGGCTCCCAGTTAGGATCGTTATCGGAATACAGGAAGCTCAGGGTTTCGGGTTTGTTGGCAACGTTACCTAATGCTTCTTTTGCTTTCGCTTCATCAAAGCTGTACTGCATTGCTTTTTCATCAAATCCCCACATGCCCTCAGGGATCGGACCACGCATCTGCTTACCGTTGCCGCTGAGGATCCCGTTCACCATCCCCTTATAATCGGTTGACCACGAAATGGCGCGGCGTAAATCCACCTGGTTGAGCGGCGCTTTGCTGTTGTTCAGGTACAGGTAAGTCACGCGCAGTGACGGGTAATCCGCCACGTTGACTTTACCTTCCTGTTTGAGGGCAGCAAGCTGGTCAACAGGGAGTGCATCGGCGATATCAATATCGCCCCGGGACAGTTGCAAACGACGGGAAGCGCTTTCTCCGATGATTTTGACCGATACGCGTTTAAACGTGGGTTTGGGACCGGAATAATGTGGGTTGGGCACCAGTACCAGTTGTTGTCCTTTTTGCCAGCTCTTCAACATGAAGGGACCAGACCCGGCCGTATTTTGTGCCAGAAATCCACGAGCATCATCCGCGGCATGCTCTTTTAAGATCGCCGGGTTGATAATTGAGGCGCCGTCATTTGCCAGCGTATATAAGAACGGCGCGAATGGTTGGCTAAGGGTAAATTTCACCGTGTTGTTGTCGATGGCATCAACTTTCAGATCTTTCGGAAATGCCTCAGCCGGCCCTTGGCCGATCTTGAGCAGACGCTCAAAAGATTGTTTTACTGCATCAGCGGTTACTGGCGTGCCGTCGGCGAATTTAGCATCGCTTTTCAGGGTAAAGGTCCATTCTTTTTGGTCATCAGACGCTTTCCAGCCGCTGGCCAAATCGCCTTCAACTTCCGTGGAACCTTTGCCGCCCTCTGTTTTGTACTGAACCAAACGTTGATATGAGGGATAAGTCACCGTCCAGTCGTTGTTATCGATTGTTACAGCAGGATCGAGCGTTTGTGGATCGGCGGCTTTGCCGATGACCAGCATATCTTTAGGGACGGCGGCCTGTGCGGCAGGCAAGGCGACCGCCAGCGCAACGGCTAACAGAGCGGGGCGAAAAAACGAGGTTAACGCAGGTGTAGTCTTCATAACCAGGCTCCAGAATTAAAGGGGATGTTGTGTTGTTATGGGCGTGACAGTGTAACAAGATATTTGATCGTCAAGCAGCGGGTAACGCGCGGCATTCGGCAGTTCGAAATGCCACCACTCGCTGTTGATGCCGACAAAACCGCCGCCGAACATGATGGCATTGAGCAGCAGTCGATTACGCTGTGCAGCCGGAGGAACTGAAGGGTGCCAGGCATGGGAACGGTCATGCATTTCATCAAAACCGGCTCCCATATCGAGAATATCACCGTGATCGTCCATCAGCGTGACGTCAATGGCCGTACCCCGGCTGTGATTCGAGCCGATCGCCACATCTACCACATACTGCGGGTCCGGACAGGCATTCCACAGTATCGCTTGCGCCTGCTGTGGGCGGTACGCGTCATACACCACCAATGACAAACCCGCCAGCTGCGCGATGCTGATGCTTTTGGCCAGCGCAGTGACGGCCTCGGAATGCAGCAGACAGCGCGCTTCCCGGTAGATAGGCGCGCCGGTAATGTTATCGGCTGTAGCGTATTTCAGATCGATATGCAGTGACGGGAATATCACCGACAAATCGACCAGTTCTGGGGTATCTGACATAGCACGTTTCCTGTTTACTGTTCGAATTGACCAAATTGTTGTTGTAACTGGCGATTAGTTTGCAGGCGTCCCGCGAGGGAGTCGCCCAGTTGCGCGACCACCGCGGAGAGTAATAAGTTGAACAGGCAACTCACCGGAGCAAGTGAATCCCAGAAGTGCCCGGTGTCCGTTTTCACCTGAAGTAAATCAATGGCGTAGTCTCTAGCCCAGGGGCACCATACATCCGTGATTAACGCGAGAGGAATGCCACGCTCACTGGCAACGCGGCAATATTGTCGGGATGTCGCCGAGTAAGCGCGCGTATCGGTGATCACGACATAAGGTTGATTAAATCCCGAGTTCAGCGACTCAACCCAGCTACCGGAAAGTCCTTCGGAGTAACTCACCTTCGGGCGCAGATATTCCAGATGGCTAAAAAAGGCGTTGGCGATCCCGCGGGTGGACTGGATCCCAAGAATATAAACGGCTTCTGCCTGCGCCAATTGCTGCGCGATACGTAAAAAAGTCTCGCTTTGCGCCAGTTGGTAGACGTAGGTGATAGCGTCAATTTCCAGCAACAGCGACTGTTGTACGCGGTCAGGTAGATCTTGCTGCTGGTGCCAGGAGTCCAGGCGCTCGTTCATTCCCCAGGGCTGATAGGGAATAGCGGGTATTTCACGCAGGCTGGCTTTCGCATCTTCCAGGTTACGAAACCCGAGTTTACGCAGGTAACGGCCGACGGTAATGCCACTGGTTCCTGCTGCTTTTGCGATGCCGTCTGCCGTTTCAAAAGGGATCTGTGCAGCGTGCGCTAACAACCAACCGGCAACGCGCTTTTCGCTGGGCGTTAGCTGGCTAAAGGTCTGTTCTATGCGGGCAAATAACTCAGGTTTTGATGTCATTACCATCTCGCTGTTAGTTGTTTGTCAGATACCGCTTCACTGTTACCGGATTAACAATGCAGGACGCGTGCCAGGTCGGCGACAGCGCTGCGTCGGGACTCTTTGTTAAAAAACATCAATTTTCATTAACTAATGATCAACATTTGTGCAGCGTAGTTCAGTTTTGGTGCAACGGTAGGGTAAGTGAGGGATGAATCTGCTGATTTCGTCGTAACGATCACATTGTGTGCAACATTTCTTATCAGACATCAGAATCAGTAATGTGAAATATAAATTTCAGCCATATCGATGGCCGTAATCTTTATTCTTCTGACTGTGGGAGTATTATTTTTTGCGAACTACATTAACGGTTTAAAGCGCAAGTGTAGATATTATCTGGATTATAAATGGAGTACTACAATGAATAAATTCTCCCTTTCTACAGCAGGCATCCTGGTCGCAGCGCTGTTAACCAGTGTAAGCGTCAATGCAGCAACTGATAACGCTAAAACTGAAGTCACTCCGAAAGGCATGAGCTGCCAGGAGTTTATTGATTTGAACCCGCAAACTATGGCTCCGGTTGCTTTCTGGGTGCTGAATGAAGACGAAGACTTCAAAGGCGGCGACTTCGTAGACTATAACGAAACTATCACTACAGCTGTGCCTCTGACCGTTGAACTTTGCAAAAAACATCCGCAAAGTGAATTAAGCAAAATAAAAGAAGAAATCAAAAAAGAATTATCTAAATAAGATTAAGCATGTATTAAAACCCAGCCAGAGTGCTGGGTTTTGCTATTTGTGACAACGTCACTTATTTATTTTGTAATACTTAAGAAAACGTTATAAAGATATAAACTCCTGTGCCGATACTGGGTAAAAGTTAGCCTTTTGCAGAAGGAGTTTGTATGGCCTGGTATCCTACTCGTATTTCAACGCGGTTAACCATTGGCGGCATCCTGCTGCTTGCGGTGACCACCCTTGTTATTGTTGCAATTATGCTCTGGCGTGGTCAGCCACGCGTCGTTGAAATCAATACCGCCCTGATAGAAGAGACAGGGCAAGGTTTAACGCGTCAACTGAGTACTGTGCTCTCTCGTATCGAGGGCGAAACCGTCAGTCTGTCACGACTGGCCGAAGTACTGCCTAATGATGAGTCTTTGTATCAAAGCGTGGTTCCACACCTGATTGGCGAAGACAGCCACTCAATTATTACCGGCGGCGGGATCTGGCCAGAGCCAAACGCGTTCACCCCGGGAGTCGAGAAACGTAGCTTTTTCTGGGCGCGTAATGCTGAGGGTAAGCTTGATTTTTCGAATGATTATAATGCCGAAGGATCCGCCGGTTATCACAATGAAAGTTGGTATCAGCATGCTAAAGGTCACTCACAGAACAGTTGCTTGTGGTCGGATGTTTACCAGGATGCCAGTTCCGGCGTGAACATGGTGACGTGCAGTATTCCGTATCAATTAGCCGGCAAGTTTGCCGGTGTGGCCACCACCGATATTCGTCTGGATAACGTTGCGACCTTTATGCAGCAGCAGGGCAACAGCACCGGTGGCTACGCATTTGTGGTTGATAAACAGGGGCAGATCCTCTATTTCCCCCAGGCCGATCAGACAAAATACAAAACCTTTAGCGATCTGGCGCAAAGCGCACACTGGCTGGCCCCGGTGGAAGCCGGGCTGAAATCGCTTCGCACGACTGATGGCGTGAAAACCATCACGCTTGAAAGCGACAACGTGCTGAATGCTCCATCACGCGTAATGATGTTCCCAATGGCTGATACTGGCTGGGTCGTAGGGCTGGTGACACCGGAAACGCGCATCGTTGGCCTCGCCAAAGTCATGATGCAGGATGTGCTGGAAGTGCTGATCCCGATTATGACCGTGTTACTCGTAGGATCATGGCTGGTGGTGCGTCGCTTGATCTCTCGTCTCGATGATACTCGTCGCGCGCTCGATGATATCGCACAGGGTGAAGGCGATCTTACCCGACGTCTGGATGTTCGGGGTAAAGATGAGATTTCAGATATCGCGGAAGCCTTTAATCTGTTCGTCGATAAAATTTCCGCCATTCTGATCACCGTCAGAAGCAGTAGCGTAGTGGTAGCCAATAACGCCGTCAGTCTGGCCGACAGTAACATGGAGCTTTCTTCACGGGTTACTCAACAGGCGGCCGCGCTGGAAGAGAGCTCGGCAGCGATGGAACAGTTAAATGCGACCGTTCATCAAAATGCGAGCAACACGCAACTGGCAGATGAACTTTCCGACAACACTGCGCAAACGGCGAATCGCTGTGGTGACGTGATGCAGGGCGTGATTTCGACAATGGATAACGTCAGTGCCTCGTCCGGTAGAATGGTAGAAATTGTAGCCGTCATCGACAGCATCGCATTCCAGACCAATATTCTGGCGCTGAATGCCGCCGTTGAAGCCGCCAGAGCGGGGGATGCAGGCAGAGGATTTGCGGTTGTCGCATCTGAAGTCCGTACACTGGCACAGCGCAGTGCCACTGCTGCCCAGGAAATCAAAGCGCTGATCGATGAGTCCGTCTCACATGTTGGCAGCAGCAGCCAGCAAATCCACAATGCAGGTGAGCGCCTGGAAGAGCTGGTCAACAACGTGCGTCAGGTTAGCCAACTGATGGGGGAAATCCGTGTCGCTGGTGACGAGCAGCGTAAGGGCGTTTCCGAAGTCACGCTCGCCGTTACCGAAATGGACAGCACCGTGCAGCAAAACGCATCGTTGATTGATGATGCCGCCACACGAACCCAGGTGCTGAAAGAAGAGGCGGAACAATTAGCTTTACTGGTTTCCTCATTCAAATTGCCGGAGCCTTCAGCGGTCTGAATCCCACGTAACGTATCCGGGTGCATCGTCTGCGCCCGGATAACACCAGGCTACACTTAACGTGGTTAACACGTCGGGAGCCAGAGTATGGATGAGTTTGTCGTCGCGATGCTGGTGCACACACCGGTGTGGGTGTATGTCTTGTTGGTCTTCCTGTTATTTCGGGGGATAAAAGCCAGGATACCCGCTACCGTTACGCTGGAAAAGCTGGCACTGATCCCGGCGCTCTTTCTTTTCTGGGATATTTACGATTTGGTCACTTACCGCGATCAGTCCATCAGCACGTACCTACAGTGGATGGCTGGTATTATTAGCGGCGCGATTGTGGGCTATATGTTGATAAAACCCGACCGTCTGGCACGCAGTACCGCACCACGCAGCATTCATCGCCCGGCAGATTACTCTGCATTACCGTTCATGATGTTGGCCTTTGGCATCAAATATGTACAGGGTGTATTGAATGCTATCGCTCCCGAAATTTTACGCCAGCCGGTAATGAGCGCGTTGGCAATCATTACCGGTGGTGTGTTTGCCGGTGTGTTTATCGGGAAATTTATCCGTTACGTCAGCGTTTATCTCCGGTCACCAGCCCCCGGCAACACTTAGCGTCCCCAACGATCACGAATATAGGTCACGGCTTCCTGGGTTTGCGGTTGGTTAAGATAGTCCTCCCGAAACAAGATAGTGCCATTAATATTCGGTTCGGACTCGTTCAGATCGAGTTGTTTTTTCAACTCCGGCACACCGCCTTGTACCGTCCAGTCCGGTTCTTTTCGTGACGGCTCACCCACTTTATACAGCGCAACGCCAATATACAGGCGGGTATTGGTGGATTTCACCACGCCAGCCCACCATTTTGCCAGTACATCATAACGTGCCGCATCACGGGCGAAAGGCCAGTACAGTTGTGGTGCAATGTAATCCAGCAGACCTGATTGCACCCAGCGCCGGGTATCGGCATACGATTCATCATACGCTGCTGCCCCGCGGGTGTCGGAGCCTGCCGGATCGTGGGAGCGATTACGCCACACGCCTGCAGGACTAACACCAAACTCCACTTCAGGCTTAATCTTTTTGATGGTCTGTGAGACCTGCTCGATCAGCTGTTGCGTGTTATGACGTCGCCAGTCGGCTTTTGAATCAAAACCCTGGCCATACTTTCTGAAAGTCTGGCTGTCGTTTAGCGTCGAACCCGGCGATTCGGTATAGAAGTAGTCGTCAAATTGCACGCCATCAACCGGATAATTCTCAACGACTTCCGCGACGATGCTGGTTATCCAGTCGCGCACGTCAGGAATACCCGGGTCCAGTACAAAACGTTCACCCGATGTACGGATCCAGTCCCGATGCAGAACATAAACGCTGGACGGGTTCTGCGACAGCGTGCTGTTTAATTCTGCGACCGTTGAAGACTTCGTATTGACGGAGACACGGTAGGGGTTAAACCAGGCATGAACTTTCATCCCGCGTTTGTGCGCCTCATCGAGCATAAATTGCAACGGATCGTAACCAGGGTCCTGGCCGATGGTGCCGGTCAGAGTGTCTGACCAGGGAAGAATTTTAGATTGCCACAGTGCAGTGCCGTCCGGTTTTACCTGGAAAAAGACGGTATTGATCCCAAGACGTTTCAGATTATCCAGCTTATCCGTCAGCGCTTTCTGCTGCTGGCTAATGCGGATGGCGGGCGAACTGATGTTTACAGATGAGATCGGCGGCCAGTCCAGACGGGAAACCGTTGCCAGCCAGATACCACGAACTGGCTCTTTGCTCTGTTGCGGGGTTGTTACCGGGGGGTGAGGGGTAACCTTCGACCCTGGCGGTTGTGAAGAGCAACTGCCAAGTAACAGCATACTGCCAACCAGTACAGCAAACCATTTCACATTGGTTAGCGGTAGCGTGTTGCGGGAACGGGCGAGGAGAGTCGCCCGTTTTTTCTGATAATGACCTGAAAAAAAACCGGATGCTGACATCGGATTTTGCTCTTATTTCTTCTTGTTGCGGCTGTTAGCCCAGGGATCAATAGCAGGAGCGGTGGGGGCTGGTGCAACGTCATGCAGAGCATCAAGATACAGTGCTTCAACTTCTGCACGCGCCCACGGCGTACGACGCAGAAACTTCAAACTGGATTTAACGCTCGGTTCATTTTTAAAACAGTTAATGTTTATCCGTTGGCCAAGTTCAGCCCAACCATAACGATCAACCAGGGCATTGACCTGCATTTCGAGCGTCACGCCATGCAAGGGGTCTTTAGAAATATGAGCATTCATATGAAGTCCAGTTCGATGGTTCCAGATTTTGTCAGTCGCGCGAGCGAAAGGTTACAAGAAAGCAAGGCGACCAGCAATGGTATAAACCGGCATAGCACTGTGAATAAGCACCATGCCAGCAATGTGCGCTCAGTACTCCTTAAAGGCCAGTTCCAGACGGGCGATCAGCGGCTTAAACAGGTAGCTTAAAAAAGTTCGCTCGCCGGTCTTGATCGTCACGCTCGCGGGCATGCCCGCTTTAATTTTGTAATCGCCCAGCAAGCGCGCTCCTTCTGCGGAAACTTGCACTTCGGCGAGATAATAGGGCTGTTGCGTTGCTTCATCAATTAAACGATCTGCTGAGATAGTCAGAACTCGGGCTGGTACGGAAGGTAACAGCGCATGGTTCAGGGCAGGAAACAGCACATCAACAGTTAAACCTGGGACCAGTTTATCAATGGCGTGCACCGGTATCCTGGCGTCGATTTGCATCGGCTGTCCGGCGGCAACAATATCCATGAGATGTTCACCGGGCTGAATCACACCGCCGACGGTACTGACTTTGACATCCAGAACGATACCGTTGATTGGGGAGCGAATTTCTGTGTTATCCAGTTCATGGCGGGTAGAAACCAGTTCATCCTCCAGCATCGCTACTTCTTTTTGGTTTTCAGTCAGTTCGGACTCAACTTCGCGTAAATACTGATGCCGTACCTGATACGCTTTGATTTTTAATTCGTTTTGCTGGGATTTGAGTTTAGCAATGTTCAAAATATCTTCGGACACACTGCCGGATATTTCGGCCGCCTCACGCTCCAGCACCAATAATTGCGCCTTGGGGTAATAGTTTTTTTCACTCAGCGCCCGAATCGCGCCTAACTCCCGATTAATCAGGTTGAACTGGTGATCGCGGTAACCTTTTATTTTATTAAGATTATCCGTTTGCCCGACCAGGCCATCGAGCGTTTCCTGAATCATGGACAACTCATCCTGAATCGTTTTCCGCCGCGTATCGAACAGTTTGGCCTGTAGATTCCTGACTTCTGCCAGCCGTTTATTACCGGAAAACTGCTGTGTCAGCATAGGATTAAATACGATTGCCTCCAGGCCATCTCTCTCTGCTAACAGACGATCTTCAATGCTTTTGGCGGAAATATACTGTGCGTTTAACGCGCTGTAGCGCATGTCGAGTTGCATCTTATCCAGGCGGACAAGCACCTGATTTCGCTTAACCAGGTCACCTTCTTTAATAAAAATATCCGTCACCCTACCGCCGCTCAGATGCTGAATAGTTTTTCGGTTACTGGATACGGTGACCGTACCGTCAGCAACGACACCGGCATCTAAAGGGGCTTGCACAGCCCAAAATAAAAAACCACCCATCCCCAGCACAATGATAACGACGCCGCGAACAATGGGGGACCAGATGTTGGTATCCACACCGGTGACGTCCGCGTTATTTGGAATTTTTTTCATCTTCATGCCTCGCGCTGCTGTTCGTTGATGGATGAAGAGGGCGTTGCTACTGGTTTCAGCACATTAGCCTGGCGCAGATGGGCGAAGACCTGATCACGTGTGCCGAACTCCTGAATAGCGCCGTCATTGAGCAGTAAAACTTTATTGACCACACCGAGCAGAGTAGGACGGTGCGATATAATCACGGTAGTTTGTCCCTGTGTTCGCAGCGTGTTGATGGCTTTAATGAGGGCAAACTCCCCGGCATCATCAAGATTGGCATTCGGTTCATCAAGGACGATAAATGCGGGGCTGTTGTAGACAGCACGAGCCAGCCCAATACGCTGGCGTTGCCCACCGGACAACTGATATCCACCTGCGCCGAGCGGTGTATCGTACCCCTGCGGCAGGCGCAGGATCATCTCGTGTACACCAGCCAGAAGTGCAGCCGCCACGATCAGTTCGCTGTCATTTTTCGTAAAGCGTGCAATGTTTTGTGCGATAGTCCCGTCAAACAGTTCAACATCCTGTGGCAGATAGCCTATTGAGGGACCCAGCAGGGCTTTATCCCACTGGCAAATATCTGCACCGTCTAACCTGACTTTTCCTGATAACGTCTTCCAGACACCGACCAGTACTTTCGCCAGTGATGTTTTTCCGGATGCAGAAGGACCGATAATCCCCAGTACTTCACCTTGTTCGAGTTGAAAGGAGATATTACGCAGCAACGGGGCGTGTTGTCCGGGAGCTGTCGCAAACACGCCTTCAACGCTGATGTTGCCTTGCGGACGCGGCAGGGGCAGCACGTCTTTCGGGGCCGGATACTCCTTTAGCAGCGCCGATAACTGATGCCACGCGCTACGAAACTGTACAAACTGCTTCCAACTGCCAATGACTTGTTCCACCGGGTTCAGGACGCGTCCAAGTATGATCGAGGCCGCGATCATCAGGCCTGGGGTAATATGCCCACCAATTACCAGCAACGCCCCGGCCCCCAGCGCGACAGATTGCAGCAACACGCGAACAAACCGGCTCAGGCTGCTTAACCCCGCCGTTTTATCGGCGATCTGTGTTTGCAGTACCAGCACTTTATTATGCTGTTCCTGCCAGTTTGCTTTTAGGGTGGAAAGCATGCCCATCGCCTCGATAGCATCGGAGTTTTGCAGCTGTTTATTCAGCTGGCTGGCATTATTGATGGTTAAGGCATGGGCTTGTTGAATAGGGCGCTTAGTGGAGAGCTCTGAAACCAGTGTCAGAATGAATAATAGTGTGATTCCGCCAAGAGACAGGTATCCCAACAGGGGATGTACCAGAAAGGCAATAAACAGATAAATCGGCGTCCACGGAATATCCAGCAATGAAAACAAGCTGTTCCCGGAGAGAAACTGGCGGATCTGATCGAGCTCGGCTAAAGATTGTGCCGGGTTGTTATCACCGGTGGACATTTTTCTTCTAAAAGCCGCATTAAAAACTGATTGACTGAGCTTTATATCCAGCCGATTTCCCAGTCTTACCATGACCTGTGCGCGAGCAGATTCAATCATGGCAATAATAATGTACAAACCGACAATTAATAAGGTGAGCATTAGCAACGTCGTGGTGTTTTTACTCACCAGTACGCGATCGTAAACCTGCAACATATAGATTGCCGGCGCCAGCATAAGCATATTAATCACACAACTAAAAAACAGCAGCATCAGAAAAGTGGGTTTCGTTCCTTTTAATGCATCATTCAGTTCTGTTGGCGTATGCTGGCGCGACATAGTCTTCTCCTTATACGATCAATGAACTATTGCCATTGTTACTGGCAAGGGTAGTCGGCATTTCCAGATAAAAATCACCCACATTAACGGTGGTCGAATTGACCCCCACTAACGTAATGGTGTCAGTGCCGATGGTCACGATGGTGTTGCCGTTATTTCCGGTGATAGAGACGCTGCTGGCAAAGTTCTCCGCGTTAATGCCTAGCAAAACGAGGTCAATAAAGTCCTGTCCGCCATTGGGATTACTGTCGAAACCCGTGATACGATCCTGTCCAAAGTTGGCTCCGAAGGCGAAAATATCACTTCCGGTTCCGCCATCCAGAATATCGTTTCCTTCCTGACCATTGAGAATATCGTCGCCATTACCGCCAGAGAGGGTATCGGCACCCGCGCCGCCAATCATGATGTCGTTACCGTTCCCACCCTGCAGGTTATCGGCACCATCTCCGCCGTCCAGGAAGTCATTTCCGATACCACCAAACAACTGATCATTGCCGCCCATACCGAACAGATAGTCATTGCCGCTACCACCCGTGATAATATTGGCGATTGAATTACCCGTACCGATAAAACTACCGTTCCCGGTAAAGACCAACTCTTCCACGTTATCGGTCAGGTCATAACTGCTGAGATTAGTGCGGACAATATCCGTCCCGCCGTTGAGATCTTCGATCACGACATCACCAAAATCATCAACGATGTAGGTATCATTACCTGTACCGCCGGTCATACTGTCAGCGCTAAGACCACCGTCCAGGGTATCGTTACCCGCGTCACCTTGCAGCGTATCTTGTCCCGCCTGACCGAAGAGCGAGTCATTACCCGCACCGCCGACTAACAGGTCATCACCCGCGCCACCCTGTAAGGTGTCATTGCCGTTTTCACCGCGCAGGATGTCACTCCATGCGGTACCGATGAGCGTATTGGCACCATTATTACCCACGATCAGATCGCCAACAGGCTGCGTGGTTGTCGACGTCAGGATAACCGGGGGGTTACCTTCATCATCTACGACAGTGACGACCACCTGCAACGTGCGACCGACCATAGCCTGGCCTGGCGTGAAGGTGGCAGATGTTGCGCCGTTGATGTTGACGAATCCGGTCGGTGAACTCATTCTCCATTGGTAGCTGAAATTACCGCCGCTCAGACCGTCGGCATCGGCAATACCCGAAACCACCGCTGTCAGCGTCAGGCTCTCGGTTGGCGTCAGGTCATTAATCACTGGCGCACCGGTGGTCGCTTGATTACGCGGCAAGACGGCCTGGGTTTGCGCAGAGACTAACGTTTCGGCATCACCCATTTGATCGTTAAAACTGGCGACGACACGCAGCGGAGCGCCCTGGATAGTACCCGGCACCCTGAACTCCACGCCTGTTGCCTGATCCTGCCATTGTCCGTTAATCAAAGCCTGCCATGTCATGGTGATTGCGACATCTGCCGCAAGACCGTTGCCATCGAGCAGGTTTGCTACGTTAACCCGTAACAGGTCACCAACAGACGGGTTTGCACTACTGATTGCCAGGTCGCCCGTCGCCTGTTGCGCCGTGACCCACAGCTGTTGACCATCGCCAAACTCCAGTTTTTCGATATTCAGCAGGCGGTCAACGCCATCATTCAGGTTTAATGCGGCATTAGGGGTGGCGTGATCGACTCTGAGGCTACCATCTGCCATTCGGGTAAAGACATAGTTGCTACTGACATCGCGATACACTGCCACATCAGTTTCTGTGCCATCTCCCTCATGCAAGATTTCGCGTACAATCGACAACTGGTTCGGTTTCAGCGTACCTGCCAGCATGTACGATTTCAGCTCAGCCATGCTTTCGGCGCTGGTGAGCCCCGGCATACCTGAAACAGCAATACGCACGTTCAGCCAGGCGTCGCCATCAATGATGTCATTACCGGCTTTACCCATAATGCGGTCGCTACCGCCACCGCCGAGTAAAATGTCACTGCCATCGTCCGGATTGAGTAACACCGCATCCGGATTGGCTGAACGCTCGACACCAAGAATAGCCTGCAGACCGTCGATTCTGTCGGCACCTTCCTGGGTCAGATTATTAGAGAGGGGGACTCCCTGGACCGGTGCAGTACCAATCGGTTGTTCCGTACCGGTCAGGGTATCATTGTGTTTCCAGCCAGATAGGCCTTCGACCAGGTCAAAACGGTCGCGCAGAATAAACTCCTGCTGGTTGACGAAAATCGGGATACCCAGGTCAGAGTTAGCGCCATTAGGATCGCCTTTATGGATCGCCCAGTCGAAACCGGCCATACCATTATTACGCTGGATCCCGGCGCCCTGAACCATGATGTCATCACCGGCTTCGCCATCGTAGTCTGTATCGTTACCCTGGCCGTTCAGGACATCGTGACCAATAATGGTGCTGTTGAAGAACAGCTCAGAGTTATCTCCCGCGAGGGTGTCAAACCCATCACCACCTTCAAGCCAGTCGTCGCCCTCATTACCCATCAGGAAATCGCCACCCGATCCCCCAAGTGCAAAGTCGTTGTCCTGCCCGGCGAAAACCTCCTGAGCATCTTCACCGACCACGACGAAGTCACTACCCGTGCCACCAAAGACCAGATCGTTTCCGTTACCGGAGAAGATGACATCGTGCCCGGCATCACCATGGAGGAAGTCAGCATCGCCTACGGGTGTGCCAGTGTCCGTAATGATGTCATCGCCGTCACCCCCGTGAACCACATCCGCTTCATCGCCGCCGTCCAGACGGTCATCACCACCATCTCCCCACAGGCTGTCGATACCTTTCCCTCCGATGAGCGTATCGTTACCTGCGGTACCGCCAAGCACCACATGACCATCGCCGGTATATTTCAGATAACCACCATCGGCGAAACCGTCACCATCCACATCCGCGCCAGGATCACGCCGTACCAGCAACGGCGAGAGTAGATCTTTCAGCGGATTCCCCCATTTAGGGTCGATTTCCGTTTGCAGCACGCGGTTTACTTCGAATATATGGTCTGGGGTCTGAAACAGGTTAGCAGGCAGGTGAGAGGACCCCTCTTCACCGAGGTCACTGTTGCGCATAACCAGGGCAGAAAAGGAGTTGGCCTCCAGTTCATTCAGTAAATTCAATCCTTGTACCCGGCTCAAATAGTAGAAACGGTCGCCGTCCTGCAACATTTCCATCTGTGTTTCGAAGACAAAATTGAAGGTTGATCCGAGCATGCCGCCAAATTCATTTTTGCGTTCAGCAAGCCCTCCAATCCAGAAATCGACCTTATTCAGGCCCGTTTCTTTGCTGGCCCATGCGCCGGTACTGTTGAAGAAATCCATTGCGTCTGCTGGTGGAGCGTTGTTGGCATCACCAAATAACAGGAAATTAACCGCTGCGCGTTTACCCTCCAGGCTGGTGGCATTGAGGATCAGTTCGTGCTGACCATAGGCGGCCATAAAGTTAATAATGGAGGCCGGGTTTTTCAGGTATGTTGTGAAATCAGCCCAGCTGGTATACGGCCGTAGCTGGCTATCGCCGCTTAATGCAAAGAACTGTTCACGGGCCTGGTTCAGCGACGGCATAGCCGTATCACGTCCACGGGCAATGTTAAGCGCTCCCAAATCAAGCGGCAGGCCAATCAGGTTATTACGCAAGGCGTCAGTAATAAACTCATCAATCTCGTTACCGACTTGTCGCGTCATACCCCGAACAATCGCACCGATTGCCTGTTCATCGGAAACGGTGGCACCGTTAATTTCATTAAATGCCACCGGATTGAGGAATGCGGCAATCAGACCGATATCACCGCTTTGCATGTCAATGTCGGTGCGCGCTACGGTTTCTGTGAGCATTGAATGCCCGAAGCGATAAACCACGTGCGCAAACTCAGCAAAGATCTGCGGGTTGATATCTGCCGTGTTTGAAAAGACAAACGGATCGACGGCAGGTTGTACGGTGCGAGCAAACTCCTCGAAAACGAGGTGCTGATACTGCATTTCCGTGGAGAATCGTCCTGCCTGGAAGAGGTATTCACCGTTCCAGACCAGCGTACTGGTGTCAGCGGGTAGCTCAGTGATTTGATGTGAGGGCATCAGCCACTGGTTAATAAGGTCAATATCACCGGTTTCCAGTAGGGTGGTCTTATATTGCTCAACCAGCCGGTTATGTTCACTGTGAAATACGGCGTGAACGGCAGTTAGCCCTATGTTTTCATTACCGCGCCCGTCACCGGTGATAAAGTGGCGATCCAGGAGTTCATCATCGTACGTGCCTGCTGGCTGTTGCCCGCCAATAACGTCGTCATCATCTGCCAGTAAACCTGCTTTTGGCGCGGCAGTATGCGCAATATCATCGAGAAATGCATGCCCGGTTCGGAAGGTGCCCTCAGGTAACAGACCGCCATTGGCTTCAACCAGCCCACTCGTGGTAACAATCTGTACTTTTCCATTTTCACTTAAAATCAAATTACCGTAACGATCGGTCGCCAGAAGCGGCACATTAAACACATCCTGATCGGTCAATTTGATGCCGAGTAGCGTTTCCGCCTGGTTCTTGACGTCAGCCCAGGTTGCCAGCCCTCCGTTAGCACCACCTAATAAATTACCCGTCGGCTCAGGTTTACCGTCAATTAATACATATTCACGGATAAAGATCTGATGCGACGGATGAGAGGTGTAGGTTTGGTTCTGGTCGATAAATGGGGTTGTAAGGTTAACGGTTTCTCGATTCTCATCGACCGTTGCCCGGGTTAACAACATAAAATTAGTCGACGAACCTTCAACATATAAAGGGTCGTCGGGTTGCAATGGAATGAAAACGATGCCGTTTCCTCCTTTGGGGATGAGGTCCAGACCATGGTCAAAAAACTGACCAAAGAAAGTCATCCAGCCATTAAACGCCGGAGAAAGGCCAATGTCAGGGGATTGGTTAGGAATAGATAAACTGCCATTTCCGGTAGTCGTTCCCCCACCGGGAGCATCTTTTAAGGCATTAAATGCCTCCAGCGCGGCTGGATTGGAGGCGGTTTGGTCCGAAATTAAGTTACTAATAACACGAGGATCGGCATCAATGACCGTCCCACCAATCTGGATATAACTGGTCATCTCATCCGCATCCTGCCAGTTCAGCGCCGTTAATCTCGGCATTGTCTGATCGGCCGAACCGTATAATTCCTGACCCGGTAGGAGATTATTCCATGAACCATCTACAGTACGTAGTCCGTAAGGTAACAGAGGACTGGAGACTAATTCCCGTAGCATATCAGCATTGATGCTACCATCTGGGTTAGTCGCCGCTTCGGATATTTTTATCTGCTTAAGAATAAAAGCAAGATCGTGGAGAGTGACAGTAAAGTCATATTGTGAGGCCATACATTATTACCCCTATCTTTATCAGTATTAGCTATCATCGCCCATTTTCTATTTACAAAAATTGACAGAAGAATAGGCAGTATCAGATACCTGATTGTTATTACACGTTTAGATTCCATTCCGAAAATACAGAAGATACCCACAGCGTATTTAGAGTTGTTCTCCTGAACTGTACTTCGCACAATGAGGTGCTCACCTCATTTATATAAAGGTTTGGGCGGGTAGCTGAGACCGCGGGCCATTGAATTAAAAGGTTTACTCACGGCGCACGGTTTTGAGAAGGACGGGTCTTCTCAAGGCTTAAACGTGTTAGGGGTTTGTAACCTCATATTACATTTCTATTATGATCATAACTATGGTTTTTCCTTTGCCGACTTCACTCATACTTTTCTATCAAAAGATTAAATTTTCATTTCTTTACATTAAAACTTATTACATGCTGACGTGTTTTATAATAGTAACGTCGTAGTGTGAAATATAAAATTTAATATTGGTAAAATTTAACAAGACACCATTCCTGGCTAATGACTATGATGTTGCGGAAATTGCTCACTAATCCCGCCGAAATGACGCATTTGCCCGAACATATGATGAGCACAGGATTGCAGGTAATGCGTGGTGACACTCAATAATGCTTCTGTCGAACCGATGCCATGAGCAGTGGTGCATAAATGCGGGCGTCGCATTTGACAGCACACCGTTCAAAACGATGTCGCCAGAGACAGACTCACGTTGAAATCGCCGCCAATTTCAAATTGCCATCCGGTCTGGCAAAATCATGGGCCAGTCGAGGGTATTACCGTTCAGTGAGTCATGACGTGAAAGCAACGTATGTCTTTTACTTAGGCTGGCTTAACGCTTAACGGTAGCCCGGAACCATTGTTTTGAACCGTGCAACCCTCAACAAAATTCGTCTTAAGGAAGAGTCGCTGAAACAGGTGAAAGAGAAGGGCGAAGCGATTATTACCGGCAACCCGGATAAAGTTGATGAATTCCTCAGCTATTTAGATAGCTTTGATTTCTGGTTTAATATCGTAACACCATGATTTTAGAGATAAATGTGTGCGCAACATCACCGCAGAAAAAGTCTATCCAGTACTGATGGAAGAAACAAATTACGCATTCCCTGACCGTAATTCAGACATCAAAGTTTGGGTTCGAACCGATGATTTGCCATCTTATGAAGTTTGTCTGATTCGAACAGACAAGGAAGGGGAACAGTGGGTAACGCTTTCACTCAGCTATTGGGACGACGATAAAGCGCCGAATGAAAATAGTTGGCACTCCCCCTACCTGGGAGTGCGTACTTATTGTAAGTATCCCTCTTAACCGAACCATCCACAGAATGCCTGAAAATTAACACGTCACTAAATATAGCATGCAACATAATGTTGCGTGTGATGCTTTTTCATACATAATAGATTTTGTTTAGAACTGACTAACAGGAGTTTTCAGTGTTATCAGCAGAGCTGTCGCCAGCCATATTTAAACCTCTTGCATCAAATAAAAACTCCAGTGTCTATGTAGCTTGCATATGGGCTCTGTATGATAGGTTAGTACGTCATCAGCACACACTGGATGAGTGTCATCCGAAAGAAGCTCGTGAGATCATTCGTCGTGCTTTAGTTCAGTACAACCTGCAACTTGATAATGACGACATGCCGGAGATTCCTGATCCATCCGAAACGGATGACACTCACCGTATCTATTCTTTTCTTCGTGAGACTGGCTGGCTTCACGAGCAGGCGACAGTGGGTTATCGGCGTATTTGTTATATACCTCAGATTCCGTCACAACTTGTTGCTGCGCTGGATATGATTAAGCAGGGGCGAATTGATGAAGTAGGAGCGACCTGTAAAGGTGTTTATCTTCAACTTGTGGCCGCAATTCAGGATCCCAGAGAAAACGCTTCGCAAATCGCTATTGCACGTTCAATGGGGATCAATTTTCTGAGCTCCCTTTCTGCAATGCAGGGACAAATGCGTGACCTGATATATCAGGCGACTGAGAGCGAATCAGGGCTCAAAATTATTAAACTGTTCTTCGAGGATTTTCTGAAAGGTATTCTCCTCAAAGGATACTCCCATCTGAAAAATTCGAACCACCCATACCGATACCGGGAGATAACCATCCAGAAGGCGCTCCAGATCCTGACTGACGATGTCCTGATGGATAATCTGACTCGCTCGTTGTGTTCGGCCGATCAACAGACTTCAGCTGAAAAAATTCGGCGGGAATTGAAAAACGATCTGAATACGATTATTGATACATTTGAAAATATCGACCGGTTACTCTCCCGTATCGATGACTACCGGCGTAGTCTGACGACACGTACCAGAGAGACGATCGAATATATGCGATCGTCCTTACCTGGGCTCGATCAGCGTCTTATTGATCTGATAGCTAAAACCAGTACGGTCCCGGATGAGGCCATGTTGTCGGGGCCAGGAGATATATATTCATCGTTAAGTGAATACCGCTTACGAAGGCCATCGACACCGCATGTTGAACCGCAAGCTACTGAACTGGAAACACCGTATAAAAACCCGCTGAAACTGGCTGAAAATATGGCGATGCGTGAGTATCTGGAGAGGCGACGCGAAAATCCTGCTCGTGTACATGCTTACCTGGAACAACATTTAGGTAAAAAAAGCTACATCACATCAGATGAACTGAAGATAGAAACTCTGGACGATATGCTTGCGTATATTCAGATACGCCGTTTACTTTACAATGCTGTCCCTCTCAAAAGCAGGTATTACAAGCTTGCTCAACTATTTCGGGTTTCGCCGGTTGACGGTGAATACACAGAAAATGAATATCTCACTACACCAAAATTGAAGATTGAGCGCTCTTCACCAGTACAGAGTAAGGAGACCCTGAATGCTAAGTGATCTTAACAAAACTATATCCCGTTCTGGTGAAAGGACGTTTGAACCTGAAGAATTCAGACAGGCTGCTCGTTTATTGCGTAAGCGTCAGTTTTTATGGGCTGAACGACCTCATGACCGTAAACATTATGAACTCATACGCAGATTTGAAGAGTACTTCAGTAATCTGTTTGATGCATTTGATGATGAACTTATTAAGGACCCCCAGTTTGGATATATTGGTATTATTCCCCGATCATCGGGTGATGCAGTCATGGGGGTGTTGCCAACATTAATAATGTTGATTATGGCTCGTCTTCATGATCTTGAAAGCCGTAGGGCCTGCACGGTAAACGGGCGAGCGTCTCCCAGCCCTGAATTACTGGTAGATACTTATACTGAGTTAACCGGCAAACCAAAACCCAGGTTATCAGAGCTCAATCAGGCGCTTGATGTTATTCGCCGCTATAACGTCATTGAACTGGGCGAAAAACAGGAGTCCAGCGATATGCGTGCAATAACAATTTTGCCGAATATCCACAGGGTGGTGAACAGTCAGTACCTGCAGACACTGGAACTTTTCGCTCTTGAGTTTGGACAATCACTGCCCCCATCCATAGCGCCTCAGGTATCAGATATCACTATTTCAGGGACAGAACAGGGGACTGCACTATGACTACAGCCGTATCAACACACCGTATGGTCCGAATTACCCTGATGAACTGGTATCTCTTCAGTAGTGAAGATCTCGATGTGGATGCCGCCAGTGTGATGATTAGTGGTGCCAATGGTGCAGGAAAAAGTTCAATAATTGATGCTATTCAGACTGTCCTGAGCGGTGGAAACGAGAATGTGCTTTCTATGAATGCGCAGAGCAGTAGCAATCAGAAGTCATCTCGTAATATCCAGACCTATGCGCTGGGCGTTGTTGACGATCAGGAATTCGGTGGCGAGCTCTCTGCATGCCGCTCTGAATCGAATACCTATGTCGCATTGACATTCAGACGTCCTGACGGTACGTATTATGCCGTTGGTATGGGATTTCATGCCCGTTCTGGCGACAATAAAGTGAACAAACTTTGGTTTGTCACGAATGGGCATGGTCTTTCCTCTGCCGATTTCCTTGATGGGAACAGGGTGATGACGCTGTCTGATTTTCAGCGACGACTCAAGGCAATGGACCCTACTGTTTTACTTGCAAAAAATGCCAAAAATTTTCGGCTGGACTATTGCCAGTTGATGTCAAGGGAGGGACCTGGACTACAGATCAGCCCGGATGCCATGTGGCATGCAATAAAAAATGGTATCGACTATCGGGGTGAAAAGAGCATTTCGGATTTTATCAGTAGTTATATTCTTCCGGATGAGAATGTCGATATCAACCGGCTTCATAATGATTATCAGGAACACGAACGCATTCTGGCGTTAATTGAAAAGACTGAGCAGGAAATTATCGCGCTCAATTCTTTGTTAACGCATTATCATCGTTATGAAAGACTCATGATTGACCTGGTCTGTTATGGGTGGGTATCAGCAGAGGCTTCACTCCAGGCCCTGGATTTGCGCCTGGAGCAGTCAGATAACCTGCATCAGGAGCTTGGGGACCAGCTGGAAAAGTTGACCCAGCGACAAACTGAGATGAGATCAATGGAAGAGAGGGTTAACAGGGAACGTGATGAGGCTCGCGATCTGTTTATGAATTCGGCGGCCACCAGGGCGATTGAAAAACATGAGGACAACATTAGACAATCCCAGGAACGCATTGTGGGAATTGAGCAACGTCTCTTAGCTGCGAAGCAATCTCTGGCACGTTTTCTTAACCTTATTTGCCCGTCCAGCCTGACTGTCGATTTTCGGAAAAATTACGAAAACAACCATAACCGTCTGAGTGAAATTGCTGCTTTATCTGACAATCCACTGATCCCATGGCCAGCTCATGAACAGCAGGGTACTGGTATCCTGTCGACTATTACTGCATTTGGATCGTTCGGAGACGTACTTTCAGAAGAGCGCGATAATGCCCGTAGCCGTCTTGCTGAAGCAGAAAATGATTTGAAAGAATTGTTGATGGTAGTTAAGAAGCTGGAATCAGGTGAGACTCCGCTTGCGACTTCGACTGAGACCGTCATCCGGATGTTAAAGCAATATGAAATTATAGCCGTTCCGGTATGTGAACTGAGTTCAATCAGCGATGCCTCATGGCAGGAAGGCATAGAGCGTTATCTCGGACGAAATCGTGAAGCTCTGGTTATTACTGATGGCAATTACACTGATGCGCTGAAAATCTACCGGAAAGCAATCAGAGATGATAAGAACCACGTATCTTTGCGCGGTGTACGTCTGGTCAACCCGGATTATGATTTTGGTTACCAGGGGGCTCCAAAGAAAGGTACAGCTGCCTCACTCATTAAGTCAGAAAACGCGATAGCGCTAAAATTTCTCTATGGGTTGCTGTGGTCTGTCAATCTGGTTAATACCGAAGAAGAATTACGTCGTGAAAAACGAGCCATCACTCCAGACGGAATGGTTGCAGCAAATGGCTCAATTAGTGGTGGTAACGATATCAAGGGAATTATGATCGGCGTTGAGGCTCGCCGGCAATATGCGCGGAAGATGCAAGTTCAGGTTGACGAAGCCACTGCCCGATTTTATGCACAGAAAAAAAAATATGATCCGATTGACAGTTTCTACAAATTGTTCCAGTCAGAACTCAGTAACCTGAATCATAACTGCCTCCATATTGAATCTACATATCAATCACTTATTGCAGAACAAAAAGTGATTAGAGAAAAGAACCTGATCATCGAAAAAATGAGGCTGAACGTAGATAAATCACTGGAGGAAGCCTACAGACTGGCGAATCATGCACTGGATAAATTTAATGAGGAGAAGACCAGTATAGCAGTGACAAAAAGCGATATTCAGAAGCAACTTGATGAAATTGAGAATCAACGTCCTGCAGCCGAAGAAAAAATAAAACAGGTTGCAGGGAAACGGAATGAGTTAAGTACGCATCCACTTTTCGAACAGGAACGAGCCAGTAGACATCTTGAAAAACTAATAGCGCTGATAAACGATGAACGGGATCCTGAGCAAAAGAGTTGCACAATTGCCAGTGAGATTATGGTCAACGACGCGGTCGCACTTGTTGCCCAAAAGCGCGTTGGTAGCGCAGAAAGTAGTGCCAGGAATGCTGGTGATAATGCAAGAGAAGGAAAAATCGAATTTATGGCTCGCTTTGAGCCTGCAAACCGTGACGAACTCAGAGATTTAGACCCATACGAGTCCAGAAAAGCCTTTGAAAGGCATTTGAATTATCTTAATGACACTGAACTGGTCATCCATCGGCATGATGCAGAAAAAGCATGTTCTGAGATGCTAACCACGTTTAGAGCCGATGTGGTATCAACCCTGCAGGATGCTTTCCAGCGCATGCGCCGCACGTTCAGATTGCTTAACGAACAGCTTAAAGATCTGCCTTTTAATAGCAACACATACCGTTTTGTCTTTCCTGTAGTCGAAAACAAAACGCTGAAGGATGTGCACGACTACGTTGTCGAGCAGAGTAAATCTGATACCGAGGCGGTTGGTACACTCTTTGATTTTTCACAGGAACACCCCGCAATTTCAGTTATTCAGGACGTGCTCACGGAAGGTCGCATTGTTGAGCTATCAGACTATCGTAATTTTTTTACCTACGACATTATGGCCAGGGATCTGAGCACCGGTAAGGAACGTCGTTTTAGTAATCTTCTCAGTACAGGGTCTGGTGGTGAACAACAGTCACCTTTTTATATTGCTTTTGGTGCTTCATTTATGACTGCATTCAAAGTTCAGCGACGTCAGGACCAGGTCAACGCCGGGGCAGTTATGGCAATATTTGATGAAGCTTTTAGCCGTATGGACGGGAATAATACATTTGCAGCGCTTGAGTTCTTCTCACAAATTGGTCTCCAGGCATTTCTGGCTGCACCGCTGGATGCTGAAGTTAAGATGGGGCATCACGTAGAACGGGTTGTGACCATTATTCGTGACGGTCTCTCCGTCTTTACTGATAGCCGTCAAATCAACGATGCTGGTTGGGAGCTGCTTGAAAGTGATAACCCTAAACGCCATCCTGAACTGATTGAAGCAATGTTGCCGCAGGCAAGGAAGCAGTTGGGCCTTCAGAACAGTATTCTTAAGGGATCCCATTGAATAAATCTACCCGCAAGATTCTGGAGCAGATTGCCAGGCAAATCAATTTGCCTGCATTACCGCCGAAAGCTGAATCAGTGACCTTAACGCCCAGGCGGTTTGAATACTATTTCAGATTAACAATTAAAGAGCGGTTAATTGTCCACGAAGAGTTACAGGTACTCTTCGAACGACATAAATGCGCGTCACTTCGGTTTGGGGCAGCGGCATTAGGTGAGGTTTGCACCATTCAGGCAATCGACATCACTGAACCGGTTCAATTCCTCCGGGCTATCGGTGCGCCGTGTCTTCACGATGAGATAGACGCCGCCTGTAAAAAACTGGCCACTCTCAGTACCTGCTCAGACTGGCTCCAGGAATTAATTGATGAAATACAATCAGAATGGCGTCAGGGGCGTCAGAGATATGGCGTGAAACCTGGCAATGCCGAATGTCTGAGGGATGCACTGGCGTTGCTGGACTGGCTTGCGAATAATGAGCACATTATACTCCCTGATATCCGCACGCTTAGCGTAAGACTTTTCGGTGATACAAAGCGGATTGAAGCCATTACTGGTGTCATTGTTCGTATCAGCCGCCAGCGATTACCCGATTATTTGATAAAGGCAGATAATGAACAGGTAATGGATTACCTGGGTATTTGTAAGTTTGCTCCAGTACTCAAACTGAAGGGGGCATTTAAAATACTGATGGCGGCTGGAACAGTGGATTGTTCGGATGTCTATCCTTACCTCGGTATCCCACCAGATGCTATCAGAGGAATTCTCGCTGTACGACCTCCCGCATATATTTTATTTATTGAGAATGAAACAACATTTAATCGATATACCCGCGAGATCACGGATGATGGATGGGTCATATATACAAATGGGTTTCCCTCGAGAGCCTGGGCTCCTGTTTTCAGGGAACTCATTGCGCAAGGCTGTCCGGATACTCCCGTTTATCACTGGGGTGATATAGATTTAGGGGGGTACAGAATATTAGTACATATGCAAACCATTCTTGGCATCAATCTGCAACCGTTTCGTATGTTACCTTTAGCCAGTTCCGCTAACATAGAAAAGTTTAAGCTGGTATCTGTTTCAGCGCTGCATTCAGTCCTCGCTGATGTAAACTCACCAGCAATTAACCAGCTGGCCAGAGAACTTGCCACCATGAGCAAAACCATTGAGTATGTTCCCTGGGTTGAGCAGGAGAGACTTAATATTATGTCTCCCCACGGAACATGACGGTATATTAGCTAACACTCAATACGGACAGGCCAACATTATATCTGTACCTGCTCAGTTCAGGGGGCACATACATAGGACAGTTTTTATTATATGTATTGCCAGCTCAGTGCGGCGTCCCGATAAATCTGCATCAGCTCAGCCACGCTAGCGGCATGTTGGCCAGGACGGTGAGCTTTGGACACGACAGCGACAAGCTTCTCGTATTATTTTCTAAGGATTGAAAAAAATCGGTCATTTCATGAATAGCGATTGCAGGGGTCATGTCCAGAACAGTAAAAGCTATACATAAAAAAACTTAATCGCTTGGAGAGAAGCTGATTGAGTTGAAAACGAGCGATACTCCAGATGGTCAACTAGATACCTAAGCGGATAAAGTGCTGGCAGACAGATTTTTACATCCATCAGAATCCAGTGCCTTCGGCCGTTTGAACTTACAATCTGGGTAAGTGAGTACATAGAAACACCCAACAATCAGCATGCGGTGAAGTAAATGTACGACAGACCTAATGTGAGAAAAGGGAGGTATCTCAAAATTCACAACATGCTGATTTCTGTGACCGCATGAGTGAACCATGAAGTAATAGATCCATGGAGGTTATTTAACATAATATACATTATGCGCACCAATGGTAAGGATGGCGGGAACTGGCGTTACCGGTGCGGTCATTGGTCACAGACCGTAATCCACTGGCCCAGGACGTCTTTCAGGCAATGTTGGCATAAATCTAGTTTTAAGCGATTACTGTCACCAAAAATTGAACCGTATCCAGCTAAGTGATTAACAGACAGAAACTCATTGAACTCAATGTCATCTACCACCGTCTTCGCATGGCGACCACAGCGATCGCAGGTCTTCGCACATAACATTACAGTATCGCTGGATGTGAAAAATTGCATTTTATCTCCTCGTAATGCTGCCGCGCCGAATCAGCAATAACGCTAAAAAAACAGAATTGTTCGGCTTGGCCAACCCCTGACACTAACAAAAGCAAGTTTTGTCACTGTCCGGGGTTATCATATAAACCAATAGACCGTCCTTACGCCATTCTGGTTATCAATAACATAGCCGCATTGTTTCCTTAAAAATTCTTCTGCTAAATCAATGGCTTTTACAGAAATCTCATAAGAAGGAAGTAGAGTGTATCCTTTCCCTTCACTGGCAGCTGCTTTGATCGCATCCAGAGTATTATCAATCAGTAACAGAGCAAGTGATGCTTCATTTACCTGAGCCGAAGAACTTCTGGCTGCAAGTGTCATTGTTTTTGCTTCTTCCGCTGTAATCGTTCGTTCTGCCAGAGCAGATAAAATCCCATAAGAATCCATTAGTTACCCCAATCAATAATGTCCATTTGATGGATAGCGAGCAGGGCTCACGCACCTACCCGCTATCCATCAAAGTGGACGAATGATATGTGCTGTAAGCAAAATATACATAATACGCTGTTCATTGCTGTCTGCCTTGCTACTGAACATCCAGCCTATAAGAGGAATTTTACTTATAACTGGAACTGAACGCTCGGCATTGCTGAACGATGAATCGATAAGCCCCCCCAATAACAACGTCTGACCATCCTTAATCTGGACTGTCGTCTGAATCTGGCGCTGATTAGTAATAATATCGGATGCCTGATCATCATTGCTGATTGAATCAGCGCGAGTGTCGATAGTCAGAACTAGTTGCCCGTTACCCATGACAACAGGCGTTACCTTGAGAGAAACGCCAACATCATGACGCTCGATAGTCTGAAACGGATTATTTACGCCGGCAGATTCGCCCGTTACCTTTCCGGTGATAAACGGCACATTCTTACCTACGGAAATGTAACCAGTCTGACCAGACTGAGTAAGAATACGCGGCGTTGAAATCACCTTAGAGCGTGAATTACTCTGGACAGCACGCAGAGACAGCGCCAACACGTTACCATCAAAAATACCAAAAGAACCGCCCGCCGTAGAAAGAGCGCTACCCAGTGCAGAAGTATTAAAGCCCCCCGCAACCTTATGACCGGATGCAGAACCTGCCGCAAACGATAAATCAACGCCATCAGACAAGCTGGTTTCAAACATCAGCGACTGAATGAGAACCTGATCGCGGGCAACATCCACAGAATTGATAAAATCGGACAGAACCGGCAGCAGCTCGTCAGGCGCAGAAACAATCAGCGAGTTATTGCCTGGATAATCCACGACATTACCACCACCATTAGAATCAAGATAAATTTTAATCAGTTGCTGAACATCGGACGATCTAACTTTTGTCAGCTTAAAATTTCTGACCGTAAGCGCCACAGGTACTGGCTGGTAAGATGGCTCAGAAGGAAAAGAATCATAAGACTGATTATCAGAGTCGCCGGAGTCAGAAGCCATTTGTGACGGTAATTTAGACGGCAAAGAGACAACCGCAGGATTACCGGAAAGCATAACAAACCCGTTAGCATTGAGAACAGACTTAAAGAAATCATCAATATTTGTTGGGTTAACATCAGCATTAAATACGGTTACGTTCCCTTTAACATCAGGATTAACAATAACAGGCTTGCCAGTTTTTGACGAATACCACTGAACAAATGAGCGAACAGACGAATTATTTAAATTAACAGTTTCAGCAGAAACGCAGAATGAACAGGTAAATAAAAAAGCAATAATAAAAGAGCGCATAATAATATTACTCCTGACAGGTAACGGTCTGTAAATAACGGCCTTTTCTGATAAAAATACGACAGGCATCTTTAATATCAACGGAATAACCATCTTTAATTAAATCAAAATACTGATATTTCATACCTTTAGCATCAATAAATGTAACAGAAACGTCAAAACCAAGTTGTGAAAAAGAATTAATAGAAAGTCGGGGTAAATCACTGGACGAATCAGGCGTTACCGCCCTCGCCTGTTCAGCATAAGAAGATTTAATAGCTGTGATTTCATCAACATTCTTTCCAGACTGGAACCAGAAACCAAGACCAAGTCCCAGCACCAGAAAAGAAAGCATTAATATAAGACGATTCGATTTACGGAAATAAATTTTAGTGAGGCGCATATAATAATTAAATCCCCTATGAACAGAAAATTGACCGTGTGTGATAAATGGAGGAAAAAGCGAAAATGCGCCATGAGGATAATTATCTGTGAACGCTTGTTTGGTATTGTAAGCAGAATAAAGAGATTTTCCGGTATATATCCACTTATCAACAGTGATTGAGTTAATATTGTCACCATACTTAACAATACCAAAGTGTACTTTTGGTAAAGAAAATCGCGCCCCTGAAACCAAATTCATAATGGAGCCAATAAAAGGGATATTTAATTTATCTGAACGTCGGCAATAAACAACATGTTCAGCAAGCGCCAGACGAGCTTGCTTATCCATTATCGAAATATCCTGAATCAAAAATATAATATCCCAGCCTAATTTACGGGCATGTAAAAACCAGTCAATAACAGGTTGTCTGTCTTTATCACCCCATGAACGGGAATTAAACCAAGTACCACATTCATCAAGTACCAGAAGGCCATTGCGGGATTCATCGTAAGATGTATTCCCAATACCAATAGCCAGTAAATCATTTAATGAAGGCTTATCAGGAACGCGAATAACGCGCGTTTTTTTCGCATAACGACCAACCATAGGCATATTATGCAATTTAAGATCAAGATTAGTGGCAACAGGACAACCCTTAGCAAGTCTTTCCTGTATTCGGGAAACACTAACAAGTGTCTTACCTGAGCCTAATTTGCCTGTTACTACATGAACCGCCATTTAAATCACCCTGTTTGCATAATCAAGGAATTTTTGTTTTAAATCGAAAACAAAAACACTGATACGAGTAACCATAATAACGTTAACACACGCCTGAAAATGGTCAGGTAATACAGATGCCATTAAATGAGAGAAATCAGCAGGTAAACCGTTATACATGACCTCAGCAAGGTACTGCATTAAAAGCGTAACAGTTGTTGTAATTAGTGCGACCAATGCAAAGGCGATTAATCCTGTTTTGGTAGCAAGTCGAGCTAAAAAACTCGCCACATAGCCAATAAACAAAGGGACAAGACCAATGAGAAAACGCAACAATGCAGGAATACCTAACAATAAAGGCATCACTCACCCCCTTTACGAAGCAATGAAGTTAAAGAAGTAAAGACATACCAGAACGTAAGGCAATAAAAAACCCATGAAAGAACATCTTTAATAGTCAGTAATTTATCGCAACCAATATCAATCTGATAAACCTCCCCGGGGAAAATAATAAAATCAGAGCAGCCGTTACCATTGGGTAAGTTAGGAAGCATAGCATCTTTATTTAAAAATGCTTCCCATAAAGCACCATGCGAATCTTTTGCTATCCCTAATTCGGAATCTGCCAAAGTTGAAGCAGAATCTAGTTCAGAATCGCCCTTTCCATAGCGTGAATCACCGCCAGAAGGGTCAGCAAAACGCCCCGCTCCACGGGTAAGGTTATTTAAGGAATCATCCAGACGTAATATATTATTATTTGTCTGTTCATCAGCATATTTTTTATCATCTGAGGATGTATCTTTCTCTGTTAATTTATCATGAATATCGCTGGCTATTTTGGGTGAAGCACCTTCGATAGCAGTCTGAATATCACCTTTAGAAAGACTGGAACCACTGGAACCACCGCCAGAACTACCGCCACCGGATTCACCGCCACCGGATTCACCGCCGCCAGATTCACCACCGCCAGATTCACCACCGCCATTTTGAGGAGTTGAAGGTTTATCAGATGGATCTGCTACGCTCCCTGTAGGCTTCCATGTAGCAGCACAAACAGTACCATCATTCTGACAAACAATGACACCAGTAGCCTCATATTCACAGCCGTTATAGTAGATATAGCGACCACCATCATATGAATCGACATTATTAAATACACCTTCTTCTGGCGGCTTCGCTTCGCAAATTTCTTCTGGTGTCGGGTCAGTAGGTTTTGCATCAGGAACAGAACGCTGAATATCACCAACAATATAAGCCGTTAAAGACCAATATTTATCCTTCTGCCCTGGTGAATCGCTGTAAGTACAATCACCAGTAAAAACAAGACGGAATTCAGAATCAGGCCAGATACCCTCATAAGTTAGTTTAACCTGAGTAAATACACTCTGAGCACTGGATTTAGCACCCTGACAAGCGGAGGCCTGCATAGCAGCATCAATATAGTAAACCGTTGTCTTAGAGCCATCCTGATTGGTTATTTGCTTACTTTCAGCGTAGGCAGAGCTTTGATAAGTAGATTTAGTAATGCTTTCCCATGAATCAGCATGTGAAAAAGGAGAAATGAGGACAGCGGAAAGAATTAATATTTTCCTTTTCATAGTAACCCGCTTTAATAAAGGGGCAACGAGTGCCCCTGAGTGAAATTTAAACCGCTTTTGAAGAGAATTTTTTGAAAATACGAATAGCAAGCCCAGCGCCAACCACAGCCACAACAACAGGCCATACTTTACCAATGAGATCATTTGCCTGAGTCAGTAATGCATCCATTGCCTGACCTGCATAATCAGTACCGCCTGTAGCGCCTTCAGCCGCAAAAGAACTTGCAGAAACAAAAAGCGCAGTTGAAGCCAGAGCAACTTTAGATTTAACAGTAGACAGAATTTTCATAGAAATAACTCCATTAAGGTTACATTAATCGGTCAGAAAATGATTTAAATGAACCGACCGCATAGAAAAGGGCAAAACCAAAGGTGTAAGCCCCAAAGAAATAAACAATATACATTATCGAAAAACCCCCGCAGTAATAGCGCCGAGGCCAAAAGAAATAACAATGCCAGACGCTATCAAAATTTGAATAACATCGTCCATATTTAACCTTTGATCTCTGCGATGCCACCATCGGAAGAAACATTATAAGTTACACCTTCCCTGCCCTCCATTGACCATGCACGGACATAGACAGGAATTTGAACTAATTTCCCAATGAAAGCATTCGCCTGGTTCATTAGACCTGCATTAACGAGAGCTTGAGAAACTCGAATAATAATTTGATCCTGCTTTGTACCACCAAAACCATCAGGTATTTCAAGACCAATACCAATTTCATTATAATAGCCCTGACCATTAACTTTATTACGTTGGCGGGCTCCCAACATTTTACCCTTAACGAAAAGACCATAATTAGACATATTACTTTCCTTTAATGCCAGCTACTGGCGTGCGAAATACGGTTGTAATCGAAAATAAAACCTTTCTCATAAATCCATAAGGGGATTTCCGCTGGCTTGGCTTCCAGCGTTCTTATTAGCGGAACAACGTTATTAGAGTCTGGTGAATCACAATAGAAATTAATATCGATACCGAACGAAAGCAACTCTCTTCTATGGCGATAAAAAGTGTTATGAGGTAACATTTCTTTCATGTTAGCCCCTTGTTTCCAAAGTAAATAAGTTGACTGTATTTTTCTTGGCAGTTTCGTTATTTTTTCATCACTTAAAATAGCATTCTGATTCATTTCTATTCTCCCTACATATTCAGAGAATAATTTACGTGGTGTTTTCATATTCCAGTTAGCGCCAAGCGTTAAATTTAAATCAATAAGCTCAGTTGTTCTTAATGTTAATTCAATACGTAATTTATCTTTCGTCCAGTCCAGTAACCCGGCTCGTACAAACTCTTCGGCTATCTGGTGCCCTTTTTTACCCGAAACATGTTCATCATATTTTGAATAAAATTTCAGACTCCATCGACGGGAGTTTTTACCTAAATAAACTGTACCGCCTTTCCCACATGCGCGACCATGGCGTGTTTTAGCTTTAAATTCGGCGGCATAAAGCCATGATCTGACATTTTCCAGCGTAGATAATGAATACATGTAATTAATGTCAACACGAGAAATTTTATACTGACCGGCCATAACGGCTTTATAAGACGCTAAATCATGAGGAATATTCAATAAGGATAAAATCCTGGCATAGGCCGTCAACATGAGCCCTTGTATATCATCCGACCCAACAACAGAATGTCCCTGCAAAAACTTGGACGGATTACCATCAATGTACAAATGTGTCGCTTTACCTTCGCCATTAGATCCTATCGATCGTACTTTCATCGTTGCTTCATGCGAACCGCGAACAGTGAGTCGCTTAACGGTTTCCCACTCAATTGCACCGTCAGCATCAACGCTGACAACACTCCCCGCCGGAAGCGGTTTGTGTGTGCAAGGGAAAATCCCGGTAAGCCAATCGATCACAAATAAATCCTCAAAATTGCAAAAATGACGACTTACTAACACATGAGTTCAGTAGTTCATTAGTGTTTTAACATTACACCAGTGAGCTAGTGAGTTCAAGAGGATTGGATGATATGAGTTCATGAGCATGTATACTCACTTCAAATATTGCATTGAACGAGCGTAAAAAATGGCAAAGCGCACGACTTATAACGTGACGGAAGAAAGAAAAATGAAACTAGAACGACTGGCTATAAACGCCAGTGTAAAACTAGGAAAAACAATTACATGGACAGAGATTTTAGGTTATCTGATTGATAACTACTCTAAAGATGCAGCAGAAGATCTCATGTCTTCCAAACAAAAGGATTAAGTACCACGAATGGTACAAACGTGCAGTATTACCTACACTGCACGTTTTAAATTGTGCAAATTTTAGGCTTGGAGATTACACAGTGAGCGCAAATCAATACCTTGATTTAATGGATAAGTTAAAGAAGCTAAGTAACTATGATGTGAGCAAACTTTCATCAGTTTTAACGTTAACCAGTAAACTAGATGAATCTTGGTCAGGTTCATTTATAGGCTATCAATCAAGGGTCTATTACAATGGCCTGCAAAAACCTCCGACTGGGGCGGTGTTTAACAAGGATTGGGGATTTAACAGCCCATTTCAAAATATGGGTGGATATTTAACCGAGGGAATGAAAAGTATAGGTGATTGGGTAGAATATGATCCAGAACAAATAACTGATTATATATTAAATAAGTGTGACTTAACTAAAGAAGATTTATTGGAAGAGATTAAAAAAGCAAATGAGGTAAATTCAATATTTAACGATTTAAAAAGTGACGCTTTATCATTATATTATGCACAGAAAAAAAGCCTTCCACCTGAAGATAAATTTTTAGAAGACTTAGTATCTAAAATTGAAAACAGCAAAATCTTATCCGAAAAACAAATTCTGTCACTTTTCCTTCCAAAACAAGTAACCAGCTCTGATAACATGGCATTACAAGAAGGAATACGAGTACCACCACACATTAATCTCAGGGTTCGAGTTGCAGAAGTTATGGGTGCATACTCATCTTGTAATGAACTACAAAAACTTATTGATAAATTATACAAGCATATCAATAACTTAGAGGGGAAGATGATGCGTGAAAAAGATGCGGGAATAAATATATTTATTGGTCATGGGAAATCAAAGCTTTGGCTTGAACTTAAAGATTTCATAAAAGATAAATTGCATCAACCCTATGATGAATTTAATAGAGTATCAATTGCCGGGGTGACAAACATAACAAGGCTTAATCAAATGTTAGAGCAGGCTGCATTTGCCTTTATTTTGATGACTGCCGAAGATGAAACTCAAGAAGGAAAAGTCCAAGCAAGAATGAATGTCATACATGAAGCAGGACTTTTTCAAGGTAAGCTGGGCTTTGAACGGGCAATCATTCTTCTTGAAGACGGATGTGAAGAGTTCTCCAACATAAATGGATTAGGGCAAATAAGATTCCCTAAAGGGAATATAAGTGCTGTATTCCAACAAATTCGTGAGGTATTGGAAAGGGAAAATATAATAGAGGGATAATTATTGGTTCGCACAATGACGTTATGCTAAAGAGGCCGCTGCGGGATTCGATTTTCGCAGCGGCCTTTTCAACATAACGAGTCGTACATTATGCGCACCAATACGGTGAACGGTGAAATCTGGTTTATTTGGTTCATCATTGTGCTGGTCGTTGATAACGCTTAACAGCGCCGTTCCTGGTTTTATGCTATTCACCGGCGACCATTCAACCTTACACTTTACGCATACGTCAAACCGTTGACGTTGTAATTGCTCACTCAGTTCTTTTCGCGTACAACCTGGGTATGACACAAACCTGTGCCCCTGGAATTTCACAGCAACGGACCATACAACACAATGCCAGCAACTATCCATGTTCATAAAAATGACAACGCTATCTTACGCGTCGCTTTTTTATTGATTCTTTCATTCGCGCTTACGAGTTGCGCATTGACCCGCGTCTCTGCCAGTTCACACGACAAAGACGTCGATGAGCTCAATGTTATTGGTTTGAATCTGGATGCTGCAAGACAAAGAGCAATCATGGACGGTTTTGTGTGCAGTAAGGATGCAAACCTCCATCTGGTGCAAACCGAAAGTGGCAATCATAAATGGTTACAAACGGAATGCAGTAAAAAAAGCCTGGAACTGTTCTGCCCACAAATGCGTTTTATGGTACTCAATGTTGACCCCGATACAAATAAAGTTATTGATGTGGGGAAATATATTACTCAGCATACTTGTTTTTGAAGATGACACTATGCGATACCAATGCCCCCTTCTGTCTCCACTTCGATTCAAGAGTGCTGGATTGTATTGGACCAATGAAAATAATATAATAGACGCTTATTTTCTAATGATAATCGTTACTGTGTAGCGGATAGTCGGCTGCCAGATTAAACATAAATCTAATCAATAGTTTTATTTTCAATAATTACTTGGGGTTATGATGAATGATTTAAACCGTTTTTACTTTGACTTACCACAATGGCTAGGTAAGAGTGAAGGCATTCATCGACAATTTATTGGTAACTTTATATCTTGTCTCCATGATGAACAATTACAAGTAATACTGAACCCAGCAAATTTCCCTTGTTATGGTCTTAAAAGACTAGCAATTAAAGGGGCTATTACATTCTCCTTTCATTCATATAATAATGACAAAAATGTTTTCTCGATAAAAGAATCACCTATATATGGACTGTACTCTGTAGATAAAAACGGATATTCGGGGTGGGCGGATATTTGTGTTAACTTCAGTTCATATGTCGATAAGATAAATAAAATAGATCATGATAGTGCCAAGAATATCATTGGCGAGAAACGGGATTTTTTTAAGGAGACAAAACTCTCCAAGCATCAACAACCACAGAACCACGTTGTTCTCCCCTCTGATTACCTGTTTTTCCCCATGCAGGTCAACTCTGATTCGGTTACCGATCATGAGAACATCAGCGCCATGGAGGCATTAGACTATGTTGCGGCATTGGCTAAAAAGACAAATCGAACGTTGGTAATCAAACGCCACCCGATGTGTAAATCCAGAGGTATTGATGCCAAGATCGCGTTTCTATTAGCAACCAACGAGAATGTTTTGTCTGTTGATGCTAATATCCACGAATTAATTGAAGGGAGTTCTGCCGTTATCGCATGTAATTCTGGCACAAGCATTGAAGCCTTAATTCTGGGTAAACCAGTTTATTGCTTTGGCCGAAGCGAATGGTACGAAGCTACACATAAAATTGAAGTCTTAGAAGATTTCGATGCGATATTTTTGAATGATAAACACAGTACCATGTCTGCTTTCCAGGAAAAATTGATAGCATACTTATTATCTGAATATTGGATTCAATTTGATGACATTGAGTCTATTAAGGAAAAAATAAAATATTGTATTAGCCTCTATGAGAGCAATTACGGTGATGATTTTCTCGATAATCATAATGATGGTGAATGTTATGTCAGGAGTTTTTTAAATGCCCAAAGAGAGATCGCGATCCTGAAGAGAAAGCAAAAAAAGTATAAGAAAGATTATGAATTATTATCTTTTGTAATGCGATTTGTCCTGTTTTTACCCTTTAAAGCTACACTTACTATGCTGGGAAGGAACAAGAATCATTGATTCTAAGAGACGTGATGGAAATTGCTGACTCAGAATCATACTATTTCATCGCATACAGGATACTGAAACATGGCTGACTGGAACCCTTCGCTCTATCTGCAATATGAAACCGAACGTTCAAGACCTGCAGCTGAATTACTCAGCAGAGTCGCACTGGAGAATGTCCGCTCAGTCGTCGACCTCGGCTGCGGCCCGGGTAACAGCACTGCATTGCTACATCAGCGTTGGCCATCAGCAAAAATAACAGGCGTGGATTCTTCACCAGCAATGCTGAGTGAAGCGCGTAACGCGCTGCCTGGCTGCCATTTTATCGAAGCGGATATTAGTGCATTTCAGACAAAAGAGCCTGTAGATCTGCTGTATGCAAACGCATCTTTGCAATGGGTTCCCGATCACTATCAGCTGTTTCCCCACCTTGTCTCTCTGCTAGGGAGAGATGGCGTACTGGCCGTACAAATGCCGGATAACTGGCTGGAGCCAACGCATGTTCTGATGCGTGAAGTCGCCTATGAACTGGGTTACCCCGATCGCGGCCGCGCGCCTCTTCCCGGAGTGCATGCATATTATGATATTTTGACTGACATGGGCTGCGATGTTGATATCTGGCGGACAACCTACTATCACGTTATGGATTCACACCAGTCAATTATCGACTGGGTGAGTTCGACGGGGTTGCGTCCATGGTTGCAGGACCTGAGTGAAAACGAACAACATCGCTATCTGGCGCGCTACCATGCTTTGCTGCAGGAGCAATATCCGCTGCAAGAAAATGGGAAAATACTGCTGGCGTTTCCGCGGTTGTTTATCGTTGCTAAACACAATTCTTAAGCACTGACCTCCAATTATCAGCCTCTTTGTATCCGGGGGCTGATAATTATTGTGAATTCCCCATGCGCGCCCTCGCCTTTTTACGATGAGGATCTAGTGATAAAGCCAGTCATCTGCTAGTGTCTGGGAACGTTTACTGACGGGGGTTGTCATGTCTAAAGTCTACATTGGCGGTTGTCTGTGTGGCTCTATTCGCTTTGCCGCGACGAGCCCTAATAATTCGCATACCTGCTCGTGCGATATTTGCCGCAAGCATACCGGTGCACCGACCGTCGTCTGGATTGAATTTAATGCTGAAAATGTAGAATGGACGGGAAAAGCGGGTAAACCGACTACCTGGCGTTCTTCAGAAACTTCCAGTCGCGCTTTTTGCCCTCAATGTGGAAGTTCTGTTGGTGCCATTGATGACGCTCCGGTAATTGCGCTATTAGCGGGCGTTTTTGATGATCCCAATGATGAAGATCTGGCCCCCGAGTTTCATTCATTTACCGATATGCAACCTGCATGGTGGCAAAGAGAATTCGGCTAAAGTCGCACTACCTGGCGCATCGAGTCTTACCTATTCCTTCAGTGAAACAATGAGAGCTGGTTGTGCTACCAGCTCTACCGGATGTTATGTCAGCTGGTAATGCTTATCGGGCATATGTTTCACCGGAACCACGGTTTCATCATTCATCTGCAGCAAATCGATTTCAATTGCATTACAAATCGCATCGAGTGGCAGATCATTATTCTCTGTACCAAACGGATCTTCGAGCTCTTCGGCTAGCGTATCGAGCGAGATAAAGGTATAGGAAATAAGCACCGAGATGAACGGTGTCATATAGTGTAAATCCACCACTAACGCGAACGGCAACATAATACAAAACAGATATACCGTGCGATGAAGGATTAAGGTGTAAGCAAACGGGACTGGCGTGTTCGCAATACGCTCACAACCTGCCAGCACTGCCGACATATCATTTAACCTGTTGTTTAAACTGTGAAATAATATATCAGATAGCTGCCCATTTCGTCTGCGAACGGCCAGCCATTCACCCATCAGCAGCAGAATGCGGTTGGCCGGTGATTGAGACGCAAAAACGGTCTGTAAATCGCTCTCGCTGAGGTATTTCGCCAGGGGTTCTGCTTGCGGTTGTCGACGTAAAGTCATACGCAGGCAATGGGCAAATGCGATTTGCAGACGAACGAACTGCCCCAGTTCAGCATCATTTGGTAAGGTCGTTTTCACCTCGCGCAGAAGTGAACGGGAAGCAATCATCAACTGCCCCCACAAATGTCGGGCTTCAACATAGCGCGAATAACAGGCGTTGTTGCGAAAGCCTAAGAAAATTGCAATTGCGACACCGAGAATGCTGAACGGTGCGAGGGTAAATTTGATACCCAGCATCGTATACCATGGCAGCATGATGATGACGGCAATGGAGAGCAGGAAATTCAGCAACAAGCGTGAAAAGATTTTGGATAAAACTGAGCCATGCCAGACGAATATCAGGCGTAACCAGTGTTGTTGGGGGCGAACGATCATGGTTATCTTCGGAAAATGTGAAAGCCGGAATATTAAACGTGATCGCGATCAATGTTGCAAGCTTATAGCAACACTATCTAAACATCTTTTCCTGCCGACCCTGGCGTACACTGAAGCTACAGATGCATGGTATTTAAAAATAGATATATTGTATGTTGTAACTAAATAAAGACGGTGAAAAACCCGGCCTGAACCGGGTTAACCTATTAGCACAGTGGCTTAACAGCTACGCGCATGCCTTTCGCCAGAATAGAATCCAGGTCTGCAGTGACCTGTTCTACCAGGCCGGAAACCTGTGTCAGATCCTGTTCCCAGTGCTCTTTTACGGCCAATACCGCGTTGACCAGCGCTTCAGTAGTCATCTGGTGGTCACGATGCTGAGCCCACAACCCCTGGAAACGCTCCATCCAGTGCGCATCATCCTGAACCGGATAAGATTCACCGTTACGCTCACCGCGGTAGAAAGCAATCAAGGCCGCCAGGGCGAATGTCAAACGCGGCGGCAGTTGGCCGCTGGCTTTCTGCCCTGCCAACAGCTGCGGCAAAATACGGGTACGGAATTTGGTCATGCCATTGAGCGCAATCGACAATAGCTGATGCTTAATGTACGGGTTGCAGAATCGGCCAGTCACCGCGCTGGCAAATGAAGCCAATTCATCACGCGGCAGATCCAGCACAGGGATAATCTCTTCATAGATAGCTTTCTCAACGAAGGCGCGTATTTCTGCATCATTCATTGCCTCACCCACGGTATCAAGCCCTGCCTGCCAGGCGACCGGTACCAGTGCAGTGTGCGCACCGTTGAGAATGGCGACTTTACGCTCTTTATACGGCTTGATGTCATCGACAATCAGAACATTCAGCGGGTATTTATCGAGGCGAAGTTCAGTGGCTAATGATTTTGGCCCCTGAATAACAAACAGATAGAAGTGTTCTGCGGTATCAAGAAACGCATCATGATAACCCAGTTCGGCCTCAAGCTTCGCAACTTCGTCACGTGGGTAGCCGGTAACAATACGGTCCACCAGCGTAGAACAAAATGCGTTTGCCTGGTCCAGCCACTGTACGAATGCTTCCGGCAACGCCCATTCCTGAGCATAACGCAGAACCAGTTCATGTAGCGCCTCACCATTGTAATCAATCAGCTCGCAAGGAATGATAATCCAGCCTTTATCAAGCGCACCGTTGAAATGGCTATAGCGTTCGAACAGCAGTCGGGTCAGTTTGGCCGGATAACTCACCGCCGGCGCATCATCAAACTTATCTCCCGCGTGGTAACTGATACCCGCTTCCGTGGTGTTAGAGAAAACAAAACGCATTTCAGGATTATGCGCCAGCTTCAGGAACTCATCGTATTCGCTATAGACGCTGATTTCACGGTTAACCGAACGAATTAAACGGGCATCGCTGACGGCCTCGCCCTTTTCATTCAAACCACGAATGATGGTGGTATAGAGACCATCCTGGGTACTCAGCGACGGCGGGAAGGTACTTTCGATAGGACGAACAATGACCACACCAGCGTTCAGATCGGTATGTTCATTCAGCAGATCAACTTGCCAGTCAACAAAGGCGCGCAGGAAGTTTCCTTCACCAAACTGAATAATGCGTTCAGGATAGTGAGCACCGGGAAAATCGCGACGATTTAGTGTTTGCACAATGGGTTCCCTTTTTGATTAGTCATACAACCTGATTGAATTGGTCCAATAGGTTAGCAAACTTTAATACAATGAAACCCTGTTTTGATCAATCCCCGGTGACAAATTAGAGCGTTTTATAAAAAAGTGTGGTCCCGGCCAGTGTTCCATCAGGCATTTTTGCATAGTCAGGGATTACCCCTGCTTTTTGCCATCCACAATTGTGGTAGAACAACTCGGCGGCGCTGCCTGTAGACGTATCAAGAACCAGGAGGGTTTTCCCTTCATGATGTGCGCAAATTTCCAGTGCATTCATCAATTCCCGGGCGATCCCACACCGCCGTGCAGAGGTATGAACCAGGAGTTTGGCAACATCTGCACGATGAGGCTGGTTTTCGGGTTGATCGATAATGAGCTGAACGGTCCCGACAAGCGTCCCTTGCGCATTTTCAACCCCCAGAACAATGCGTTCTCCACAAGAGACACTTTGTGCAACACGCGTCCAGAAAGGCCGTGACTTATCGCGGTTAAAAGGGAGCATAAAACTGACAGATGCGCCATCATTCACGCACTGTTCAAGGACATCACTCAGCTCGTCGATTCTCGACAGGATCTGTTCTGCGCTCAGCATAAAGCAGGGAGTGTGGGTAGCCATTTGGTCTCCTTAGATTGACCCCTTCATACTGCAATTAACAATTACACAACACAAGGAGTCGGATCATAGGATTATGTTATCTATGGCTTATTCATTTGCAGCACTAACCAGTGGTAGATAACAGTGACAACGTAACGTTGCTGTTGCTCGCTCAGCGGTTGCCCCTGAGGTATATCATGCCATTTGGCCAGACATCCCCTACAGCACGTCGCCGTAGCATGTTGAGCGATAAATACCGGATGTCCACGCATCGGCGTTTGCTTTCCGTCATTGGCCGGGAACGCGGGAGCCAATCGCTTAGCAATAAAATCGGCCGCGTGTTGTTCAATGACCGGCGCACCTTTTTCCAGACAATATTGTCTCTCTTTCTGACCGAGACGAAACCGCGATCGAAAAGTCGATTTCGCCAGTCGGGCAAAAAGCGGGTCGAGTGTGTTCATCAGTAAACCGAGCGCCCTAACTGTTGCGTTAATTGTTCCAGTACCGCAATACCCGCCAGCGAGTTCCCTGCGGGATCCAGCTCCGGACTCCAGACCGCAATAGCCATCTCATGCGGCACGATTGCCACAATGCCACCACCCACACCCGATTTCGCCGGCAGACCTACCCGCCAGGCAAACTCCCCGGCATTTTGATACATACCGCTGGTCGCCATTAACGCGTTAATCTGCCGCGCCTGCATCGGCGTGACCACAGGCTCGGTGAGATGGAATGCGTTCCCTTGATTAGCCAGAAACACGAAGGTCCGCGCCAATTCCACGCAACTCATTTTCAGCGCGCAGTAGTGAAAATAATTTTGCAGAACGGTCGTCACATCGTGATGAAAATTGCCAAAGGACTTCATCAGCCAGGCGATTGCCGCGTTGCGGGCGGAATGCTCAAACTCAGAGCGAGCAACCGTCGCATCATAAGCGATATCTGAAACGCCGCTTAATGCACGTACCACTTCCAGCATTCGTTGCCGTGGCGCGCTCAGCCGACCTTGCAGCATATCGCAAACCACCAATGCCCCGGCATTTATAAAAGGATTACGCGGTATACCCTGCTCCATTTCCAGCTGAACCAGCGAGTTAAACGGATGACCGGAAGGATCTTTGCCAACACGTTGCCAGATCTCGTCTTCCTGGTAATGACGCATTGCGACAACCAGGCTAAGCACCTTTGAAATCGACTGAATAGAAAAACGTTCTTGCGCATCCCCCGCCTGATAGTGCTGACCATCAACGGTGCAAATGGCAATACCCAGTTTTGAGCCATCGACGGAGGCTAATGCAGGAATATAATCGGCGACTTTTCCCTGACCAATCAGCGGACGAACCTGCTGCACAATGGTCTCTAAAATTGAATTGTCCATGGCCCTGGCCACAACATGCTCCTTGCTCGCAGGTATGAAAGGCCTGCGAGTATAACAGAGCTGAATACACAGCGTCAGGTCGGAAGACGGAATCGGGCAACGGCCTGCAGAAGCTGATGAGACTCATGATGTAACTGTAGGGAAGAATCAGACGCGGCGTTCACCAGATCGCTGGTCTGTCGGGCTTCGTTATTCAGCGCCTGAAGCTGACTGGTCAACTCGTGAATACGGGTTCCTTGATTCATCGTCGCAGCAGAAATGTCATTCAATAAGGCACCCAGATTTTCCACCAGCGATATAACCTGGTGTAAGTTGTCATCCAGTCCGTTCACCGCATGAAAGCCCTCATCAATACCCGCTAAGGAATGATGAATCAACGCCTGAATATTCTGCGTGGACTGACTGCTTTTTCTCGCCAACAACCCGACTTCTTTTGCTACAACCGCAAATCCACGCCCTTGTTCACCGGCATGCGCAGCTTCGATCGCCGCATTTAACGCCAGAATATTGGTCTGAAACGCGATGCTGTCAATCAGTGAGATGATCCCGCGCATCTCTGATGAACGGGCAACAATCGCCTGCATCGACGCATTTACCGTTGCCATCATCCGGTCGCCACCCGCAGCAATATCCCGCGCCTGAACGGCGCGTTGATTTGCCAGTTGAGCAAACCCACTGTTATCTTCAACATGTGTTTCCAGAAACGAAATATGTGATGTCACCGTATTTAGCTCATCGCTCTGTTTCGCAGATTGCTGATACAACTGTTTATTGCTTTGCGTAAGCTGAGTGATATTCCCCACCATTGAGGTAGTAGCGTCATTCACCTGCTGCACCAGCATGCATAGCCCCTGCTGCATCGCGTCGATACGTGAGCTCAGTTGTGTCACTTCACGATTAAACTGGCTCACCTGGGGGGCTGGACGGGAAAGATCGCCAGCCGCTAACACATCAATATGATCGATCAGTTGTCTCAGTGGCGCGATTACCCAGCGGGACATACTGCGCCAGACCAGTACCGCAATCACCACCAGCACAAGAGGAATAAATAAAAAGAGCTGCTGTAAACGTTCAAGACTGGTCAACAACTGCTCTCGCCCCTTTTCCGCCTGCTGGCCACTGTCTTGCTGAAAGCGTGCATAATTTTCATTAAAATCTGTCTGAAACGCCTGTACAGGCACGGCAAAAAACGCATCAATGCTATTAGATTGCATTAATCCATCTGCCTGCTCCTGAATACCGCTATAAAAACGCTGATAGCTCTCCATCAAGTCGGGAGCCTGATGAGGCTCCATTGCAAGCCAGGCATCCCATGCCGTTTTTGACTGCGTTAACGCATGCTGAGCCTCTTCCATTAACGGACGCCAGCTCCCTTCCGAGCCGGTAGCCGCATCCTGCATAAAGTAAACGCCGGCACGATTAAGTAAGTCGCTGGCAGATAACAACGCCACCCTTGCTTCATCGATCTTCGACTGTTGCAAAAGCACCTGCTGATTATGCTGTTCATTAATCTGCGCGTCCCTGACAGAGGTTGAGAGCATAACCGAGGATGCAATCTGCAAAACAGAGAACAGCGTAATAATACAAATAATGCCGGTTAACAGCCCAAACTGACGAGGATTCAGGCGACGAAAAATTTGCGTTATGTTCATATTACTCTTCTGTATCAAAGCGTTAGACGCGAGTGTACGCAGAGTAAATGACAAATTTATTGCAGAAATAAGACGGGTGCCCCTGCAGAGGCACCCGGGCTATCAGAGACGGTTTTTCCAGACGGTTTGCACATTGCAAAACTCATGCAGACCAAAGTGAGAAAGCTCACGACCAAACCCACTTTTCTTCACGCCGCCAAAAGCAACGCGAGCATCACTGGCACTGTAACCATTAATAAACACACCACCACACTCCAGACGGGCCGCCATATTTTGCGCCAGTGCCTCATCCGCGGTAAACAACGTGGCCGACAAGCCAAACTCGCTATCATTAGCCAGTGCTAATGCGTGCTCAGCATCCTTCGCGACGGTAATCGCCGCAACCGGGCCAAACAACTCCTGACGAAATGCCGTCATTTCCGGCGTAACATCACCCAGTACCGTCACGGCATAGTAATTCCCCTGACCGGCGATCTTTTCCCCGCCGAGGAGTAAGCGCGCCCCTTGAGCCAGCGAGGCTTCAACCTGCTGATGCAGTTCATCCCGCAGATCAAAACGTGCCATTGGGCCAAGATCGTTCTCTTCATTTAGCGGATCGCCCATTTTCAGTGCGCTGGCTGCCGCGACAAAACGTTGGGTGAATTCTGCGGCAATGCCCTGTTCAATAATAAAGCGTTTCGCTGCGGCGCAAACCTGCCCGGTATTCTGGTAACGCCCTGCCACTGCTGCTTTGACGGCTAAATCCAGGTCTGCATCATTCAGCACGATAAACGGATCGGCCCCCCCTAACTCAAGCACGCATTTCTTCAGCGCAGCACCGGCCTGAGCGCCAATCGCAGCCCCTGCCCGCACGCTGCCCGTCACGGTTATCGCTGCGACACGCGGGTCATTAATCATCTGGCTAACCCCGGCGTTATCGGCATTAACCCAGCCATATACCCCAGCCGGTATTTCCGCATCGGTAAACACCTGGGCGATAATCGCGGCACACCCGGTCACATTTGGTGCATGCTTTAACAGATAGCCATTTCCGGCCAGCAAAATCGGTACGGCACCCCGCATAACCTGCCAGAGCGGGAAGTTCCACGGCATGATCGCCAGGATAGTCCCCAGGGGGCGGTACTCAATCACGGCCTGGTTATCCTCAACCTGCGTTGCCTCAGTATTAAGCATCGCTGGCCCATGTTCGGCGTACCAGTCACATAATGCCGCAGACTTTGCCACTTCCGCACGAGCCTGCCTGACAGGCTTACCCATTTCACGCGAGATACACTGCGCCATCTCTTCGGCGCGTTCACGCAGCGCCTGTCCGACCCGGCGCAACATCTGTGCACGATGGGCGACGGTCGTGCGTTTCCATTCATTGAATCCAGTCGCCGCCAGATTCAGCGCATGTGTAATCTCATCGGCGCGGGCCCACGGCATTGCCGTCAGCATTTCGCCACAGGTAGGGTCAACGGAAATAGCATGTGTTGCTGCTGTGATGGTCATAAGTGCCTCTCTTTCTCGCAAGGTATGGTTATATCATGCGCAGGTTTACTCTTTCTGAAAAATGAATAATATTAACCATACCATTCACGAATAGAGAAAATTATGGACCTGACGCAACTGGAAATGTTCAATGCCGTAGCAGAGACCGGCAGCATCACGCAAGCAGCTGCGAAGGTGCATCGCGTGCCGTCCAACCTCACCACGCGTATTCGCCAGCTTGAAGCGGACCTTGGCGTCTCTCTGTTTATTCGTGAAAATCAACGTCTGCGACTTTCTCCATCCGGGCACAATTTTTTGCGTTACAGCCAGCGGATCCTGGCGCTGGTAGAAGAAGCGCGGATGGTGGTCGCAGGAGATGAACCACAGGGATTGTTCTCTCTGGGGTCGCTGGAAAGTACAGCCGCCGTGCGTATTCCGGCCACTCTTGCCGAATATAATCAGCGCTACCCTAAAATCCAGTTTGCACTGGCAACAGGACCGTCCGGTACCATGCTGGACGGTGTGCTGGACGGTACGCTGAACGCCGCTTTTGCTGATGGCCCTATTACCCATCCAGGTCTTGAAGGAATGCCGGTGTACCGTGAAGAGATGATGATTGTCGCCCCACACGGGCACCCGCCCATAAAACGGGCCAGCGATGTGAATGGTTACAATATCTATGCCTTTCGCGCCAACTGTTCATATCGCCGCCATTTTGAAAGCTGGTTTCACGCCGATCGCGCGATGCCGGGCACGATCCACGAAATGGAGTCCTACCACGGTATGCTGGCCTGTGTGATTGCCGGCGCCGGAATCGCGCTGATTCCGCGTTCTATGCTGGAAAGCATGCCGGGCCACCATCAGGTCAATGCCTGGCCGCTGAGCGAAAGCTGGCGTTGGTTAAATACGTGGCTGGTCTGGCGTCGGGGGGCGATGACGCGACAGCTGGAAGCATTTATTGAGGTACTGGAACCTCAGCTGTCGCAGAATGCGGATTAACTGGCGAACGTCAGATGGCAAGGCAGTTGCTCAAGCTGCTGCCGTACCTGTTCATTGAGTCGGGCATCGGTCACGATATCCGTCAACGCATCCAGATGCGTAACGTTGAAAAGTGACCATGCGCCGTATTTTGAGCTGTCGGCCAGCAGAACCCGCCGCCCTGCATTCGCAATCAGGTCACGCTTCAGACCGGCCTTTTCTTCCGTCGGCGCGGTGATCCCGCGGGCCAGGTCCCAGCCGTTACAGCTTAAAAACGCGATATCCGGCCACACGTTTTGCAACAGTTTACGCCCGTGTTCGCCGATACATGACTGGCTGGAGTCATCAATACGCCCACCAATGATCGTCACTTCAATTTGCTTGAACTCAGAAAGAAATAGCGCAATGTGCAGATCGCTGGTGATGACGCGCAATGGCAGATGGGTAAGCTGGCGCGCCAGTTCAATCATCGTCGTTCCCGCATCCAGGATAATGGCATCCCCGGCTTTCACCAGGCTTGCCGCCGCGCTGGCAATAGCCTGTTTTTCCATCAGGCTACGCTGCATTTTCTCATGTGTGGTTGGTTGTGAAGGGATAAACCGGTTGAGCGTCACACCGCCGTGAGTACGGCTGATAACACCTTCCTGATCGAGTTTAATCAGGTCGCGGCGAATGGTCGCCGGAGAGGCCTGAGTCACAGCAACAAGCTGTTCTACCGTCGCCAGATTATGCCCTTTCAGATAATCCATAATCTGTTCTAACCGATTATATCCCTTCATTTTAATCCCGCGTAATTTGCATTGCTAACTGGATGGACACGGCCATGCTCTCAGACTTGGCTTTACCTGTCCAGGCAATATCAAACGCCGTGCCGTGGTCTGCAGAAGTGCGAATAAATGGCAATCCGGCGGTAATATTCACCCCATCATAGAATCCCAGCAATTTTAGCGGAATATGGCCCTGATCGTGATACATCGCCACCACCATGTCATACATACCTTCGTGGCACTGCATAAAGACAGTGTCCGGTGGGCAAGGGCCGGTGACATTCAGCCCCTGCTCCCGCATAGCCTGTACTGCGGGCCCGACTATAGTCATCTCTTCATCACCAAACAGACCGTTTTCCCCGGCATGAGGATTAACGCCCGCTACCGCAATACGTGGATTATCAAACCCGACACGACGCAGGAAATCATCCGCGACCCGAATGACTGTTTTCACACGCTGTTCACTGAGCGTATCAAGGAATTTACGCAGTGCAATATGTGTGGTGACATGAATCACTTTAAGCTGTTCGGTATACAACACCATTGCGTAGTCTTTGCTGTTAGTCAGCTGTGCCAGTAATTCGGTGTGGCCGGGATAATGATGTCCCGCCATGTGCAGTGCTTCTTTATTCAGCGGCGCAGTGGCAATGGCTTTCACTTCCCCGCTGAGCGCCAGCGCGGTGGCGCGTTTAATACAGCGGTATGCCAGATCACCGGCCTGTGCCTGGACCACACCAGGTTCAAGTGCAGCGGGATCGGCAAGGGGTTCATCAATTACATTGATAACACCGGGGGCGAATTGTGCCTGGGTTACGTTATCGATCACCCGGAGTTCCACAGGCGGCGTGACATTTAATGCCTGGATGCGCTTCAGCGTTTGCGCACAGCCCACGACCACGACCGGCGAGCCAGCCAGCTCTCCTTCCGCTAACGATTTAATAATGATCTCCGGCCCAATACCTGCCGGGTCGCCCATGGTTACCGCAATAGTGTTATTCACTCATTTTCTCCTCGATATAATTCAAAACCTGACGCAGAGTGGTTTCGTCGCCGAATCCCCCTGCTTTTGTCATAACCGGGCGTTGCCAGTAGCTACCGGCAAGATGACCGTACGGCACACACTGGGCCACACGGTCGGTAATACGGAATCCTGTTGCCTCCAGCGCATCCGCGATCGCCATCGCGACATCACCGCCGGAAAGATACAGTGCCCCAGGTGATACTTCGTGCAGCACCTGGCGGGTAAGTTGTCCAAGAAACTGGCAGATTGTTTCGCCGAGCTGCGCGCGGCTCATCTGCAGGTGCGCACACAGCTTTGGAATATGATGGCGTGCTTCGCTGTCAGGACAGGTGTGAACGATGCAGTGTTTGCCTGAGATGAGAACCCTGGCAATACGCTGCACATACTCTGTCAGGCTGCCACTGAGGATATTTTCGATATCAATGAATACAGTCTCCACCCGCGGGTCCTGGCAAACTACAGCAATCTGCTGTTGAGCGATTTCACTCATTGAACCCACTACCGCCAGTAAACACTGTGAGGACGGTGTCCGGACATGGCGGGCCAGCGCGTCACAGATCCCGGCAGACCCCACCAGCAGCGGCAGTTCCTTCTGCATCAGCGCTTCCGTAGCAATAACATCAAGATCGGTCTGCGTGCGGGCATCCACCACCCAGATTTGTGGCGTTTTCGCAACAGGTTCTCTGAGGTGCTGCAGATAGTTGCTCAGAGACATTGCCCGACACGCAATGGCGGTTTGCGCCTGTAACACCTCACAGATATCGGCGCTAATAACCGGCGTTTTCGGATCGCTGGCAAATTCAGTCTGCGTCACGGGAATACCGTTAACGAGGCACTGCCCCTGCTCAGTGGTACGCCCGGCTGAGGGACAAGCCAGTGCCACGATGGCCCGCTTTTTACCTGTAATCCGCATTAACGCGTCCAGTTCGGCCCCTGGGTTTCCGCGCAATGTTGAATCCATTTTCTTGAGCCACTGCGTCTGAGGACCGGCATGACTGGCAATAGCCAACTCTCTTACCCTGGCGGCGGCCTGCTCAGCCTCCAGCGCACGACTATCCGTGTTGATGACCAGCACATCTGCGTCATCGGCACAGGGCAATGTGAAAGCGACATTCACCGTCATTCCCGTCAACGCCAGACTTACCCCTGCATCATTACCCCCAGTAAAGTCGTCGGCAATCACCAGTACCTGTGGCCTTGCTACCTGTCTACTCATCCATGCTCCGGGTTGTTGTATGTTGATAATGATTATATTCAATCACATTTGATTAAATGTGAGCAAGCTCAAGTTATTCAGCTCGGAGATAAATTATAAATTTAGCCCATGATGCAATCGTTCCTGAATCTCAGTGAGCGAATTCAATCACTCGAATAACAGGAGAATGTTGTGGCAACAATCAATAGCACAGTGATTAGTGGTTCGAATGCCATCCCCGCACTGGAACCGTTACTGGCGGGGAAACGCCAGCTATTACTGGTGACGGATAGCAATATTGTTGGACTGGACGCAGTAACACAGATCCGTAACTTACTGACCAACGATGGACGGCATGTGGCCCTGATTGACAATGTGCCTGCAGAACCCGGGCATCACGATGTCAGCGCATTATTAAAAAACGTACAAGGTATCAACGTGGAAATGGTGATCGGTATCGGCGGTGGCAGCGTACTGGATGTGGCGAAACTGCTCTCCGTCTTATGCCATCCTGAATCTCCGACGCTTGACGCCATGCTGGCGGGAGAAAAACCGCTGCAGCGTGTTGCTTCTGTGCTAATCCCCGCCACGGCGGGTACAGGGTCTGAAGCAACCCCGAATGCCATTCTGGCTATCCCGGAACAAAACACCAAAGTCGGTATCATCTCCCCGGTGCTGTTACCGGATTACGTGGCCCTGTTGCCAGAACTCACCACCAGCATGCCGGCGCATATTGCCTCATCCACTGGAATTGACGCGTTATGTCATCTGATTGAATGCTTTACCGCTACCGTCGCCAATCCGGTAAGCGATAACGCTGCGCTCATTGGTCTGCGTAAGCTACTCAACAATATCGAAACCTCCGTCAATGAGCCGGAAAATCTGCTGGCCAAACTGGAGATGCTGTGGGCATCGTATTACGGCGGTGTGGCGATTAATCATGCCGGTACTCACCTGGTCCACGCGCTCTCTTACCCGCTCGGCGGTCGATACCATCTCCCACATGGTGTCGCTAACGCCATTCTGTTAGCACCCTGCATGAAAGTGATTCGCCCTTTTGTGGTCGACAAGTTTGCCCTGATATGGGATCTGCTACCTGAGGCCGATCACACACTCAGTGCCGAAGAAAAATCCTGTGCCCTTGTGGAGTACTTCTCCACACTCGTGAAACGCCTGAACCTGCCCGATAACCTGGCAACGCTTGGTGTGCCGTCTACTGATATTCCCGCACTGGCCGATGCCGCACTGAACGTAAAGCGCCTGATGAATAATGCTCCCTGCGAGGTGAGCCATGACGATATTCAGGCCATTTATCAAACTCTGTTTCCAGAACTGATGACCAAGGAGTGAATAATGAGTAGCAAAATCCGAGGAGTACTGACTGCAATCGTTACGCCGTTCGACCACGACGGCGGGCTTAACCTTAACGAGCTGAGAAACCAGGTAAACCGCCAGTTAACTGCCGGAAACGGCATTTTCTGCGGCGGTACCAACGGCGAATTCTTTGTACTTAACGAAGATGAAAAAATCGCAGTCACGCGGACCTGTGTAGAGGAAGTGGCGGGCCGGGCACATGTAGTGGCACACATTGGCGAAATATCTACCCGTGAAACCATCCGACTGGGTAAGCAGATTGAAAAGCTGGGTGTCGATGCGGTGTCGGTAATTACCCCGTACTTTGTTCCTCTAAAGCAACCTGAGCTCATTGCCCATTACACCGCGATTGCCGATGCGCTCTCCGTCCCGGTATTTCTCTATAACATTCCGGCGCGTACGGGGAACACCATTGAGCCTGAAACAGCCAGAGTGCTGGCAGCACACCCGAACATTATCGGGATCAAAGACAGTGCCGGCAGTTATGAAAGTCTTAGCAGGTTCCTGGATGCAGTGAAAGATATCGAGGGATTTGATGTGCTGAATGGACCAGATTCACTCATTCATCAGGGGTTTGTTGATGGCTGTTCCGCCTGTATTTCGGGGTTGGCTAACGTCGCACCAAAAGAAATCAACGCTATCTGGTCCCGATTTAACGCGGGCGACGTTGCCGGATCGCATCAGGCTCAGGAGAGTGTCACCGGTCTGCGCACCGATCTCTATAAAGTGGCCTTCTCTCCGGCTGCGGTAAAAAAAGCATTACAAATCATGGGCCATGATGTTGGTTCAAGCCGTTACGCTGTCACGTTTGATGCACACCAGGAACGCCAGATTCAGCAAATTATCAATAACTATTTGCGATAGACACTTTTACAGCGGCGGCAACGCCGCTTAACCAACAGGATTGTGTTATGAACGTCATCTGTACATCACCTTCATTTGCAAAATACGATCAGCAACCGATCAAACTGCTTAACGACGCAGGGCTTGAATTAATCATGCTACCTGCAGATGCCGGTTTAGAAGCGCTTGCACCTCATCTGGAACAGACAGTGGCAATGATCGTCGCTTTTACCGATGTTAATGCCGAACTAATCGCTGCAGCACCAAATCTGAAAATCGTCTGCAAACACGGCGTGGGCGTCGATAATATCGACCTTAATATTACGCGTGAAAAAGGTATTTTTGTTACCAATGTGCCGGATGCCAATAAGCATGCCGTCGCAGACTTTGCGTTTTCCCTGATCCTTAACTGCGCACGTCAGCTCCCCTACGCGATTGAACAAACCCGCGCAGGAAACTGGCCACGGATCTTCGCCTCCGATGTATATGGAAAAACTATTGGCATTATTGGGTTAGGTAACATCGGTAAACAGGTTGCACTGCGAGCCCGCGGCTTTAATATGCGCGTGCTGGCTCACGATGCATGGCAGGATGCACAGTTCGCCGCAGATAATCACATTGAATACGTTTCGCTCGATGAACTAACAGAACACAGTGATTTCATCACGTTACATACTCCGTTGACGCCAGAAACCAAAGATCTCTTTGATTTAGCGCATATGAAAAAAATGAAGAGCAGTAGTTATCTCATTAACGTTTCACGCGGTGGTGTCGTTAATGAAGAGGATCTCTTTCTGGCTCTGACGCAGGGTATCATTAAGGGTGCTGCCGCCGATGTCTTTTTACAAGAGCCGTGCAATTCACATCCTTTATTTTCGCTCGATAATTTCATACCTACGGCACATATTGCAGGTTATACCGAGGGTGCGATCAGCAATATAGGCGAGCAATGCGTTTATAACATCATTGAACATGTCATTCATCAGCGTAAGCCTAAAAACATCATGAACGGATTATAACATTGTGGAGATACCCCTACCCTTTCCACAATAATAAAAATGAACATCTACCATGGGCCAGATATATGAATAATTTTGCAGAAAAATCCCGAATTCGTTGGTGGATTGCGGGATTAATGTGGCTTGCTATTGCAATAAACTATATTGACCGGACGGTATTATCTGCTGCTGCACCTCACCTCATTGATGAGCTAAAACTCGATCCTGAAATGATGGGGTTTATTATGGCGGCGTTCTTTTGGTCATATTCTTTATTGCAAATACCGGCTGGTTGGTTTGCAGACCGTTTTGGTCAGAAAAAAGGTCTGGGTTTTGCCGTTGCGTGGTGGTCAATCGCCACCTCAATGATGGGTTTAGCCACTGGATTTAAATCTCTACTCGCATTGAGACTTGCTCTGGGCGTCGGTGAAGCCGCCGCCTATCCAAGCAATGCGGGTATCGCTGCGCGCTGGTTCCCGGATCGGGAGAGAGCCACCGTCTCAGGATTGTTTGATAGTGCCTCTAAATTTGGTGGTGCCGTCGCGATGCCGCTTATTGTCTGGATGATCTACCAGTTTGACTGGCGGATGACATTTCTGATTATTGGCGGCGTAGGCATTTTTTGGGTCATTGCCTGGTATTTTATTTATACAGAAAACCCGGAAGATCACAAAAGGATCAGTACAAGCGAAATTAAACACATTCGCGAAGGGCAAAAGCAAAAACACGGCGATAAATCCGTATTACCGATGCGTTGGTATAAACTGTTGCGCTACCGGAATATTTGGGCAATGTGTATCGGTTTCTTTACCATCAACTATACATCCTATTTCTTTATTACCTGGTTGCCCACTTATCTGGTAAAAGACAAAGGAATGGATTTTATCAAAATGGGGATGGTTGCCGCCCTGCCATTATTATGTGGGATGGTGATAGAAGTCTTTGCCGGCTGGGCCTCTGACCGTATGGTACATAAGCGGGTCCTGTCACTGACTGCCACAAGAAAATTATTTCTGACAATCGGTCTGTTAATGGCTTTATGTATTGGTTTTGCCCCTTTCACTGATTCCGTATTTATGACCGTGTTTTTACTGTGTGTGGCGAAATCAGGCACCACGGTTGCCGCCTCGCAGGTCTGGGCACTACCGGGTGACGTTGCACCTAAAAACAGCGTATCGATTGTTGCAGGGTTACAGAACACTGTCTCCAATATGGGGGGCGCGGTAGGACCGATTATTACCGGTGCCATTGTTGCGGCCACGGGTTCCTTTACCTGGGCGCTGGTGTTCTCTGCCGCACTGGTGGTTCTGGGAATTTTGAACTATCTATTCTTGATGGGCAAAGTTGAGCCAATCATCGATAGCGAGCATGAAGCGTTGTGCATGAAAGAAGTGCAGCAGCACTAAACTCGCTCTGGTAACTGTCTACTCCGGTCAGTCAATAGTACTGACCGGCTTTATTTTTTCTCGTAACGCACCGCATTATCATCCGCAAAATTGCGTGATCTTAATCACGAAATGATTGTATTTTCACCAGTAAACGTTTTAAGATCGCCACCTCTCCTTTTTGCAGCTAACCCGATTTATACATATGACAACAAACACTGTTTCCCGCAGGATCGCGTGGCTACGGGTAGTTACGCTTGCTATTGCCGGTTTTATTTTCAATACCACTGAGTTTGTCCCGGTGGGTTTGCTGTCCGACATCGCGCAAAGTTTTAATATGCAAACCGCGCAGGTTGGGATCATGTTGACGATCTACGCCTGGGTGGTGGCCCTGATGTCGCTGCCATTTATGCTGCTCACCAGTCAGATGGAACGACGTAAGCTTCTGATCTGTCTGTTTGTGGTGTTTATTGCCAGCCATGTTCTCTCTTTTCTCGCATGGAGCTTCACTGTACTGGTCATTAGTCGCATTGGGATTGCCTTTACCCATGCCATCTTCTGGTCAATTACCGCGTCACTGGCTATTCGCATGGCCCCTGCCGGGAAACGCGCACAGGCGTTGAGCCTGATCGCCACCGGTACCGCGCTGGCGATGGTATTAGGCCTGCCTATCGGGCGTATTGTTGGGCAATATTTTGGCTGGCGTACCACCTTTTTTGTCATCGGTATGGGGGCGTTAATAACGCTTCTTTGCCTGATTAAGCTGTTGCCTAAACTGCCAAGCGAGCATTCCGGCTCATTAAAAAGCCTGCCACTGTTGTTCCGTCGCCCTGCGCTGATGAGTTTGTATTTGTTAACAGTGATCGTGGTGACCGCACACTATACGGCTTACAGCTATATCGAACCGTTTGTCCAGACTGTCGCCGGGCTGAGCGCTAACTTTGCCACCATGCTGCTTCTGGTTCTCGGTGGAGCGGGTATTATTGGCAGCGTTATTTTTGGCAAGCTGGGTAATCAGTACGCCTCGGTGTTGATAAGCGCGGCTATCGCTCTTTTGACCCTGTGCCTGGTGCTGCTATTGCCTGCTGCTGATAGCGAAATGCACCTTGCGATCCTGAGTATTTTCTGGGGCATTGCCATTATGGTGATCGGTCTGGGAATGCAGGTGAAAGTACTGGCGCTGGCTCCGGATGCCACTGATGTCGCGATGGCGCTGTTCTCCGGTATCTTTAATATTGGTATTGGCGCGGGGGCGCTGGTGGGAAATCAGGTAAGTCTGCACTGGTCGATGTCGACGATTGGTTACGTCGGTGCGCTCCCTGCCGTTGCCGCGTTATTCTGGTCAGTGATTATATTCCGCAAATGGCCGGTAACGCTGGAAGAGCAACCACAGCAGCAATAATAAAATGGCCCGGTAGACATACCGGGCCCGTTGTTTAATGGTAGGTTTGGATGATTTCCAACACGCCGTTAATAATAAACTGCACACCCATACACACCAGCAGGAAGCCCATCAGACGGGAAATAGCTTCGATTCCCCCTTTCCCCACCAGCCGCATAATTCCGCCAGAACTGCGCAGACATCCCCACAGGATAATCCCGACGACGGCAAAAATAATGGGTGGCGCCACCATGATCACCCAGTCCGGGAATTCGGAGCCGTGACGCACGGTGGAGGCCGAACTGATGATCATTGCAATCGTCCCCGGCCCGGCAGTACTCGGCATTGCCAGCGGAACAAAAGCAATATTTGCCGTCGGTTCGTCTTCCAGTTCTTCGGATTTGCTTCTCGCTTCCGGAGACTCATGCGCTTTCTGCTGAGGGAACAGCATACGAAAGCCGATAAACGCAACGATTAACCCGCCCGCAATACGCAATCCGGGAATCGAAATCCCGAAAGTATTCATCACCAGTTGCCCGGCATAGTACGCCACCATCATGATGGCAAACACGTAAACAGATGCCATTAATGACTGACGGTTACGCTCTGCGCTGTTCATGTTGCCGGCTAACCCGAGGAACAACGCCACGGTAGTTAACGGGTTTGCCAGCGGTAACAGGACTACCAGTCCCAGACCTATGGCCTTAAACAAATCCATCATAATGTCATCTTTCCTGTGCGTTAATCGTCAGCGGCAAGTATACGGTGAAACCATTGTGTTAAGCCATTTTCGCGATGTAAGGATTCATTTTTCGCCTTTATCCATAAACCAGTGTTATCAAAATCTTGAAAAGAAAGCGCAGTGAACGGGAGCCTGGCGTTTTAGCAAAACGTGGCATGCAGCGACTCATTCATTTGACTTATATTTGCCTGAGCAATAATATCAGCCGTGACTAACTACTTGCCAGGGCAACCATTGTGAAAAGCACCAGTGATCTGTTCAATGAAATCATCCCACTGGGTCGTTTGATCTACATGGTTAATCAGAAAAAAGATCGTTTATTAAACGACTATTTGTCACCGCTGGATATCACGGCATCGCAGTTTAAGGTGCTCTGCTCCATCCGTTGTGCGGTGTGCATTACCCCTGTCGAATTGAAAAAAGTGCTGTCTGTCGATCTCGGCGCCCTGACACGGATGCTGGACAGACTGGCCTGTAAAGGCTGGATTGAAAGGCTTCCGAATCCACATGACAAGCGCGGCGTGCTGGTGAAACTCACCGAAGACGGCGCAGCGATTTGCGAGCAGTGTCATCAATTAGTAGGGCAAGACCTGCACCAGGAACTAACAAAAAACTTAACGGCGGAAGAAATAGCAACACTTGAGCATTTGCTTAAGCGAATCCTGCCGTAAACAGAAAGAGGTATGACGATGTCCAGACGCAATACTGACACAATCACTATTCATAGCATTTTGGACTGGATCGAAAATAACCTTGAATCGCCACTCTCGCTGGAAAAAGTGTCTGAGCGTTCAGGTTACTCCAAATGGCACCTGCAGCGGATGTTCAAAAAAGAAACCGGCCATTCATTAGGTCAATACATCCGTAGCCGTAAAATGACTGAAATAGCGCAAAAATTGAAAGAGAGTAACGAACCGATCCTCTATCTTGCAGAGCGTTACGGTTTTGAGTCTCAGCAAACGCTGACCCGGACCTTCAAGAACTATTTTGATGTACCGCCGCATAAATATCGGATGACGAATATGCATGGCGAATCCCGGTATTTACTACCGCTCAATCAATGCAATTGCTAATCGCCAGTTAACGACGTAACCGAGGAAATAATGAAACTTCTGTCTTATGCGATGCTGGCCCTGCTGCTTGTTGTATCGGGCCAGAGCATGGCGGAACAGACCCCGCAACCGACAACGCAAAATAATCGCGACGCGATGATTATGCCCCCTGCGCACGATCGGTCTCCGTTCGATTTTAATCATATGGGTGCAGGCAGCGATAAATCCGATGAGTTAGGCGTGCCTTATTACAATATGCACAGCCTGTAATTTTTTGCCCCGTCACTGCGGGGCTTTTTTTTAGCCCCTCGCCTGTGCAATCTTGCGCAGTCGAAAACCGAACACATTGATATACAACCCCGCCATGATCAACAACGCACCGAGCAGTTGCAGCCCGGTTAACGTTTCATCCAGCAGCACGGCGGCACTGGCCAACCCCACCACAGGTACCAGCAACGACAGAGGCGCAACACGCCAGGTTTCATAGCGCCCCAGCAGAGAACCCCAAATGCCGTAGCCCACAATGGTCGCCACAAAGGCCAGATACACCAGGGACAAGATAGTCGTCATATCGATCGCCACAAGACTCTGCACGATTTGCGCTGGACCATCAAGAAATGCCGATGCCAGAAAAAACGGAACGACAGGAATTAATGCGCTCCACACCACCAGCGACATGACCGCTGGACGCGAAGTATGCTGCATAATTTTCTTATTAAAGATATTGCCGCAGGCCCAGCTCAGTGCCGCCGCCAGCGTCAGCATAAAGCCAAGCATACCGACATGTTGGCCATTGAGACTTGCCTCAATCAACACCAGTACACCAAACACCGCCAGCGCGATCCCGACCCGTTGCTTCCCCTGCAAACGCTCGCCAAAGGCGAATGCGCCCAGCACGATGGTGAAAAACGCTTGCGCCTGTAAAACCAGCGATGCCAGACCAGCAGGCATCCCAAACTTGATGGCGCTGAACAGAAAAGCGAACTGACCGAAGCTGATGGTCAGGCCGTAACCGAGTAACAGCGAGAGCGGGATCTTCGGGCGGGCAACAAAAAAAATTGCGGGAAACGCCACCAGTAAAAAGCGCAAGCCTGCCAGCATCAACGGCGGCATATTGTGCAAGCCCACTTTGATGACGACAAAGTTGAGCCCCCATACCACGACGACCAGTAACGCCAACAACCCATCTTTACGCGACATACCACCGCCTCTGCAAATATTAAATTTTTGTAAACAAGTTAAGGTAACGGAAATCGTTGTACCGTAACAGATCATTAATTCAGGTAGGCCACACAGGCATTTTCAGACAACTTATTGAGTGTACATCACACTTTTAGCATGCTATTTGTTTCTGATATCTAAAAAAAACATAACAACATGCACTGTCGGGCAAAAAAATGAATATCTCGCTGAGAAGGTCGACCCTTGCATTACTCGCGTCATCATTACTATTAACCATTGGGCGCGGAGCCACGCTGCCATTCATGACGATTTACCTCAGTCGCCAGTATGGTCTGGGTGTCGATCTGATCGGTTATGCAATGACGGTAGCACTGACTATTGGCGTCGTTTTCAGCCTTGGATTCGGTATTCTGGCCGATAAATTTGAAAAAAAACGCTTTATGCTGCTGGCGATCGCGGGTTTTGCATCCGGCTTCATCGCGATTCCTTTGGTGCATAACGTAGTGGTGGTGGTTCTGCTCTTCGCACTGATCAACTGCGCCTACTCCGTATTTGCAACAGTGCTGAAAGCCTGGTTTGCCGATAACCTCTCAGCCACTAATAAAACAAAGATTTTCTCACTTAACTACACCGTGTTGAACATCGGATGGACCGTTGGCCCGCCGTTGGGCACGCTGCTGGTAATGCAAAGCATCAACCTGCCGTTTTGGTTGGCGGCCATATGTTCAGCCTTCCCGTTGGTGTTTATCCAGACATGGGTAAAACGCTCCGTACCCCCCTCCGAAAGTTTGAACGCGGCAGTATGGTCACCCTCGGTTCTGCTGCGCGATAAAGCACTATGCTGGTTTACGTTGTCTGCTTTTCTGGCCTCGTTTGTTGGTGGCGCATTTGCATCCTGTATTTCTCAGTACGTGATGGTGGTTGCCAATGGCGATTTTGCTGAGAAAGTGGTGGCGGTCGTTCTGCCCGTCAACGCGGCAATTGTGGTATCGCTGCAATATGCTGTCGGGCGCAGGCTGACGTCTGCAAACATCCGCCCGCTGATGGCTGCGGGTACACTTTTTTTTGTTATCGGTCTGGTCGGTTTTACATTCTCAGGCAACAGTCTGCTGTTCTGGGGGATTTCAGCCGCCTTTTTCACCATTGGCGAGGTCATCTATGCGCCAGGTGAATACATGCTGATCGATAACATCGCTCCGGCGGGCATGAAAGCCAGTTACTTTTCCGCCCAGTCACTGGGCTGGCTTGGCGCGGCGGCTAACCCATTAGTCAGCGGGGTTATCCTGACCACACTGCCCCCATGGTCGCTGTTTGTCGCACTGATGGTGGCGATTATCCTTGCCTGGGCGTTAATGATAAAAGGCATGCGCACCAAACCCTGGAGCCAGCCTGCAGTCTGCTGAAAATGACGTCGACAGTGCCATAACGGCACTGTCTCCCGATTCAGATGGCAACCAACCCACGCACGCCTTCAGCTGCCATGTTTTCTCCTGATCCGCGTTGAATAATGCTTCCTCGCGACATTAACAGGTATTTGTCCGCCAGCTGTTCGGCAAAGTCATAAAACTGCTCCACCAGCAATATAGCCATATCACCACGATGAGCCAGTTGGCTGATAACCAGGCCAATCTCCTTAATCACCGAAGGCTGGATCCCCTCTGTTGGTTCATCGAGGATCAACAACTGCGGGCGACTGGCCAGCGCCCGGCCAATCGCTAACTGTTGTTGTTGCCCGCCTGATAAATCACCGCCCCGTCGGTATTTCATCTCCTGCAATACCGGAAACAACGCATAAATTTCATCCGGTACACGCTTTGCCTCTTGTGCTGAAAACCGGGAGAGTCCCAGCAACAGATTCTCTTCCACCGTCAGGCGAGGAAAAATATCGCGGCCCTGCGGCACATACGCTACCCCCGCCTGCACCCGCTGATGTGGCTTACGGTGAGTAATGTTCTTACCCTGCCAGATAACGCTGCCGCTGCGGGTTGGAATCAGCCCCATCAGGCACTTCAGCAGTGTTGTTTTGCCAACCCCATTACGCCCCAGCAGGCATGTTACTTCACCGATACGCGCCTCAAAACTCACGCCGCGCAGGATATGGCTGCCACCATAGTATTGATTTAGTTCATTTACCTGTAGCATCAGCACTCCTTAGCGTCCGAGATACACTTCAATCACCTGCTCATTAGCCTGAACATCGCGCAGGCTCCCCTCGGCCAGCACCCGCCCCTGGTGCAATACCGTGACGTGATCAGCAATGCTCTCAACAAATCCCATATCGTGCTCAACCACCATCAGAGAATGTTTTCCGGCAAGCTGGCGAAACAGTTCAGCGGTGTATTCCGTCTCGGCATCCGTCATCCCGGCAGCCGGTTCATCCAGTAGCAGCAAATGCGGCTCCTGCACCAGCAACATACCAATCTCCAGAAATTGTTTCTGTCCATGGGAAAGGAGTCCGGCACGACGGGCGCGTTCATTACTCAGTCGCAACAGCGTCAACATGTCATCGATGCGATCCCGCTGTTCTCCCGACAAACACGCCCGTAAGGAACCCCAAACAGACTTATCATTTTTCATCGCTAACTCGAGGTTCTCTTCCACTGTCAGTGCTTCAAATACGGTCGGTTTCTGAAATTTGCGACCAATGCCCTGGCGAGCAATGGCGATGGCGTCGAGTGATGTTAAATCAATGGATTGATCGTAAATCGCCTGCCCACTTTGCGGCTTCGTTTTCCCGGTGATGACATCCATCAACGTGGTTTTTCCCGCGCCATTGGGTCCAATAACGCAGCGTAACTCTCCAACCCCAATATTAAGCGTCAAATCCGTTAGCGCCTGAAAACCATCAAAGTTAACGTTTATTTTTTCCAGTTGGAGCACAGGATCGGTTTGATTGCGAAAACGATCGCCTGGCATCTGGCGGGTAAAAAGCCCTTCATCTGGCTGCATTATTTGTCTCCCTTGCGAAACAGACCAATCACGCCGCGAGGCAAAAACAGCGTAACGCCAATAAAAATCAGGCCGAGAAACAGTTGCCAGTATTCCGGCATGATGACGGTAAACCAACTTTTAGCGCCGTTCACCAGCACCGCGCCAAACACCGGGCCAATCAACGTACCGCGCCCACCCAATGCGACCCAAATCGCGGCTTCAATTGAGTTGGTCGGTGACATTTCACTGGGGTTAATGATGCCCACCTGCGGAACATACAACGCCCCCGCCAGCCCGCACAGGACGGCAGAGAGCGTCCACACCAGTAGTTTGAAGCCCTTAGGGTCATATCCGCAGAACATCAACCGATTTTCAGCGTCGCGAACGGCCGTCAAAATGCGACCAAATTTACTGCGAGCCAGCGTCCACCCGATCCACAGCGCCAGAACCAGCAGCAGCACTGTCGCCAGGAACAACGCGATACGTGTCGTGGTCGCCGTCACCGAAAATCCCAGAATGGTGGTAAAACCGGTAAATCCGTTATTACCGCCAAACCCGGTTTCGTTACGGAAGAACAGCAGCATTCCGGCAAAGGTGAGCGCCTGCGTCATGATGGAGAAATAGACGCCTTTGATTTTTGAGCGGAAGGCAAACCAGCCAAACACCAACGCCAGCAAACCTGGCACCATAACAACCAGCACCATCGCCCAAAGAAAATACTGCGTTCCCCACCAGAACCACGGCAGTTCAGTCCACGACAGGAACGACATAAAAGCGGGAACCCCTTCACCAGATGCCTGGCGCATCAGGTACATCCCCATCGCATAACCGCCCAGCGCAAAGAAAATACCGTGGCCCAGCGACAGCATTCCGGCATATCCCCACACCAGATCCAGGGCAACGGCCACAATGGCATAACAGAGAATTTTCCCGACCAGTGTCAATGTCCAGACAGATATCGCCAGAGGATGATCCACAGGCAGCAGCGCGAGAAATGGCAGAATAATCAGCGCCAGCAGTAAAGTCAGTCCCAGCACAGCGGTAATACGCGGCGCTTTGCGCGCCAGTGTTAATGTCATTGGCATCGTCATCAGTCAATGACCCTCCCTTTTAGCGCAAACAGCCCCTGCGGACGTTTTTGAATAAACAGAATAATCAGCACCAGTATCATAATTTTACCGAGAACGGCCCCAACCTGCGGTTCGAGAATCTTGTTGAAAATCCCCAAACCAAACGCCGCCGCGACGCTCCCGGCAAGCTGGCCAACCCCCCCCAGTACCACCACCAAAAATGAATCAATGATGTAGCTTTGCCCCAGTTCTGGTCCTACGTTGCCCAACTGCGATAGCGCCACGCCCCCAAGTCCGGCAATGCCGGAGCCGAGTCCAAATGCCAACATATCCACGCGCCCCGTGGGAACGCCGCAGCAATCCGCCATGCTGCGGTTTTGCGTCACCGCACGCACGCGCATACCCAGACGGGTTTTATTCAGCAACAGCCAGGTGAAGAACAGCACCAGAATGGCAAATCCCAGCACCACTATCCGGTTCCAGGGCAAAATCAGATTGGCATAGACCTGAATACCACCCGACAGCCACGCCGGGTTAGCGACCTCCAGGTTTTGCGCACCAAAGGTCATACGCACCAACTGGATCAGCATCAGGCTAATCCCCCATGTTGCCAGAAGCGTTTCAAGTGGGCGTCCGTACAAATGGCGGATCACTCCGCGTTCCAGCAGCATTCCAATAGCGGCGGTCAGCAAGAAGGCAACTGGCAGCGCAACCAGCGGATAAAAAGCTAACCACTGTGGGAAAAACTGGCTCATCAGCTGTTGCACTATCCAGGTACAGTAAGCGCCAAGCATCAGCATTTCACCGTGTGCCATATTAATGACGCCGAGTAGCCCGTAGGTGATGGCAAGCCCCAGCGCCGCCAGCAATAAAATAGACCCCAGCGATAACCCCATAAACGCCTGGCCAAGCAGCTCTCCAACCTTCATTCGATGTCCGATGGTATTCAGGCTTTCGCTGGCGGCAGCGCGTACGCGCGCATCGGGTTCATGTTCCACGTGGGTGAAAGGCTGTAATCGCGCTTGTGTTTCAGGATCATTGGATGCGCCCAGCAATTCGATGGCCTGACGCCTGACGTCGGGCGAAGTACTGTTCAGTTGCAGGTTTGCCAGAGCAGCCGCGAGGGTGGATTTCACGCCAGCATCCGTCTCCTGCAGCAGCCTTTGCTGCAAAAAAGGCAGCATAACTGGCAGTGCTTCACGTTGTAATGTCCTCGCGGCTGTCATCCTTAAAGTGACACTGTCACTTAAAAGCTGATGAATAGCCAATGTGCCAGCCACAAGATTACGCAGGCGGTTAGTCAGGCGGATTTTTTTTAATTCGCCACTGGGAGAGCCGGACGCCCCCAGTGATTGCACACGTGAGCCGTTCATCGTGAACGCATTTTTAACGTCATCGGCCAGCAGGTTTTCACCACTCAGGGCATTAAGCAAAGGTAAACGCTGAACATCGGGGTTAATCGCCCATTGTTCCAGTAATGTCGCCTGCTGTGCCCGACTGGACGCAGCGAAGGTATCGGCATCTGTTGCCTGCGCTATCCACGGCAAAAGCCACGTCAGCAGCAACACACCACGAATAAAGCGCATGGCTTTCATGATAGCGTTCTCCAAAATTGGGCCCTCCCACAGGAGGGCGTAAGATCAGTTGCTGGCGGTTTTGACGGGCTGCTCAGATTTTTTATCATTCCCGGCGATATACGGACTCCACGGTTGGGCACGGACCGTGGCATCCGTTTGCCATACCACGTTAAACTGACCGTTGCTTTCGATTTCGCCAATCATGACGGGTTTATGCAGGTGGTGGTTCGTTGCATCCATTGTCAACGTAAAGCCAGAAGGTGCAGCGAATGATTGCCCCGCCATGGCTGCGCGAACTTTATCCACATCCGTCGTCCCAGCTTTTTCAACGGCCTGCGCCCACATATGCAGGCCAACATACGTTGCTTCCATCGGATCGTTCGTGACCACAGAATCAGCATTCGGCAGTTTGTGCGCTTTCGCGTAGGCGCGGTAATCCGCGATAAATTGCTTATTGGTGGCATTATCAACGGATTCAAAATAGTTCCAGGCCGCAAGATTGCCTACCAGGGGTTTGGTATCAATACCGCGCAACTCCTCTTCTCCTACCGAGAACGCAACGACCGGAACATCGGTCGCTTTCAGGCCCTGGTTTGCCAACTCTTTATAGAACGGAACGTTAGAGTCGCCATTAATGGTAGATACCACCGCCGTTTTCCCCCCTGCGGAGAATTTTTTGATGCTGGCGACGATGGTCTGGTAATCGCTGTGGCCAAACGGGGTATAAACCTCTTCAATATCTTTATCCGCAACACCTTTTGAATGCAGCCAGGCACGGAGAATTTTATTGGTTGTTCGCGGATAGACGTAGTCAGTGCCCAGCAGGAAGAAACGTTTTGCACTGCCACCGTCTTCACTCATCAGATACTCAACCGCCGGAATGGCCTGCTGGTTGGGCGCTGCGCCGGTATAGAAAACGTTAGGTGACATCTCTTCACCTTCGTACTGCACGGGATAAAACAACAGGCCGTTTAACTCTTCAAATACCGGCAGTACCGATTTGCGCGAAACCGATGTCCAGCAACCAAAAACCACCGCCACTTTGTCCTGGCTTAGCAACTGACGGGCTTTTTCGGCAAACAGCGGCCAGTTTGACGCCGGATCGACCACTACCGGCTCCAGTTTTTTCCCCAGTACACCGCCTTTGGCGTTGATCTCATCAATGGTCATCAACGCCACATCTTTTAGCGGTGTTTCAGAAATAGCCATTGTCCCGGACAACGAATGCATGATGCCAACTTTAATGGTGTCGGCAGCCTGAACGCTAAAACTCATCCCCATAGCCACAACAGAGGCCGAAAGAGCAAAGGCTTTTAATAATGTGCGACGCTGCATAGTTTCACTCCTGAAAATAGACTTGCTGAAAGCTCCGGTGCAACCGGGCAGACAAAACGGTGCAAATTAAGGGTGTTCAGGAGTGATAAGGCAAAAACAGTGCCAGTTATAAAACATTATTTAAATTCAATAAGTTATAAATAACACCAATGAAATGCAGGTAAAAATAATGCGTCGTCATGACGGTAAGAGAGAAGAAATGAACCACCATGACACGGTGTTGCATTATAAACGTGCAACATCTTGTGTCCGCCCAACCCGATAACTGCAGCGGATTACAGGATAAAATTATGATTATTTGCAGATGGGGCCGCCTGTTTCGTCACTATTATTTATTTTCTTCGACGTGAAAAAGCCAAAACTTTACATTTCAGACGAAATAATCACACAGTTCACTCTTTGTTTAAGTTCGAATTGCTACTATAGTCATTGACGAGGTGAAATTAAGGTAAGAGAGGAAACTCATAGATAAAGGAGCATTTACTATGCTGGGTAATATGAATATTTTTATGGCTGTTCTGGGAATTATTTTATTTTCCGGTTTCCTGGCCGCGTATTTTAGCCACAGATGGGATGATTGATGAACGGAGATAGTCCTGCACCGAACCGGCCCCTTGTAGCGTAACTGCACAAGGGGCCATTTTTTTACCTGCTTCCCTTCCCTGAATCATTTCTCTGAATTACAGAAAAAAAAACCGCCGGAGAAACCAGCGGTAAATGCTTGCATGGATAGATTTGTGTTTTGCTTTATACGTTATCTGGCAATTCCCTGCGAAGATAACGAATAGTCGGCTAACATATCATCGACAACCCCAATGAAAGTTAAACGAAACGTAACTACAGCCGATCTGCGCTGATAAAATTCACGCTCTGACGCGCGTTGTAAGTTGATCATTGGTGCCAACTAACGTGATTTTCTCTTTTTCACCCATAAACATACAGCGATTCCTGCCGGTCTGTTTTCCCTCATACATGGCTCTGTCAGCACGTCCAAGACCGTTGTCCAGCGTTTCACCCTGTTGAACTCTGGTAATGCCTGCCGTTACCGTTATGCCGATTTCGCCTTCTGGAAAAGGGATTTTTTTCTGGCCAATCAGATGACAAAGACGCAACCCTGCCTGGCAGGCCTGCTCGTCCGTTTTGGTTCGGATGATGACAATAAATTCCTCACCACCATAGCGATAGGCAACCTCATCATATCGAGTCCATGATAATAAATTTGACGCCAGGCTACGCAACACCATGTCGCCAACCAGATGTCCGTAGGTATCATTAACATGTTTAAAACGGTCGATATCCAGCAACAATATGTACAGGTTAAGCGGCTCAGCATCGAGTAACTGCTGGTCAAACGTCTCATCAAGCATTCTTCTGCCAGGCAAACCTGTTAAGACATCAATATTACTGCGAATAGTCAGTAAATAAATTTTGTAGTCCATGACCGCAGACGTAAATGCCAGTAACGCATCCTGGAAACTGTCGAAATGCCATGAATGGCTACGCGCTTCCACGATTGCCAATAGCAATTCCTTGCCTAACAAATGCATTTTCTCATGTGTCGCGTTAATCTTGCTGACATAACGACATTCATCATCATCGTGCTGTGGATGGTCTTTAAGCCACTGCCCAAATTGACAAACAAAGTGAGCGTCATCGCCCGTAATATCAGGCTGAGTAACGTCTGATGACACCACACAGCGGAACATTTTCACTAGCCACTTATAATGAGCATCAATTGATTTGTTAAGTTCGATTAAAATTGCATCTATTTCCTTTGTTCTTCTGATCATCATGGTTTCCTTCCCTGTATGAACATTTAGACACGGGTATTTTATCGCCAAAAAGGAAAATTTATGTAAACTTTTTAATAGTAATTAATATTATGGAAAGCAATCAAAGGTTACTTCGCATGGTAACAAATTAATTGCAGGTTGAAATAACCATGATAATCAATACGATAGAGTTGATGTAATTATTTTTGTTTTATATTAGATGAAACAAAACACCTCTGAGTTAAATCGCAAGAAAGACGATAATATTATCCGCATGACATGTGATTAAGAATCAACCTCCACCTTAACGGCGTTATATCGAAATTACTGTTATGGTTTCCAAATTAAAAAATACACCGGCCATGAACATCGTGGTGAAAGTGATCCCTGGCGTAGCGGAAATTCCCGTGAACCTAAAAATACCGCCAAAAGAATCTGCCCGCCCATACCAGCATTCGTCCATTTCACATTTTGGGGAAGAAAAAATCCAGCTAACAACCGGGCATCACGCCCGGTTCAGTTTTTTTCGCTGACAATGTCTTAAGCGCTCAAACCACGATGTTTAAGCATTGGCTCCATTTTTGGAGCGCGGCCGCTCCATTGGCAATAAAGTTCAGCTAAATCAGTGCTGTTACCTCGGGACAAAATCGCTTCGCGGAATTTCTGCCCGTTTTCACGGGTCAATCCCCCCTGCTCTACAAACCACTGATAGCCGTCGTCGGCCAGCATTTGCGTCCACAAATAGGCGTAATACCCTGCGGCATAGCCACCGCCGAAGATATGGGCAAAATAGCTACTGCGATAACGCGGTGGTACAGCCTGCAGATCCACGCCTTCCGCGGCCAGGGCCTGCCGCTCAAATTCATCGACTGACAGCGATGACACACTTTGCTCCAGACTGTGCCAGCGCATATCCAGCAATGCAGCACTGAGAAGCTCCGTCATATCATAACCTTTGTTAAACAAGCTGGCCCGTTGCATCTTCTCCAGCAATGGCTGTGGCATTTTTTCACCCGTTTCAACATGGCGAGCATAACGTGCGAAAACCTGCGGATTACTCGCCCAGTGTTCGTTAATCTGCGACGGGAACTCGACGAAATCACGCGGGGTATTCGTGCCTGACAGTGTTGCATACCGTTGGCGGGCAAACAGACCATGTAACGTGTGTCCGAACTCATGGAACAACGTGATAACATCATCCCACAGCAGCAAGGCGGGTTGGCCCTGAGCAGGTTTCTGATAGTTACAGACGTTGTAAATTACTGGTCTGGTTTCATTTTGCAGCGATTGCTCAACAAAATTCCCCATCCAGGCACCACCGCTTTTTGATTCACGGGCAAAGAAATCACCATAAAATAGCGCCAGTCCTACGCCATCATGATCGAAAATCTCCCAAACCCGTACATCCGGATGATAAACAGGGATGTCAAAGCGCTCGATGAATTTAATGCCAAACAGTTGGTTTGCTGTCCAGAAAACACCTTCATTCAGCACCGTATCCAGGGCAAAGTAAGGTTTAAGCAGAGCTTCATCAAGCGCATATTTTTCACGACGCACCTGCTCGGCATAAAATGCCCAGTCCCAGGCCTCAACCTCGAATTCGCCCTGTTGCTGATTAATCGCTTTCTGAATTTCAGCCTGCTCATTCTGCGCACGTTGACGTGCAGCGGGCACGATCTCCCGCATAAATGAAAGTGCCGCTTCTGGCGTTTTCGCCATCTGATCGGCAATTTTCCAGGCCGCAAAATTCGCAAAGCCCAGTAATGTTGCCTGCTCTCTGCGGATCTCCACCAGCCGTTTAATAATGGCGCGGGTATCGTTGGCATCGTTTTTTTCCGCCCGCGTCCATGCCTGGGTAAACAGGTTTTCTCGTGTCTGTCGATCGCGTAACGCAGCAAGTGCCGGTTGTTGTGTGGTGTTTAATAGTGGAATAACCCAGCGTACCTCAAGTCCTTTGTTGCTGGCGGCTTCCGCCGCAACGGCAATTTCCTCTGCGCTGAATCCGTCAAGTTGCCGGGCATCATCCACGACCAGTGCACCCGCTTTGTTCGCCGCCAGCAGACGCTGATTGAACTGGCTGGTTAACGTTGCCGACTCCGTATTTAGCGCTTTCAGGCACGCTTTGTCGGCGTCATTAAGACGCGCACCTGCCAACACAAAGCGTTGGTGAACCACCTCCAACAGACGCAATGATTCACCTTCCAGCTCCAGCGAAGCGCGTTGCTGCCAGACGGCATCTATACGCGCAAAAAGTGCGTCATTAAGGTAGATATCATTGGCCAGCGCGGCCAGTTCGGCGGAGAACGCCTCGTCAAGACGCTGAAGCTCATCGTTGGTATGCGCGGCTGTCATCGCAAAGAAAACGCTGGTGACACGCGTCAACAACGCCCCACTTTGCTCAAGCGCCAGCAACGTATTTGTGAAATCAGGAGCCTGTTGGTTTTGCACAATTGCCGCTATTTCAGCGCGTTTTTGTTTCACACCTTCATCAAACGCGGGCCGATAATGGCAATCTTCAATCTGATCAAATTGCGGTGCCTGGTAAGGTAATGTGCTGTGGTGCAAAAAAGGATTTGTTAACGACATCTTTTCCTCCTGAAAACGATTTGTTTCATAGAGTAGGCCTACCAGGATTCGACCGCAATCTCGTTACGCAGGAATAGCTCTGAACAGAAATGACGTGCTATGGTAGTACTACATAAAAAGCGTTGAGGAACAGTGAGATGATCGTTTTAGTAACCGGAGCAACAGCAGGTTTTGGTGAGTGCATTACGCGTCGTTTTATTGAGAATGGGCATAAAGTTATTGCCACCGGACGCCGCCAGGAACGTCTGCAGGAACTGAAAGATGAACTGGGTAACAATCTGTATACCGCCCAGCTTGACGTACGCAATCGCGCATCCATTGAAGAGATGCTGGACGCCCTGCCTGCCGAATGGCGCAATATCGATATCCTGGTCAACAATGCCGGTCTGGCGCTGGGTCTTGAACCAGCCCACAAAGCGAATGTCGATGACTGGGAAACCATGATCGATACTAACAACAAAGGCCTGATTTATATGACTCGTGCCGTTCTGCCTGGCATGGTCGAGCGTAACCGCGGCCACATTATTAATATCGGCTCTACCGCCGGTAGTTGGCCGTACGCTGGCGGGAACGTGTATGGTGCAACCAAAGCGTTTGTTCGTCAGTTTAGTCTGAACCTGCGAACAGATTTACACGGCACAGCGATCCGCGTTACCGACATTGAACCCGGACTGGTTGGCGGTACCGAGTTCTCTAATGTGCGTTTCAAAGGCGACGATGATAAAGCAGGTAAAACCTACGAAAATACAACTGCACTGACTCCGCAGGATGTCACTGAAGCCGTATGGTGGGTAGCTTCGTTACCGGCTCATGTCAACATCAATACCCTTGAGATGATGCCTGTCACCCAGTCTTTTGCCGGGCTCAGCGTGCATCGAAGCTAAATGAGATACCCGGCCTTGTGTCGGGTATAGAAAGCGCTCGATAAGTGATAAAATATCCGGGTTAACTCTCTAATAAGTAAGAATGAATGACCGTAGAAACGCAGCTCAATCCTACACAGCCGGTAAATCAACAGATTTACCGTATTCTTCGCAGCGATATCGTGCATTGTCTGATTGCGCCCGGTACGCCATTGTCGGAGAAAGAGGTTTCCGTACGCTTTAACGTGTCTCGCCAGCCGGTACGAGAAGCATTCATCAAACTGGCAGAAAACGGTTTGATTCAGATCCGTCCACAACGTGGCAGTTACGTGAATAAGATCTCGCTGTCGCAGGTGCAAAATGGCTGTTTTGTCCGTCAGGCCATTGAGTGTGCCGTGGCCCGCCGCGCCGCCTCAACGATCACCGACAACCAGTGTTATCAACTTGAACAAAACCTGCATCAGCAACGCATTGCAATTGACCGTAAGCAACTCAACGATTTCTTTCAGCTTGATGATGAGTTTCATCAGAAACTGGCATTAATCGCTGATTGCCAGCTTGCCTGGGACACCGTCGAGAATATTAAAGCCACGATTGACCGTGTGCGCTATATGAGTCTGGATCACGTCTCCCCGCCTGAAATGCTACTTCGTCAGCACCATGATATCTTTGCGGCGCTGGTAAAGCATGATGGCGATGCCGTCGAGCATGCAATGATGCTGCATCTACAGGAAATTAGTGAATCTGTTCAGCTTATTCGTCAGGAAAATAGCGACTGGTTTAGCGAAGACTAATACGTAACTCACCTCTCACTGAGGTGAGTTTCCCCGAATTTTCCCCCTCTCCTGCATATCCCCATAAAAAAAGCTGTGATTTTGATCGAAAACAAAAAAAATCATTAACGAGAAGCGTATTTATATTGCGCCCGTTACGTGGGACTAAAAGCCCACGGGCTTTGACGGTAAGTTGGAAAGGAGAAAACACCATGAAAACATACGATCGTAACCGCAACGCAATCACCACTGGCAGCCGCGTCATGATTAGTGACACCGGACTCACCGGCCGTATTACAGCCATTGACACCGATGGCCTGACCGCTGAGCAAATCCGCCGCGGTAAAACAGTGGAAATCGAAGGATGCGAAGGCAAATATGCCCCCCTCGAACTGATTCGTTTAGGCATGAACTGATTGGTGTGAATGCCAAAAACAATGCGCCATCTGGCTGTCGTTAAAGCCGGATGGCGACATAGAGAGTTATCTTACTGACTGTAATTTCGCAGCATATTTCGCAACCGTTGCCTTCGCGCCTTCCGCCAGCAAAGTCAGGTACGCTTCTGTCACCCGCTTTTTAAACCGTTCAATCTGTGGCAATTCGTCACCAAAAATAGCGTCAATAGCCAATAGCGCCTGCACACGATCTTCACCTTCGTGACTGTTCTGTACCGCTTTCTGGATCACAGGCAGCAACGGATCGCTAATTTCAATTGCTTGTCCCTGCTCATCCACGCCCCCGACATAGCGCATCCAACCCGCCACACCGAGTGCAAGCAGATCAAAACCACTACCGTGCACAATGTGCCAGCGCACAGAGTCAAGCATACGTTGCGGCAGTTTCTGGCTACCGTCCATGGCAATCTGCCAGGTACGATGACGCAACGCCGGGTTGCTATAACGATCAATCAGCATGTCGGCGTAATGCTGGAGATCCACCCCTTTCACTTTCAATGTTGGAGCTTGCTCCTGCAGCATCAACGCGCGGGCGGCGACACGATAGTTCTCATCCCCCATACAGTCGTTGATGTGTTGATATCCTGCCAGGTAGCCGAGGTAAGCAAGAAAAGAGTGGCTGCCGTTAAGCATGCGCAACTTCATCTCTTCGAACGGGATAACATCTGCCACCAGTTCAGCCCCAGCCTTTTCCCACTCTGGACGCCCAGCGACAAAGTTATCTTCAATGACCCACTGACGGAACGGTTCGCATGCCACGCCTGCCGGATCGCGTACCCCGGTAAGTTGTTCAATTTTGTCCAGCGTATCTGGGGTTACCGCCGGGACAATACGGTCAACCATTGTTGACGGGAACGTCACATGTTGTTCGATCCATGCAGCCAGCTCAGCATCCACCGCGCGTGCATATGCAGTCACAACATTACGCATCACATGACCGTTTTCAGGCATGTTGTCGCAGGACATCACGGTAAACGCAGCTAAACCTGCGGCTTTACGGCGTGCAAGTGCTTCAACCACCACACCCGGCGCGGTCTTCGGCTGTTTAGGGTTTTGCAGGTCGGCGGCAATCATCGGGTTATCCAACATCAATTGCCCGGTCGCCGGAGAATGGCAATACCCCTTCTCAGTGATGGTCAGGGAAACGATCGCCACCTGCGGCTCGCACAGCGCAGCCAGTACAGCTTCCAGGCCATCAACCTGCGCATGCAACGCCTTTTTAACCACGCCAACAACTCTTGCTGTCCAGGCATCCGCAGACATTTCCGCAACGGTGTACAGGTTATCTTGCTGTTTCAAATCAGCTATCTGCTGCTCTCCGCCAATCAGGTTTACTTCGCAATATCCCCAGTCACTATGGTGATCTGCTGCCAGAATGTCAGCGTATACCCCCTGGTGTGCGCGGTGGAAAGCACCGAACCCGAGGTGAACAATACGTGGAACCAGTTTTGTACGATCGTAGCCAGGAAGTGCAGCCTTTGCCGCTAAGAGCTTGTTTTGCATTGTATGACCTACTTATCAATGAAATCAGGACTGTCTCAGAGTAACGCCTGTATGGTTGTATGTTTTGATTTGCATTAAACTTTCTATGATTGGTATGACATCATCTAAAGCTGTGTAATAGCATGATCAGGCCATCAGTTCAGGCCTGACCATACCCTGTCCATACTAGCCAGCCTGAGTGGCTCCAGCACGAACCTTCCCGGTTTTGCTCACTTCCGCAGCATCCTCCAGGACACTCAAATCACGGTCTTTCACTTCAGGCATTAGCAGTGCTGAAACCAAACCAATGAGCGAGTAAGCCATAACCATCACCAGAATCGGCCACCAGGAATTAGTCATGTTGCAGAAAATACCGGCCAGAACAGGACCAAAACCAACAGCCACCAATCCACCGGCCTCTTTTGAGATTGCCATTCGGGTGAAGCGATTACGCGCGCCGAACATTTCAGCCATGGTAATATTTTCGAGAGCGAACAATCCCAGTACCGCAAAATTATGAATAACAATCAGCGCTGTCATAATGACGCCAGGGCTATATGTTTTATCTACAACAATCGATAGCATTGGATAAGCAAGAATAATTGCAGATATATTCAGAATGATATATGGCAAACGGCGACCAAATTTATCTGACAACCACCCTAACAAAGGTATTGTAATAAACCCAAGCACAGAACTAATCATTAAGGCATCTGTCGGTATTGATTTATCAAATAACAATGTTTGCACCAAATATCCGGCAAGGAAAGTCTGAATTAAACCTGAGTTACCCGCCTGTCCAAAACGTAAGCCGGTTGCCAACCAGAAAGACTTACTGGTAAACATTGCACCCAGTGTATTTTCTGTCGGATTATTCAATGCCGGCGCATTCTCCTCATCATTAACTTTTTCAAATACTGGACTTTCTTTGAGGTTCATTCGCAACCAGATGGCAAAAATCATAACCACTACACTCGCCAGGAACGGAATTCGCCAACCCCAGGCTAACAATTCCTCACGATCAAGGGCAAAGAACATCACGGCCCAGATTGCAGTAGCACTTAATGTGCCACAGTTAGTTCCCATTGCAACAAGAGAGGAAATGATGCCGCGTTTCCCTTTCGGTGCGTACTCTGCGAGCATTGTACCAGCCCCAGAGATTTCCGCTCCCGCACCGAGTCCCTGCACAATACGCAGCGTAACCAGCAACACAGGAGCAAAAATTCCGATTTGCGCATATGTCGGTAACACGCCAATTAATGTTGTACAGATCCCCATCATAGTTATTGTAATAAACAGTACTTTTTTTCGACCAATGCTATCCCCCATTTTACCGAAAATAAATGCTCCAACTATTCGTGCAATATACCCTGCCCCGTATGTACCCATTGCCAGAATGAGAGCCATCGCGGCAGATTGTTCCGGGAAAAATATTTCATGAAATACCAGCGCGGCACCCAGTGAATATAATTGAAAATCCATAAATTCGAGAGCTGTCCCTAACCATCCTGAAATGGCTGCTCTCACCAGATCTTTCGTTGACCTTTCGTGTTTTTCTTGATTCATATTGGCTATCTCTAGAGGTAAGATGCGTACCACTTACTCGCAGTTATTAATATTATTCAGTGAAGGTGAGTAAAACTTTGCAGCAGTGCTGCTGATCTTTCTCAAACAATTCAATTGCGTCGGTAACGTGGTGATAGTCAAAAGTATGGGTAATGAGTTTATTGGGGTCGATAAGTCCTTTGACCAACCAATCAATAACAACCGGGAATTTATTTGCATTTAATCTTGAAGAATAGATTGAAAGCTCTTTCCCTGTAATACCTTGCTGTACAATCTGGCAAGGCTCGCTGGAGAATCCCATTATAACTATTCGCGCAGCCGGTGATGCCAGCGTGATAGCCTCCTGTAAAATGGATGGATGACAAGCCGCATCCACAATAATCGTAGGTTTCAGCGCCTTCTCAGCAAGAAAATCCTGCAATGATTGCTGCCCATTATTGACTGTCCAGTCAGCACCGCACTGTTTTGCCATCGTCAGACGTTCGTCAATTCTGTCTGCAATCACTACCGTTTTTACGTTGTAGACATGTTTAAGTGCCTGAACAGTCGTGAGCCCCATCGGGCCAGCCCCGTAAATCAGTGCGATATCGTTCTCTGTTGGTTTAACTTGTCCGGTCACGTTCGCCGCGATGGTAAAAGGTTCCACCATAACAGCGTGCTCATCTTTCACGGCATCAGGGATTAACCAGGCATTTTTCGCGGGTACAACGGTGTACTCACTAAAACCGCCATCACGATGAACCCCCAATACCACCAGCGATGTGCAAACGTTTGGTTTACCAATTGAGCAAGGGTAGCAGTGTCCACAACTGATAACCGGGTCAACGGACACACGTTCACCTATACGCGAACGCTCAACCCCTTCACCTACAGCATCAATTACACCAAAGAATTCATGGCCAATAACTCGCGGATATTTCGCAAATGGATTATGTCCACGATAAATATGGCTGTCTGAACCGCAAATCCCCGCCAGTTTTACTTTTACCCGGACCTCTCCTGCTGAAGGTTCTGGTAGCGGTCGCTGGGCGATAACAAGCGTATTCGGTTTTTCAATCACAATACTCTTCATAACAAATCACTCCTTACCAGTTCCACAGCGTGCCATCTTCAAGACGGGCGACCGGCAGATATGCGGGATCGTACGGATATTTCGCGGCAAGTTTTTCGTCAAACTCGATACCGAGCCCGGGTTTGTCACCAGGGTGCATATAGCCGTTATCAAAGGTCCAGTTATGCGGGAACACTTCCAACATCTGTTCTGAGTACCCCATATATTCCTGCACACCGAAGTTTGGTACCCACAGATCGAAATGCAACGCGGCAGCCATGCAAACTGGCGACAAATCGGAAGGTCCATGAGAACCCGTGCGAACCTGATAAAGTGAGGCAAAATCAGCAATACGACGCATGCCGGTGATACCGCCTGCGTGGGTAATAGTGGTGCGAATATAGTCAATCAGCTGTTCTTCAATAAGCTGCTTGCAATCCCAGATACTGTTGAAGACTTCCCCTACTGCAATTGGTGTAACCGTATGCTGACGGATCAAGCGGAAACATGCCTGATTTTCAGCCGGGGTAGGATCTTCCATCCAAAATAAACGGTATTGTTCAATGCTCTTGCCAAAACGGGCCGCTTCAATTGGCGTCAGGCGGTGATGCATGTCATGCAGAAGATGTTCATCAAAACCAAATTTGTTGCGGACGGCTTCAAACAATTTCGGTGTGAAATCGAGATATTTCTCCGTCGACCACAGCTGCTCTTCCGGCCACTGGCCTTTGGTCGCAGGTTCGTAGGCCAGGCCTTTACCTTTAGACATACCGTAGGTGGTCTTCATCCCCGGTACACCACACTGCACACGGATCGCTTTAAACCCCATCTCTTGATGACGCGCGTAATCCTCCAGCACATCATCAATGGAATGACCCGTTGTGTGACAGTACACCATGACGCCTTCACGCGATGCACCACCCAGCAACTGGTATAACGGCATATTCGCCGCTTTCGCTTTGATATCCCACAGGGCCATATCCACCGCAGAAATCGCCGACATCGTTACCGGGCCGCGACGCCAGTAAGCCCCCTTGTAGAAAAACTGCCAGATATCCTCAATTCGCTGCGCATCACGCCCAATTAGCTGCGGACACACATGATCTTTCAGGTAGGACGCCACGGATAATTCACGCCCGTTCAGCGTGGCATCCCCTAATCCGGTGATCCCATCGTCTGTCGTGATTTTCAGCGTGACAAAATTACGTCCTGGACAGGTAACAAAAACTTCAGCCCCGACAATCTTCATTTTTTAATCCTTACATCTCTTCTTGTGATGCAGGAAATTTACTCAACTGAACTACTACCATACAAGTATGAAGATCGAAAAAACGCTCATTGATCACAAAAAAGGCGCTATGCGCGCCCCCATCCAGCCACGATGATCAACATCCCACACAGTGCCACTAACGCGCCGGACCAGTCGTACAGGCTCAGCTTTACGCCATCTACAATGCGTAACCATAGCAATGCAGTCACCACATAGACGCCACCATACGCGGCATATACCCGCCCGCTCGCCGCCGGATGTAGCGTCAGCAACCAGACGAACAGAGCTAATGACACCCCAGCGGGAACCAGCAACCAGGCCGTCGCCCCACGCTTAAGCCAGAGCCAGGGTAAAAAGCAGCCAATGATTTCGCATAACGCGGTGACGAAAAAAAGTAATGTTGTCTTAAGCATTGAAGTTATTCAGTTACCTTCGGTTTAACCATGATACGACAGAATATGTCCAACGTATCCATATGCGCCCAGTGGGTATGCCCTGGCGCAGGAATAGTGTAGAATTTAACCCTGTTTTATCATTTTTTTCCCTTTCTCATTAAAGGAATTCGCCATGAAAATTACACTGACCAAACGCCTGTGCCTGACGGCCATGCTGACTCTGGCGGCGGCTGTGTACACCTCTTCCGCATTTGCTGAAACCAGTAAACTGGTCATAGAGTCCGGGGACAGTGCGCAAAGTCGTCAACGGGCTGCAATGGAAAAGGAACAATGGAACGATACGCGTCAGTTGCGTCAGAAAGTCAACAAGCGTGCAGAGAAAGAATGGGACAAAGCCGACGCTGCTTTTGATAGCCGTGATAAATGCGAACAAAGCGCTAACCTGAATGCGTACTGGGAGCCTAACACCCTGCGTTGTCTCGATCGTCGCACTGGCCGCGTCGTTGCCCCATAATCATTGTGCTCACCAGAAGATATTGAAAGGATACGATATGGCAAGCGCCCTCAGTGTAAAGCTGCGCCCGCTGGAGCGTGAAGATTTACGTTTCGTCCATCAGCTTGATAACAACGCCAGCGTCATGCGCTACTGGTTTGAAGAACCTTACGAAGCTTTTGTTGAGCTGTCAGACCTGTATGACAAACACATTCACGACCAAAGTGAACGCCGTTTTGTGGTCGAGTGTGACGGTGAGAAAGCCGGGCTGGTGGAGCTGGTTGAAATTAACCATGTGCACCGCCGCGCTGAATTTCAGATCATCATTTCCCCGGATTACCAGGGCAAAGGTCTGGCAACGCGCGCGGCAAAGCTGGCGATGGATTACGGTTTTACCGTGCTTAATTTATATAAGCTGTATCTGATCGTTGATAAAGAGAACGAAAAAGCAATTCACATCTACCGCAAACTTGGCTTTATGGTGGAAGGTGAACTGATTCATGAGTTCTTTATTAACGGCCAATACCGTAACACCATTCGCATGTGTATCTTCCAACAGCAATATCTGGCCGATCACAAAACACCGGGTTCCAACCTGTTACAACCTACCGCTCAGTAAAAACGGTTAGTAGTAATCAATGGTGTTTTCAATCGAGTAATGATGTTCAACTGCCGGCTTTACGCTTTCATCAACGATAACCAGCTGGCAGTTGACCGGATTAGCATACGAATCATACTCACAGGTTTGTTTGACGTTACCTAAAGGGTGATCGTTCAGCATGCTTACTGCTGTGTAATCCAGTTTTTTCAATGGATCACCTGACGGTTTAGCATCAACCTGCAGCGTATTGTCCTTACTGATGGTGGTTTTGCCAAGCGGGTAGCCTTCCGCGTCATACCGGTACTGCACCTTCATCTCTTTTCCCGTGGCGGACACAACAAAACCGTTATCGTCGGTATCCCACACTACGCCCGCAGAAGGCAGTTCCGCCAGTTGGCATTTCCCCTGTAAACGGATCCGTTTTTCCAGCGTTTCGGCGTCCCGATAGAAGTTCGCATCCAGCACTAATGCCATTCCCGTATTATTTTCGACATCATGCAATTCCAGCGTATCAAAACAGCCTTCCTGCGAGAGCGTACCTGTGACGCGCTTAGTCACTTCGCCTTTGTCATTGAGCAGTGTCTGACTAAAATCTTTCACCGGGCCACGTAGCGGATCAAAATCAAATTCATTGGAGAAGCTGGCCATTTCCGGCGTAAAGGAAACCAGCCCTTTGGCGTTATCACACCCAGCCAACACAATACACAGGAAACCTAACAGGGTCTGTTTCTTCACATTTTTCACCGGGATAAGAAGATAATTCTCAATCATATTAGCAAATACAGTTATTTACACCAGAAATGCTAATCTTAGTTTATGTCGATCACGAAAGGAGTTGATGATGAAATACATAATAGGAATTGCCGCGAGCTTATTACTGGTCGCTTCCCCGCAGATCCTCGCGGCGCCCGCGTCATGTGAGCGCGTGAAGAGTGATATCGAACAGCGCATTATTAATAATGGTGTCGCGGAATCCAGTTTCACGCTGAATATTGTTCCTAATGACCAGGCCGATCAGCCTGATTCACTGGTGGTTGGTCATTGTGCCAATGATACACACAAAATCCTCTATACCCGCACCAACAGCGGTAACGCTCCCGCGAACAGTAGTCCTTCTCAGGACGGTCATGTGGCTGAGCCGCAATAAATTTTTACCCTCCGTTCGCGGAGGGTCACTTCAGTTTGATATGCATTAAGATAGCGTACCCATAAGTGGGTAAACTCACTCTATTATTAGCATGCTATTAATTTCGTTATAGAAATTAATATATAGCGATAACTATAATGGAGTGAGTTATGTCGGAAACTGAGCAATATGGAGGCATCAGCCGCAGGACATTAGTGAAATCCTCGGCTATCGGTTCGCTGGCGCTTGCAGCGGGCGGGCTGTCGTTACCTTTCGGAATGCGCACCGCTGCCGCTGCGGTACAACAGGCGATACAACCCGCAGAAGAAAAAGTGGTTTGAGGCGCTTGTTCCGTGAACTGCGGCAGTCGTTGTTCCCTGCAGCTCCACGTCAAAGACGACGAAGTCGTCTGGGTGGAGTCCGACACGACCGGTGACGATACTTATGGTCAGCACCAGGTTCGCGCCTGTTTGCGTGGGCGCTCAATCCGTCGGAGGATCAATCATCCTGACCGCCTGAATTATCCAATGAAACGCGTGGGCAAACGCGGTGAAGGGAAATTCGAGCGTATAACCTGGCAGGAAGCACTGGATACCATCAGCGTCAGTTTGAAAAATACCGTGCACAAATACGGTAACGAGGCTGTGTACATCAACTACACCTCTGGCATTGTAGGCGGCAACATTACGCGCTCCTCCCCTTATGCCTCGCTGGTCGCCCGCCTGATGAACTGCTATGGCGGTTTCCTCAGTCATTACGGCACCTATAGCACCGCGCAGATCGCGGCGGCAATGCCTTACACCTACGGTTCAAATGACGGCAACAGCACCTCCGACATAGAAAACACGAAGCTGGTGGTGATGTTCGGTAATAATCCTGCCGAAACGCGCATGAGCGGCGGCGGAATAACGTACTTCCTGGAACAGGCCCGGGAGCGCTCTAATGCCCGCATGATCGTCATTGACCCACGTTATACCGATACCGCCGCGGGTCGTGAAGATGAGTGGATCCCTATTCGTCCGGGAACCGATGCTGCATTAGTGGCGGGAATCGCCTGGGTCCTGATAAACGAAGATCTTGTCGACCAGGCGTTCCTCAACAAATACTGCGTGGGTTATGACGAAAAAACGCTGCCCACCGACGCGCCGGCTAACGGGCACTATAAAGCCTATATTCTGGGCTATGGCGATGACGGTATAGCTAAGACCCCCCAATGGGCCTCGCATGTCACCGGGATCCCAGCCGAACGCATTATCAAACTGGCTCGGGAAATCGGCAGCACAAAACCGGCATATATTTGTCAGGGCTGGGGTCCACAACGTCAGGCAAACGGCGAGCTAACCTCACGTGCTATCGCCATGTTGCCAATTTTGACCGGCAACGTCGGCATCAACGGCGGCAATAGCGGCGCACGAGAATCAACCTACACCATCACGATTGAACGCATGCCGCTGCCGGACAATCCCATCAAGACCCAGATATCCTGCTTTAGCTGGACCGATGCCATTGCCCGTGGCCCGGAAATGACTGCAACCCGCGATGGCGTACGTGGGAAAGATAAGCTCGACGTGCCGATTAAATTTATCTGGAACTACGCGGGCAATACCATCACCAATCAGCACTCTGATATCAATAAAACGCATGAAATCCTTCAGGACGATACGAAATGCGAAATGATAGTGGTCATCGAAAACTTTATGACCTCTTCGGCCAAATATGCCGATATTCTGCTGCCCGATTTAATGACCGTTGAACAGGAAGATATCATTCCTAACGACTACGCAGGCAACATGGGGTATCTCATTTTTATTCAACCTGCGACGTCGCCTAAGTTCGAGCGTAAGCCGATCTACTGGATAATGAGTGAAGTTGCAAAACGTCTTGGCAACGATATCTATCAACGGTTTACAGAGGGACGGACCCAGGAACAGTGGCTCCAGTATTTGTATGCAAAAATGCTGGCTAAAGACCCCGCGCTCCCTTCTTATGACGAGCTGAAAAAAATGGGGATCTATAAACGCAAAGATCCTAACGGCCACTTTGTCGCCTACAAAAAATTCCGCGAGGATCCGCAGACCAATCCGCTCAAAACACCGTCAGGTAAGATTGAAATTTACTCCAGCCGACTGGCGAAAATTGCCAGCACCTGGGAGTTGCAAAAGGATGAAGTGATTAGCCCGCTTCCCGTTTACGCATCTACGTTTGAAGGGTGGGATGACCCGAAACGCAGTTCATTCCCGCTACAGCTGTTTGGTTTCCACTACAAATCCCGTACGCACTCCAGCTACGGCAATATTGATGTTCTCCAGGCATCCTGTCGTCAGGAAGTCTGGATAAATCCCGTCGATGCCCAAAAACGGGGAATTACAAATGGCGATATGGTACGGGTCTTTAACGATCGTGGTGAAGTGCGTATTCCGGCAAAAGTGACGCCACGGATCCTGCCCGGCGTAAGCGCCATGGGCCAGGGTGCATGGCATGATGCCGATATGACTGGCGATAAGATTGATCATGGCGCCTGCGTCAACACTCTGACGACTCAGCGTCCATCGCCGCTGGCAAAAGGCAATCCACAGCATACTAACCTGGTCGAGATCGAGAAGGTATAAGGACTAACCCATGACGACTCAATACGGATTTTTTATCGACTCCGCCCGTTGCACTGGTTGCAAAACTTGCGAACTGGCCTGCAAAGACTTCAAAAATTTAACGCCGGACGTCAGTTTCCGCCGTATTTACGAATACGCCGGCGGTGACTGGCAGGAAGATAACGGTGTCTGGCACCAGAACGTTTTTGCCTACTACCTCTCCATTGCGTGTAACCACTGTGAAGACCCGGCCTGTACCAAGGTTTGTCCAAGCGGCGCGATGCACAAACGCGAAGATGGTTTTGTGGTCGTGGATGAGGACGTGTGCATTGGCTGCCGCTATTGCCACATGGCCTGCCCGTATGGCGCACCGCAATACAATGCCGCCAAAGGACACATGACCAAGTGCGATGGCTGTCATGAACGCGTTGCTGAGGGTAAGAAACCCATCTGCGTCGAATCCTGCCCGCTACGTGCACTGGACTTCGGCCCGATAGAGGAACTGCGTAAAAAACACGGTACCCTGGCTGCGGTTGCGCCGTTACCTGGCGCGCACTTTACCAAACCGAGCATCGTCATCAAACCCAATGCCAATAGCCGCCCGACCGGGGATACCACGGGTTATCTGGCTAATCCGAAGGAGGTCTAAAATGGGAAGTGGATGGCATGAATGGCCGCTGGTACTGTTCACGGTTCTGGGCCAATGTGTGGCAGGCGCGCTAATCGTCAGTGGGCTGGGTTGGTTTACCGCCAAAGATGATGTTATAAGGCAGCGCATTGTTCGCAGTATGTTTTTTCTTTGGCTGGTAATGGGCATCGCATTCCTGGCCTCGGTTATGCATTTGGGGTCTCCGTTACGCGCATTTAACTCGCTGAACAGAATCGGTGAGTCAGCGCTAAGTAATGAAATTGCCAGCGGTTCGCTGTTTTTTGCCGTCGGTGGTTTATGGTGGCTGGTCGCTTTTCTCGGTAAAATGCCCGCTGCATTAGGTAAAATATGGCTGCTGGTAAGCATACTGCTGGGCGTGGTGTTTGTCTGGGCGATGACCAACGTTTACCAGATAGATACCGTACCGACCTGGCATAATGGTTACACTACGGTGGCCTTTTTCATGACCATGCTTCTGAGCGGGCCACTCTTTGCCGCCCTGCTACTGCGTGCTGCTGGTGTTTCTTTTAATGCCAACGTGTTCGCGGGGATCAGTGTGCTGGCGTTGCTGGTTAGTGCGGGTGTGATTGTCCTGCAGGGGCTTTCCCTCGGCACCATCCACAGTTCGGTGCAATTCGCCAATGCACTGGTACCTGACTACGGCCGCTTACAGGTGTGGCGCATCGTCTTACTGGCCGCTGGTCTGGGGTGCTGGATATGCCCGCTTATCCGCCGTAAAGACCCGCATGCTGCTGGGCTGGCGTTAGGTTTAATTTTAGTCCTGGCCGGTGAAATCATTGGTCGTGGTTTGTTTTATGGTTTGCATATGACAGTCGGAATGGCTGTTGCAGGTTAACTCTCGGGTGCGGGGCAACCCGCACTGTTCAGGATTGTTTGCATGACCCATTTTTCACAACGTGACAACTTTTCAACCGCTGCGCGCGTTCTGGGCGCCTTGTTCTACTATGCGCCAGATAGCGCTGAAGCATCTGCGATGGTCAGTGCGTTAAAAGCTGATGGCTGGCAAGCACAGTGGCCGCTGCCGGAAGCTACGTTGTCGCCACTGGCTGCGCTGATGCAGACGGATAGCGATGAAACGCTCCCGCAAGCCTGGCAACGTTTATTTATCGGTCCCTACGCATTGCCATCCCCGCCCTGGGGTTCGGTCTGGCTGGATCGCGAAAACGTGTTATTTGGTGAATCCACTCTGGCGTTACGTCAATGGATGCGCGGCAACGGCATTCAGATTGCACTGCAACAGAATGAGCCAGAAGATCACTTTGGTTCGTTGTTACTGCTGACTGCCTGGCTTGCCGAAAATGGCCGTCACACCGAATGTGAGCAATTGCTGGCCTGGCATCTACTGCCATGGTCGGCTCGCTTCCTCGACGTTTTTATCGAGAAGGCGGACCATCCGTTCTACCAGGCGTTGGGTAAACTGGCACGCCTGACGCTGGCACAATGGCAGTCACAGTTATTAGTTCCGGTGGCAAATAAACCATTGTTCCGTTAATTTCGCCCATGGGCAGGATGTTCCCTGCCCATTTACCGCTGGGTTTCGCACGCTGAGCTTTTGCTTCTGCTGCAAATTACCCGCAAAATAGGCCGTCTGAATTTTCCTGTCTGGCAACCCATGCATCGTTTACATGCTTATCCTGACCTGCGTACCCTGTTTCGGCGTCTACTGTTCGCCGCACTGATTGGTATCCTTGCAGCCCTGGCCGTTGCCGGATTTCGTCATGCGATGCAATTGCTTGAGTGGCTGCTCCTGAGTAACGATACGGGAAGCCTGGTCAACGCCGCGACAAATCTGCCGCCGTTCAGACGCATGCTGACACCTGCGCTCGGTGGCCTGGCGGCTGGGCTTTTGCTCTGGGGCTGGCAAAAATTTAATCGTTTACGCCCACAGGCCCCCACAGATTATATGGAAGCCCTGCAGACTGACGGACAGTTCGACGTCAGCGCAAGTCTGGTGAAATCACTGGCCTCTTTGATCGTTGTGGCAAGCGGCAGCGCCATTGGTCGTGAAGGCGCAATGATTTTATTGGCAGCACTGGCGGCCTCATGCTTCGCGCAACGCTTCACACCGCGTTCAGAATGGAAATTATGGATTGCCTGCGGGGCGGCTGCAGGTATGGCTGGTGCGTATCACGCTCCGTTGGCAGGTAGCTTATTTATTGCCGAAGTGCTGTTTGGCACGTTGATCCTCGCCTCATTAGGACCGGTGGTTGTCTCCGCCGTCGTCGCATTGTTAACAACCAATGCGCTTAGCGACAGCAACGCGCTGCTGTATACCGTTCATCTGACACGGGAACTGCATGTGCTGGAATACGTGATGATTATCAGCACTGGCCTGTTAGCTGGTCTCTGCGGACCTCTTTTTATGTGGCTTATGACCACCAGCCACAACGGTTTTTTGCGCTTAAAACTCGCACCACCAGGCCAGTTAGCCCTTGGCGGTCTGATGGTTGGCCTGTTGTCGCTACTTACTCCTGCGGTCTGGGGCAACGGCTACAGCGTGGTACAGTCGTATCTACTCTCTCCACCTTTGCTCGCCGTCATCAGTGGAATTTTCATCTGCAAGTTACTGGCCGTACTCGCCAGTAGCGGGTCAGGGGCACCCGGCGGCGTGTTTACACCAACACTGTTCGTCGGTTTATCGATCGGTATGTTGCTGGGTCGGGTATGGGGATTCTGGCTTCCGGATACGGATGAAATTGCGGTACTGTTGGGCTTAACAGGAATGGCTACACTGCTGGCGGCGACTACCCATGCCCCCATTATGTCGACATTGATGGTCTGTGAAATGACCGGGGAGTATCGACTGCTCCCCGGCCTGTTGATTGCTTGCGTCGTGGCGTCAGTACTGTCGCGAACGTTACGCCATGACTCTATCTACAGACAACACGCTGCCGAGCATTGACAGACGAATGTACTGAGAAAGCTCGCGCTGCTCTGCACGTGGCAAATAAGGCAATTCACCTATCAACGGTGCCGGTAATTTTTTGCTTAGCACGTCGATGATTTCAGCATAATGCGCCAATCCCGGGTTAATACGGTTTGCTATCCAGCCAATCAACGGCAGCCCATCACTGGCAATCGCCTGTGCGGTAAGAATGGCATGGTTAATACAGCCTTCCTGAATACCCACCACCATCAGAACCGGGAGTTGCTCCTGTACCACCCACTCCGATAACGGACGCAGATCGTTCATCAGACTACGCCAGCCACCTGTGCCCTCAACAACAACGTGATCAACCTTCTCACTCAGGCTTGCAAGTCCATTAGATAACAAGGTGTAGTTAACCGGACCGCTATGTGCCACGCTACTTTCGTCTTCGCTCAGCGCGATAGGGTTAACCGCCTCGTACGGCAGTTCGATGGATGACACGCTTTGCAGTACCAGCGCATCTTTATTGCGCATACCTTCCGGTGTCTCTTTGCTGCCTTTGGCGACGGGTTTGTAACCCGCCACACTTTTACCCCCTGACGCTAACGCTTGTAGTAATGCGCGGGAAACCACGGTCTTCCCAACAGAAGTGTCTGTACCTGTAATAAAGAAACGCTTCAGCATCACTAACTCCACCGTATGCTATGAAAATATAAGTCAGGAAAATAAAACAGTGGAGAAAGTCTAAGGTATGACGGCCAGAACCAGCTTGAGATAGCGCAATTTTTCGTACAACAGTTAAAAAATGTTAACCCTGTAATAGACGAATCAACAAAGAACCGTTATACATCGCGTCCTTAACGAGGGCAGCCCCCGCCATCGTTCCCTGATTAGAGAATTGCGTACTTTCGACAACAATGTGCTGGCTGTAGGCCGGAAGCGACTGTTGACGAATGCTGTCAGCAATGGTCGGGAACAAAATGTCAGCGGCTTTACTGAGGGGAGATCCTATCAATATCTTTTGCGGGTTGAACAAATTCACCATGATGGCCAGGATACGACCGACATGTGTTCCAACGCCGCTAATAATATCTTTCGCCAATAAATCGCCCTGCATGGCCGCTTGACACAGTGCGTCTACCGTTAACGGTTGTCCGTGCAGAGAGGAGCTCATTGACTGCTTCAATCGCACTTGCGCCAGTTCCAGCACGCTGTCGACGCTGGCGATCGTTTCCAGACACCCATGGTTACCGCAGTAGCAACGTTTGCCGTAAGGGTCCACCTGCGTATGACCTATTTCAACCAGGCTACTGCTGCCTGCATGCAGTAAATGACCATCAGTGATCACCCCTGCACCCACGTTGTGATCGATGACCACCTGAATAACATCACGCGCCCCGCGTGATGCACCGAACAGCGCTTCTGCCATGGTCCAGGCGCTGATATCGTGCTGAATGTACACCGGCACGCCGGTATGCCGCTCCAGCGTTTCGCCCAGCGGCATCTCTTTGACGTCATCATAGAACGGCATACGATGTACGATACCGTTCTCTGTATCAATAATGCCGGGTAAGGTAATCGCGATAGAGGTCAAACGCTCAAGTTTTTGCTGGTGACGGATAAAAAACTGATCGACTTGCGCAACAACCCGTTCCAGTAACGGCGTCTCGCTGACCAGCGCCATTTCAAGACAATCCTCGACCACCAGTTTGCTGCTCAGATCGCGCAGCGCCAGGAAAATCTCGCCACGACTGATACGAATAGACAGGTAATGCCAGGCTTCTGTTTCAACCACCAGCCCTACAGCCGGACGTCCACGGTTACCGGCTTCTTTTATTTCCAGTTCCTGCACCAAATGCGCTTCAAGCATTTCTCGGACAATTTTGGTAATACTGGCAGGCGCCAATTGTGCCAGGCGAGAGAGATCAATACGCGATACCGGTCCCAGCTGATCAATCAGACGATAAACCGCGCCCGCATTGGTCTGCTTAATTTGATCGATATGCCCAGGCTGACTATCAGCAACCACCACTTACTCCCTTTATTTTCGCGCTCCGAAATAATCTGTAGACTATGGTGAAGCACTTCAATGGTTTCCGTCAACTTTTTACTTAGCCTTGTGATTTACTGCACATTTTCGACCATTTTTAAACTAAATTAACCGCGCTGCACCGCGGCTAAAAGCTGTTGGCGAAAACGTTGCGCTGCGTGGCTTTGTTCATGATGCTTCGGCCACACCAACCACATTTCGGAGACCGCATCGTCTTCCGCAATGGGGATCCAACACATTTCATACAATTGCACCCGTTTAAAAGAGGCTGGCAAAATGGAAACCCCCAATCCTGCGGCCACCAGTCCAATGATGGTCATCGCCTCACCGACTTCCTGGGCGATGGTTGGCTTCAGATCATAACGGCGCATCAGGCCAAGAATATCGTCATACAACCCCGTTCCAACATGCGGATCAAAAAAGACAAACGGCTCGTTTGCCAGCTCCGCCAGCGTAACCACTGGTTTTTGCGCCAGAGAATGTGCACGTGGGATCATCGCCATCAGCGGCTCATGCAAAATGACCTCCCGCGCCAGCGTGTCCGGAAGTTGCGTATTGCGCAGGAGCCCTAAATCCAGTGTTCCCTCGTTGAGCGGGGCAATTTGCTCGCGCGTATTCATTTCACGGGTTTGCATATGCACCGCAGGATAGCATTGGCGAAAAAGAGACAATGTATCGGACACAGCCTTAATAAACGGGGCTGATGACGTAAAACCGATACGCAGTTCCCCCGACTCTCCCAGGTGTAATCGCTCGGCACGGGCGGCAGCCTCATTTACCAGCCCCAGGATCTGCCGACTGTCCGCCAGAAACTGTTTTCCGGCAGCGGTAAGCGCCACACTGCGGTTAGTCCGCGCCAGTAGCCGTGCACCAACCTGCTGTTCGAGGATCTGGATCTGCTGACTCAGCGGCGGTTGCGAAATATTCAGTCGTGCCGCTGCACGACCAAAATGCAACTCTTCCGCAACTGCCACAAAGTAACGTAGGTGACGCAGTTCAATATTCATACTTTTAAAATATTATTTGAGATTATTAATATATTAGACAGAATATTGTGATTTTCATACTCTTAAAGCTGGTCCTGTAGACCCAATGGATTTCACGTCGCAGTACGTGGCTTGAAAAACGCAGGGTATAGATGCAAATGATTGAGCAAGGATTTTAAGTGAGCCGTACAACTACTGTCGATACCGCCCCGGCGAGCGATGTTGATGAACAGATAGTCACTCCGCCGGATGGTTTTATTAAACGCGGTACATCCCCTTTTATGCGCGTCACGCTGGCGCTTTTTTCTGCCGGACTGGCGACATTTGCCCTTCTCTATTGCGTACAGCCCATACTGCCCGTGTTGTCGCATGAGTTTGGCGTATCGCCTGCCAGCAGTAGTATTTCGCTTTCTGTCTCAACGGCCATGTTGGCGATCGGCTTACTGTTTACCGGCCCACTTTCCGATGCCATAGGCCGTAAACCGGTGATGGTCACCGCGTTGCTGCTGGCCTCCTGCTGTACGTTGCTTTCTACAATGATGACCAGCTGGCACGGTATTTTAATCATGCGCGCGCTGATTGGACTGTCACTGAGCGGCGTGGCGGCCGTGGGAATGACCTATTTGAGTGAGGAAATTCACCCGAGTTTTGTTGCCTTTTCAATGGGCTTATACATCAGCGGGAACTCGATTGGTGGTATGAGTGGTCGTTTGATTAGCGGCGTGTTTACCGACTTTTTCAACTGGCGAATCGCGCTGGCGGCGATTGGCTGCTTTGCCCTTGCCTCCGCGCTAATGTTCTGGAAGATCTTACCGGAATCACGGCACTTCAGACCGACATCGTTACGGCCTAAAACGCTGTTTATCAACTTCCGTTTGCACTGGCGTGACAGAGGACTTCCGCTGTTGTTCGCAGAAGGATTCTTGCTGATGGGTTCGTTTGTCACTCTGTTTAATTACATCGGCTACCGTCTGATGCTCTCTCCGTGGGAACTCAGCCAGGCGGTGGTCGGTTTGTTGTCCGTGGCTTATCTTACCGGCACCTGGAGCTCACCCAAAGCCGGTTCCATGACCACCCGTTATGGACGCGGCCCGGTAATGTTGTTCTCGACAGGCGTGATGTTGTTCGGGCTAATAATGACCCTGTTTACCTCGTTATGGCTGATTTTTGCCGGTATGTTGCTTTTTTCAGCCGGCTTTTTTGCGGCGCATTCCGTGGCAAGTAGTTGGATCGGGCCGCGAGCCAAACGCGCGAAAGGCCAGGCCTCTTCACTGTACCTGTTCAGCTATTACCTGGGCTCAAGCATTGCCGGTACATTAGGGGGTGTTTTCTGGCATAGCTATGGCTGGAACGGCGTGGGCGGGTTTATCGCACTGATGCTGGTGCTGGCGCTATTGGTTGGTGCCCGTTTGCACCATCGTCTGCACGCATAATCAATGATGCCCGAAAAACCGGGCATCATAAACACTTCACGGTAACATAAACGTCTGGGCGCTAATTTGCAGGGCAATTACCGTACCGTTCATCAAAATATGTAGCATCATCGGCATCAGTAAACCGTTACTTTTCAGCCTCGCGAGGATCAAAACCTGGGACACAATAAACAACATCAATAGCGTTCTCAGATCCACATACTGTGTATGCATCACGGCGAAAATAGCCGACACCATAACGGACGACAATCCGGTTTTATTATTGAACCAGTACTGAAAGGCATTAAACAGGCAGCCCCTGAAGATGATTTCTTCATACACGGGTGCAATAAATATCAGCGTGACACTGGATAACCAGAGCGCGTAGCTGTTCAGTGAGACCTGACTTGTCACCCATTCTTCGGTCTTTCTGATCCCCAGTACCCAGGGCAGGACGAGTTGCACAATCAGCAGCGCAACAAACAATATGGCAAACCACCGGGCGTTGAATGTTCCTTTTCCCAGACCGTCTCTTTTTCTAAAGAAAACGTAATACAACGGCACCAGGACGACGAATTCCAGTATAAACAGCAGCGGGAAAAGTAGCCCTTTGGCAAGCAGAGCCTGGCTTGCGGGGAAAAATAACGGGGTGAACGTGAGGCTAAACATCAGCAAAAACATTGAAAAACAGCCAGCAACCGCTTTGGTTCTGACGAGATACAGGTTGCCGGCATCCTGTGACATACGATCTCCTTACGCTTATCAAAGATAAGTTGATGAATTATCAATATACGATAAAAATTCTCATTATCACTGACAACCTACCAATTTTTACGCCATGTCCAGGGTTACAATGCCAGAAAGCGTTATAAACCCTGTACGCCGGAACATCATGGTCAGCGACTCAGTGAAGAATCCATCAGCGGCAACGAAAAACGGAAGCAGGCCCCTGCCGTTGAATTAACCAGGCTGATATCTCCCCCATGCAGTTCGAGCATTCTGCGCACAATCAGTAAGCCCAGTCCGCCTCGCTCAGCCCGCTGCTCACGGGGAATTAACGCGGTCGGGCGCTGAAATAATACTTCTCGTACAGCCTCTTCTACCCCCGGCCCGTTGTCCTGCACTTCAGCTAACAAGCGGTCTGCATCACGCCAGACTTTTAGCCGCACTTCGCCCCCGTCAGGTGTATGGCGGATAGCGTTATCCAGCAAATTCGTCACAACTCTTTCCATCATCGATAAATCAGCATTCACCAACGGTAGTGGCCCCATTACGTCAAGGTGCAACTGTAAATGACGCGTGGCAACAGGGAGATCAAACTTCTGCGCCACATCCTGGATTAGCTCGCCAATAGCAAATCGTTCACGCTGCGGTTTTATACCGCCATGCTCAAGCCTTGCCAGCTCAAACAGCTGTTGTGACAGATGGCGAACCTTATGTCCCTGGCGCAGCGCGATGCCAAGATAATGTCGGTTTTCCTCCGGCGTCATTGTATCGGCTTTCAGCGACAGCATTTCCAGATACCCCAGCAGTGAAGTCAGCGGTGTACGTAAATCGTGCGATATATTGGCTATAAACTCTCTGCGCTGACGATCGCTGTCAGCCAATAGATCCCACTGCTGTGCAATTTTCTGCGCTAACTCGATAAACGCATTGTTCAGCAACGCTATTTCATTCGCCGGGGCCGGTTCGGGATTTTTTTGCGCCAGCTGTTTGATGACGCTAATGCTGTCCTGCTCCAGCTTGACCACCTGACCAGTTAGCCTTTTCACCGGGTTCGTCACCCATCGCCACACCAGTCCCCCCGCGATTGCACCGGCTAATAAAACCAGTATTAACGTCCAGGCAACGGTATTCCAGAGCGTTTTTTGCCAGGCTGTATTCGCCAACATATTCACGTCTTCGCCCTGCAGAATGATGTACAAATAGCCATGCAGCTCACCATTAAATAAGACTGGCGCGGCGCTGAATACTTTTTGCTGGCTGCTGCGCGGATCGTTGCCGTATACGGGAAGTTCGTCCGAATTAAGGAAAACCTGGATCGGCTGTACGCTAATTTTCTGGCGTTGAATATGTCCAGGCGGAGCGGCATCGGCGAGTATTTCACCTGACGGTGAAACCAGATACAGCTCCACGCTTGGGTTGAGCGTCATCAGGTGATTAAAAAGTCCTTTTAACGTCTGGCGATTCACCTGCCCACGGGCATCAATAAGCGACTCACTTTTGACAATCTTGCTCGCCAGTTCCAGCGAGAGCCTTTGCACCATGGCGTCGCCATACTGTTTACTGCTGCGGATCTGGACAACGCTGACGGCAACCGCGCAAATCAGCATAATGGCGGTAAAAACAAGGGTCAGACGCTGGCTCAGCGACAGGCGATAAATCATGGCTGATGCTCCGCGTTAACCGCAGCAAGCTTATAGCCTCGTCCCCAAACCGTGAGAATAATTTCCGGCTCCGCAGCATCTTTTTCAATTTTGGTCCGCAGGCGATTGATATGACTGTTCACCGTATGCTCATACCCTTCATGCTGGTAACCCCACACCTGATCTAACAGCGCCTGACGCGAAAAGACCTCCCCTGGATGACGGGCAAAAAAATAGAGCAGATCGAATTCACGCGGCGTTAAATCGAGGGATGTACCATGCTGGCGGACTTCCCGGGCTAAGGGATCAATCTGCACGCCATGGACGGTAATAATCCCCGCCTCCACACGCAAATTCTGACTCATAGCCGCCTGACGGCGAAACAGTGCCTTCACCCGAGCCATCAATTCCAGCACCGAGAAAGGTTTGGCTAAATAATCATCGGCCCCCATTTCCAGTCCTAATACGCGGTGAGTTTCACTGGTGCGGGCGCTGATAATGATGACAGGGAGATAGAAACTCATTTGACGAATGCGACGACAAATCTCCAGACCGTCCACGCCCGGCAGCATCAAATCGAGGATAACAGCATCCCAGACGTGCTTCTCAAGTTGCTCAAGCGCTCGTGCTCCATCAGCCTCATGAATAATTTCGTACCCCTCATCCTTCAGGCTCAGTTGCAAAAGTGCGGCAATATCACTGTCATCTTCCACCAAAAATATCTTTTTTGCGCCTGCCATCGGTGTCATCCCCCCTCTCGTCGTGCTGAAAGCTTACCTCAGGCAAGGGGCGGAAGTTATCACAAAATTTTTAACTTTTCGTGAGGATCCTGGGATACGCAGGCGCGCAGTATGTTGTTATCGACACCTCAGGCATCAACAGGGAAACGCCGCTTTGTTTTCCCTAACATGAAAATAAAAAGGAAACGTTATGCAGAAAAAACGTCCACTTCGGGAAGCTGATGTTACAGCCGAGTCAGTCTTTTTTATGCAACGACGACAGATCCTCAAAGCCCTTGGGATAGGCGCGGCGGCGGCGTCGTTGCCTGCCCCGACACAGGCCAGTTTGTTGAATTGGTTTAAAGGCAACGATCGTCCGCCTGCACCGGCGGGCAAAACGCTCGAGTTCATAAAGCCTGAGCGCTGGCAAAACAATCTGTCCCTGACGCCGGAAGATAAGGTGACGGGCTACAACAATTTCTATGAATTTGGTCTGGATAAAGCCGATCCAGCCGCCAATGGCGGTAGCCTGAAAACCGATCCCTGGACGTTGACCATCAGCGGTGAGGTGAACAAACCTTTAACGTTGGATCATGATGCGCTGACCACGCGTTTTCCATTAGAAGAGCGTATTTACCGGATGCGTTGCGTTGAGGCCTGGTCGATGGTTATACCGTGGGTGGGTTTTCCTTTGCATAAATTATTAGCTCTGGTTGAGCCAACCAGTCACGCCAAATACGTCGCCTTTGAAACTCGCTACGCCCCTGATGAAATGCCCGGCCAGAAAGATCGCTTCATTGGCGGAGGGTTGAAATATCCTTATGTTGAAGGTCTGCGTTTGGATGAGGCTATGCACCCGCTAACACTGCTAACCGTGGGCGTGTATGGCAAAGCTTTGCCACCGCAAAACGGGGCGCCGATACGCCTGACCGTCCCCTGGAAGTACGGCTTCAAGGGCATTAAATCGATAGTCAGTATTAAGCTGACGCGCGAGCAGCCGCCGACGACCTGGAATATGTCAGCGCCGAACGAATACGGTTTTTACGCCAATGTAAATCCACAGGTCGATCACCCTCGTTGGTCTCAGGCCACGGAGCGTTTTATCGGTTCGGGTGGCATTCTTGATGTACAGCGACAGCCCACGTTGCCTTTTAATGGTTATGCCGATGAGGTGGCTTCTTTATATCAGGGCATGGATTTACGGGAGTATTTTTAAGTGAGGCTAACCGCAAAACAGATAACCAGCCTGAAAGGGTTGTTGCATCTCGCCGGTTTTTTACCCCTGCTATGGCTCTTCTGGGCCGCACAGCATGGTGGGTTAGGTGCCGATCCGGGAAAAGATATCCAGCACTTTACAGGCATTACCGCGCTGAAGTTTTTGCTGGCTACCCTGCTGATATCGCCGCTTGCGCGCTATGCAAAGCAGCCTTTGTTGTTTCGCACCCGGCGGTTGTTAGGTTTATGGTGTTTTGCATGGGCCACGCTGCATTTGACCAGCTATGCGTTGCTGGAGCTGGGTATACAAAATCCAGGATTGTTAGGACGTGAACTGGTTTCGCGCCCATGGTTAACGCTGGGCATGACGGGTTGGGCTATCTTACTCCTGCTGACGCTAACCTCCACACAAGTCGCGCAACGTAAAATGGGCAAACGCTGGCAAACGTTGCACAACTACGTCTATCTGGCCGCTATTTTGCTACCGCTGCATTACCTGTGGTCGGTAAAAGTGTTATCACCGCTCCCCATTATCTACGCCATTTGTTTTGTCGTGCTGCTGGCTTTTCGCTATAAAAAGCTGTTACGGAAAACCAGTTATAAAGGTGTGTTTATGAAAAGTGAATGAATCACGATAAACTTCTCACTACACCTAAGCAGAACGAGAACAAAAAATGAGTAACAATGATAATTACCATCAACTCACCCGCACGTTCCAGCGCCTCTCTCGCTTCTCCCACCTCTCGGCAATCGCCAGTTGGGACATGTTTACCATGATGCCGCCTGGCGGTAGCAAAGCCCGGGGTGAAGCGCTGGCTGAACTGAGCGTGCTTGAACATCAACTGTTAACCGATGCCAATGTGGCAAAGTGGATCGCCGCCGCACAGCAGGAAGACCTGAACGATGTCGAGCAGGCCAATCTGCGCGAAATGTCACGGCTACATCATCAAGCGTCCTTGCTACCCGAATCACTGGTAGAAGCGAAATCACTGGCAGGCAGTCGTTGCGAACATGCCTGGCGCAGCCAACGCCCAGCCAATGACTGGGAAGGGTTTGCTGAAAACCTGAAAGAGGTGGTTAAGTACAGCCGCGAAGAAGCCCAACTGCGTGCAGAAGCGAAAGGATGTTCGCCCTACGACGCATTGCTGGATGTCTTTGAACCAGAGATGACCAGCGCCCGGCTGGATATTCTCTTTGCCGATATCAAAAGCTGGCTACCCGAATTGCTCAATAAGGTGGTGGCCAAACAATCGCAACTATCGCTTATCGCCCCCACAGGCCCCTTCCCGACTGCAGTTCAGCGTGAGCTGGGTCTTGAAACCATGGCGCAGTTAGGTTTTGATTTTACCGCAGGACGGCTGGACATCAGTGCACATCCGTTCTGTGGCGGCGTACCAGAAGATGTTCGGATTACCACCCGCTATGATGAAAACGAACTGCTCAGCGCGTTATTTGGCGTCATTCATGAGACAGGTCATGCGCGTTATGAGCAAAATCTGCCGCGTAACTGGTCAGGACAACCTATTGCCCTGGCACGATCGACCGCCATCCATGAGTCTCAGAGCCTGTTCTTTGAAATGCAATTAGGCCGTAGCCCGGCGTTTCTGAAACGGTTAATTCCCGCAGTAACACGGCATTTTGGCGATCAACCCGCCTTTGAGGAAAGCAATTTCATCGCCTGGAACCAGCAGGTCAAACCGGGCTTTATCCGCGTTGACGCTGACGAGGTTAGCTATCCTGCTCACGTGATCCTGCGTTATGAAATCGAGCGCGCGTTGATTAACGGCGACATTGAGGTCGATGATATTCCTGCCTTGTGGAATGAAAAAATGCAGGCCTGGTTAGGGCTCTCTACGATCGGGAACTATCGTAATGGATGTATGCAGGATATCCACTGGACCGATGGCGGTTTTGGTTACTTCCCTTCGTACACATTGGGGGCGATGTATGCAGCACAGCTTTTCAGTGCGGCTAACCGCGCATTGCCAGACTTAAACCACGCCATTGCGCAAGGAAACTTCAGCGCCTTGTTTGACTGGTTGCGCCAGAATATCTGGCAACATGGCAGTCGTTTCACGACCGAGCAGCTCATTACCCAGGCAACCGGAGAATCGCTGAGCAGCCGCTATTTCCGCGCCCATCTGGAAGCCCGCTATCTGTAATCATATACCGTGAGTCATTGTACAAACGGTTACACGCCGAAACCAATGACTCACGGAAGCCCAGAGATTACAGCGATATAGTTATTTCAACGGCCCCGCAGTGGGGTTGAATGAAAAACCAAATCGAGGGTATGAGAATGAAAAAAGTATTAGCTCTGGTTGTTGCCGCTGCTATGGGTCTGTCCTCCGCTGCATTTGCTGCTGAAACAACTGCTACTACCGCTCCGACTGCTGCTGCGACCACAAAAGCCGCACCGGCAAAAACCACTCATCATAAAAAACAACACAAAGCAGCTCCGCAGAAAGCACAGGCTGCCAAAAAGCACGCTAAAAAATCCGCAGCTAAACCGGCTGTAGAACAAAAAGCGCCAGAGCAGAAAGCTCAGGCTGCGAAGAAACACACCAAAAAAGCAGCAACCAAACCAGCCGCAGAGCAGAAAGCTCAGGCCGCTAAAAAACACACCAAAAAAGCAGTAAAACACGAAACCGCTAAACCCGCTGCTCAACCGGCTGCATAAAACATCTGTAGTAACCATGGCGTCCCCCATGCCATAGCATACGGCGCTAAATCAGTCTGATTTAGCGCCGCCTTTCGGAGGGTAAAATGGTGTCACATTACCGCTTTGAGTTCATTCTTATTACCCTGATAATTTGCGCGCTTATCGCCATGCATTTTTATCTTTCCTGAGTGTAGTTATCTGATTTTACTCCCACTTTCCCGCCGTCCCGTCTATAGTATTAACTGAGGGTTTGCTGTTAATAATCATAATTCCCCACCAGAGTGTGATATGCATAAAACCATTGCGGTATTACTGGGTTCAATTTGTCTATTTCCTGTCGTTGCACATGCGGAGCAGCCTGAAACGACCATTGCTGAAGCCGATAACATAAAAACGCTGTTTTTTGGTCATGACGATCGTGTGAGGGTGACTGACCCAACGCAATCACCGTGGGACGCTATCGGGCAACTGGAAACCGCCAGCGGCAACCTGTGTACGGCTACGCTCATTTCACCTCACCTGGCCCTGACCGCCGGGCACTGCTTACTCACCCCACCGAAAGGCAAGCCGGATAAAGCCGTCGCGCTTCGTTTTGTGTCGAAAAAGGGGATCTGGCGTTATGAAATCCACGGCATTGAAGGACGGGTTGATCCCTCTCTCGGCAAGCGTCTAAAAGCAGAGGGTGACGGCTGGATTGTCCCCCCTTCTGCGGCACCGTGGGATTTTGGTCTGGTGGTGTTACGTTATCCCCCCTCCGGGATCGCGCCGCTACCGTTATTTGACGGTGATAAAGCCGCGTTAACCGCTGCGCTAAAAGCTGCTGACCGTAAAGTGACTCAGTCGGGGTACCCGGAAGATCACCTGGATGACCTGTACACGCATCAGGATTGCGTGGTAACTGGCTGGGCGCAAAATACTGTCTTGTCGCATCAGTGCGATACGCTCCCTGGCGACAGCGGCTCCCCATTGATGTTAAAGACAGATTCAGGCTGGCAATTGATTGGTGTGCAAAGCTCCGCTCCAGCAGCAAAAGATCGCTGGCGGGCAGATAATCGCGCCATTTCTGTGACGGGTTTTCGCGATAAACTCGAAGCACTGGCGAAAGGATGACACATGCTGCCCACGTTTGCGGGCAGCACGAAGATTAGGCAAGTTTGATCATTATCATTCCGGCCAGAAGCAGTGCGACGCCAATCCAGCCTTTGTTATTCAGGCGCTGACCAAAAAGCACCCATCCTGCGGCTAACGTTGCGGCGATCCCGAATCCTCCCCACAGCGCGTAGGCGACAGAAAGGTCGATCCCTTTTACCGCCTGGGACAGCGCACTAAAGGCCGCTAACACCGCCACCAGCGACAACACGCCATAAGCCTTACGGCGGAAACCATCGGAAAATTTTAAGAAGACGTTAGCGACGATTTCAAGAACGATGGCCATTCCAAGCCAGGCGCCGTGAACCCACTCAAACTGCTGCATGGATCACCTCCCTCCTCGCTTTTGCCGGCTTGCGTGTACCCGATTTGATCAACACAATGCCTAACACCAGCGAGACCAGTCCAGCAACTTTCATCGTGGATAAGGTTTCGTCGAATAACAGCACGCTAAACAGCGTAATAAATAAAATTCCGATACCTTCCCATAAGGCATAGGCCACACCAAGGGCGATTTTTTTAACGGCAAAACTAAGAAAAATATACGATAAGGCGATCATTACCAGCATTAAAATAAAGCCCGCATTACCATGGCCTACACTTGCCCATTTCATTGACAGCGTACCGGTAATTTCAGCCACAATGGCCAGACCTAATAATATCCAGTAAAACATGATGCTTCTCCTGCTTGAGAATATAGTCCTTTGGGCCTACTGCACGCAGTAAACCAAAAAATAGAATCAGATAGCTCAGCGCATAACGCCAGCTCAGGCAGCAGAAAGGACTAAAGCGCGTTGCGCCAGTGTTGCTCACCCGCAAGCAAGAAAGTAGAAGAGGTACGAAGAAGTGTAGGTAAACGCAAAAACATCCTGAACGTATTGTCCATAATATTACAATTATCCGCAGTGTTGCTTCTCATCATCGCGGATGATAATTGTCCTCGGTAGTTAAACACAGATGATTTGTATCATAGGTTCAATGCGAACTCAAAATCTTTTCACTTCTTTACCCGGCTCGTTTGATTTTTGTTATAACGGCTCGAGGCGGATCACATTATTATATTGATAAAAAATTCAGGGATTCACATGGCAAAACCGATCATCACGCTTAACGGCTTAAAAATAGTTATTATGCTCGGCATGTTAGTTATCATTCTAACCGGTATCCGATTTGCTGCCGATATCATCGTACCGTTTATTCTGGCGTTATTTATCGCCGTCGTACTCAATCCTGTAGTACAACGCATGGCTAAGCTCCGCATACCGCGTGTATTCGCCGTATCATTGCTGGTTGTTATTATTGTCATGCTAATGGTGCTGCTTCTGGCTTATTTAGGTACATCCTTAAATGAACTTGCGCGTACACTACCGCAATATCGTTCGTCATTGGTTATCCCACTGAAAAATATCGAACCGTGGCTACAACGTGCGGGGATCGGTGTTTCCGTAGACGAGTTGGTGAAATATGTCGATCCAAACGCTGCGATGACGTTGGTCACCAATTTATTGACGCAACTCTCTAATGCGATGTCCTCGATATTCCTATTGTTGCTGACCGTGGTTTTTATGCTGCTGGAAGTACCGCAACTCCCCAGCAAACTTAAACAAATGATGAGCCGGCCGCTTGAAGGAATGGCCGCGATCCAACGCGCTATCGACAGTGTCTCACACTATCTGGTACTAAAAACCGCCATCAGTATCGTCACCGGTCTGGTCGCCTGGGGCATGCTTGCCGCACTGGATGTCCGCTTCGCGTTTGTCTGGGGACTACTGGCCTTTGCCCTGAACTATATTCCTAACATCGGTTCGGTGCTGGCAGCAATTCCCCCTATTGCTCAGGTACTGGTATTCAGTGGTTTTTACGACGCATTGCTCGTGCTGGCAGGTTATCTTGTGATTAACCTGGTATTCGGCAATATCCTCGAACCCCGCATCATGGGGCGTGGGCTGGGACTTTCTACGCTGGTGGTATTCCTGTCGCTGATTTTTTGGGGCTGGCTGCTCGGCCCCGTTGGAATGCTGCTTTCAGTACCGCTGACCATCATCGCAAAGATTGCCCTTGAGCAAACAAATGGCGGTCAAAGCATTGCCGTCCTGCTGAGCGATCTTAACAAAGAATAAGTGTATGCCCCGCTATCGCGGGGCTGTTCAACTACTGTTTGACACGGAATGCCAGTGCGGCGCTCATCAGTGTGAATAGCGCAATAATCCATGCCATGGTCCAGGGGGTGCCGTCACTCAATCTCGCCAGCAGTAAAGACGAGATGATGCCACTGCCATACTGTAATGAGCCAATCAGCGCCGATGCTGAACCGGCGATATTGGGGGCCGCATCCAGCGCGGCGGCCGTCGACGTTGCTGCAATGATCCCATTCATCGAAAACAACAGAAACACAGTGATGATAATGGCAATAACCCCCCCTACTTCCAGCTTAACCAACAGTGCCAATGCAACAGCAGCCAGTGCCGCCAACATCGTCGCGTACTTCAGCAACTGTTCTAACGCATGCCGTTGCACCAGCCGGCGGTTGACCGCACTCATCGCCATAACGCCGACAATATTTAACGCAAATAACCAGCCGTAATGCTGCGGATCGACATGATAATAGCGAATGTAAACAAATGGCGAACCGGTAATAAACGCATACGCACCCACGTAATAAAAGGTCAGACTCAGGGTGTAGCGCATAAATCGACCATTGGTTAATAGCACGCGGTAATGATGAAATGCGCCTGCCAGTGAGGCTTTTACACGTCTTTCTTCAGATAGTGTTTCAGGCAACCACAGCAAAGAGATAAACATCAGCACACCAATGACGACCAGTAACCAAAAAATAGAGTGCCAGGTGCTCAGTAGAATAATTTGCCCGCCAATCAATGGCCCTGCAATGGGGGCAATCGCCATAACCAGTACCAGGGTTGACAACATTTGTGCCGCACGAGTACGAGCAAAGAGATCACGAATCATGGCACGCGCCAGCATCGGTCCGGTACAGGCCCCCAGCGCCTGAAAGACCCGCCAGAAAACAATTTGCGTAATATCCGTAGACAGCGCGCACCCCGCTGAGCCGATGATAAACAGCACCATGCCGATGAACAACGGTTTACGTCTGCCCAGATGATCGCTGATCGGTCCCCAGATCAACTGCGCAATAGCAAACCCCACCAAAAAACCGGTAACAGTAAGCTCCACATTACCGTTTAAATCCCCTGCCATAGTCGGCATCGCCGGGAGGTAGATATCTGTTGAAAGTGAAGTAAAGGCCATCAAGCCGCTGAGGATAAGAATAAAAGAGAGACCGGTGTGGCTTGCAGTAGCAACCGGCGAGCGCTGTTTACATATACGCATAGCGTCCTGATATCTTAGGAAAAGTCAGGTGGCAGTATATACAGGGTGAATGGCCGTGATTAGATAGCGAAAGAAGCATAAGTTTATGAGTGTCGATCATGAATAACACCCTTTTCGCACCAAACATATGTGACAATCTTCGCATATTATCCTGCTAAAAATGAATTTAGCTCATAGGTTTATGCCAATTTAACCAACTAATGGTGTGAACAGATATTTGCTAATCTGCTGCCAATGCAAAAATGATGTTCAGGAGCGTTCCATGAATACAACAGTCTTAAATAACGGTGTTGAGATGCCTCTGCTCGGTTTTGGCGTATACCAAATGACCGACGCAAACGAGTGTGAGCAAGCCGTGCGGGATGCCATCGAAACAGGATATCGCCTGATCGATACCGCCGCCTCCTATCTGAATGAAACTCAGGTCGGCAATGCGCTGAAACAAAGCGGCGTACCCCGCGATGAACTCTTCATCACAACCAAGCTGTGGTTACAGGATACCAGCTACGCTGGCGCGAAAGCTCAGTTTGCACGTTCGTTGCAGCGTCTTCAGCTTGACTACCTTGACCTGTATTTAATCCACCAGCCCTATGGCGACGTACACGGTGCCTGGCGTGCTATGGAGGAACTCTACGAGGAAGGGAAAATTCGCGCGATTGGCGTCAGCAATTTTCACCCGGACCGTCTGGCAGATTTGATGGCCTTCAACCGCATCATCCCGGCGGTGAATCAGATAGAGGTGAATCCCTTCCACCAGCAACCGCATGCCGTAGCCTGGATGCAGAGCCGCAATATTCAACCACAGGCCTGGGCGCCGTTCGCCGAGGGACGCAATGACCTGTTTCAAAATCCGACACTGGCCGCGATTGGTGAGAAGTACGGGAAAAGCGTCGGTCAGGTGGTGCTGCGTTGGATTTATCAACGCGGAATTATTTCTCTGGCGAAAACCGTGCATAAAGCGCGTATGGCAGAGAATATTCAGATACTGGATTTTACCCTAACGGCTGAAGAAATGACGCAAATCGCCGCCATGGACGCCGGGATCAGTGCATTTTTCTCGCATCGCGATCCCGCTCGCGTGGAATGGTTAACCCAGCGTAAACTGGATGTGTAACAAAAAAACGGCCTCCGCAGAGGCCGTCTTACTTTTAAGCACGCATTACAACGCTTTTAGAATCGCATCCACGCTGGCTTTGGCATCGCCAAACAGCATATGGGTGTTTTCTTTAAAGAACAGCGGGTTCTGCACGCCTGCATAGCCGGTGTTCATTGAACGTTTGAACACGATAACATTCTGCGCTTTCCACACTTCCAGTACTGGCATTCCGGCAATCGGGCTGCGCGGATCGTCTTGCGCTGCCGGGTTTACCGTATCATTCGCGCCAATCACCAGCACGGTATCGGTGTCGGCGAAATCATCGTTGATCTCATCCATTTCCAACACGATGTCATACGGCACTTTGGCTTCCGCCAGCAGCACGTTCATATGACCAGGCAAGCGCCCTGCTACCGGGTGAATACCAAAGCGAACTTTGATACCACGGGCGCGCAGTTTCTCAGTAATTTCTGCCACCGGATACTGCGCCTGCGCCACCGCCATACCGTAGCCTGGGGTGATAATCACGGAATGCGAATTTTTCAGCATTTCAGCGGTATCTTCGGCATTAATCTCACGATGTTCACCGGCTTCTTCGGTATCACCGGTTGAGGAGCCGTCAGTGCCAAATCCCCCCGCAATAACGCTGATGAAAGAGCGGTTCATTGCCTTACACATAATGTAAGACAGGATCGCACCCGAGGAACCGACCAGCGCCCCCGTAACGATCAGCAGATCGTTGCTCAGCATAAAGCCTGCCGCTGCTGCCGCCCATCCTGAATAGGAGTTCAGCATAGAGACGACAACCGGCATATCGGCCCCACCGATGGATGCTACCAGGTGCCAGCCAAACGCCAGTGCGATAATAGTCATCACCAGCAGCGCCAGGACCTGCAGGCCCACGCTCTCGGTACGAACAAACACGACCAGCAGCAGGAAAGAGACCACCAGCGCCGCCAGGTTCAACTTATGGCGATTCGGCAGCATCAGCGGCTTCGATGAGATCTTGCCGCGCAGTTTACCAAACGCCACGACAGAACCGGTGAAGGTTACTGCACCGATAAAGATGCCGAGGAACACTTCTGTCAGGTGAATGTTCACCAGGATCGGTTCCAGACCGGTATCGTGATACAGATAGCTGTTGAAACCAACCAGTACGGCTGCCAGACCGACGAAGCTGTGCAGAATCGCCACCAGCTCCGGCATCTCGGTCATCTCGACTCTTTTCGCCAGACGAATACCAATTGCACCACCGATGATCATTGCGACCAGAATCCAGGCGACGTTACCGGTATCCGGGCCAAAAATCGTGGCAATCAGCGCAATCGCCATCCCGGCGATACCATAGTTGTTACCCTGTTGAGACGTTTCGTGTTTGGAAAGCCCCGCCAGACTAAAAATAAACAGGATTGCGGCAACAATGTATGCAGCTGTAACTAATCCTCCAGACATATGTTACCCCTTAGTTTTTCCGGAACATTTTCAGCATGCGCTGAGTCACGGTGAAGCCACCGAAAATATTAATGCTGGCAATAAGCACCGCGATAAAACTCAGGAAACTCACCCAGCCGCCCTGGCCAATTTGTAATAATGCCCCCACGACGATGATCCCGGAGATAGCGTTAGTCACGGACATCAGCGGGGTATGCAACGCATGCGAGACATTCCACACCACGTAGTAACCCACCACGCAGGAAAGTGCGAACACCGTAAAGTGTCCGAGGAACTCTTTTGGCGCGACATCGGCTAGCCAGCCAAACAGAATCACCACCAGCGCCATCAGGGCATATTTGCGCCATGGAGACGCAGGTTTTTTCTCTTCCTGCGGTGCAGGTGCAGCTTTAGGCGCCGCTTGTGGCTGAGCAGAAACCTGGATTGGTGGTGCAGGCCACGTAATTTCACCATCGCGAACCACTGTCACGCCGCGCACCACCACATCGTCAAAATCAACGGTGATGTTGCCGTCTTTCTCTTTGCACAACAGTTTGAGCAGGTTGACGAGGTTGGTGCCATACAATTGTGAAGACTGCGTCGGCAAACGACCCGGCAAATCGGTATAGCCGATAACCTTGACGCCGTTCTCGGTGGTGGTCACCTGATTGGCAACGGTATACTCGCAGTTACCTCCGTTTTGCGCGGCGAGATCGACAATGACACTGCCGGACTTCATCGAATCAACCATCTCTCGCGTGATCAGTTTCGGCGCGGGTTTCCCCGGGATCAGCGCGGTGGTAACGATGATGTCGACGTCTTTTGCCTGAGCGGCGAACAGCGCCATCTCCGCTTTAATAAACGCTTCGGACATCACTTTGGCGTAGCCATCGCCGCTGCCCGCTTCTTCTTTAAAGTCCAGTTCGAGGAACTCAGCGCCCATACTCTGAACTTGTTCTTTTACTTCCGGGCGTGTGTCAAAGGCGCGAACAATTGCCCCGAGGCTGTTTGCTGCACCGATTGCGGCCAATCCCGCCACTCCCGCACCGATCACCATCACCTTGGCAGGTGGAACTTTACCCGCCGCGGTAATTTGTCCGGTAAAGAACCGTCCGAACTCATGTGCAGCTTCAACAATTGCACGATACCCTGCAATGTTGGCCATCGAGCTTAAGGCATCCAGTGACTGCGCACGCGAAATACGTGGCACTGAATCCATGGCCATGACCGTCACATTTCTCTCAGCGAGTTTTTGCAGTAGCTCAGGGTTCTGCGCAGGCCAGAGAAAGCTCACCAGCGTTGTACCCGGATTAAGCAACGGAATCTCAAACGCTTCTGGCGCATTGACCTTCAGGATAATCTCTGACTGCCAGACCGCATTCCCGTCAACAATTTCTGCGCCTGCTTGCACAAACGCCTTATCGTCAAAACTAGCCAGTTGACCTGCGCCGCTTTCAACCGCGACGCTAAAACCCAGCTTCAGCAGCTGCTCAACCGTTTTCGGTGTGGCTGCAACACGGGTTTCATTGGTTAACCGTTCTTTTGGTATGCCAATTCGCATAATGTTCCCTTCCATCTGTATTTTTGATGATGGTTTATCAATGTTCGCAAGAGGCATGCGCACACTCCCGAGAGAGCTCAGTGTTACCTCAATAAAATAAAACAGTAACAAACTCTGTATAACCTACTGAAAATGACGCCTGTGATCTAGCGCCAAAAAACAGTATTTATTATGAAATTTGCAAAACAGGAATGAATTCACTCGCAAGCAGGGATAATGCCCTTTAAATAGCCCACAAAGGCTGATAATTCGCTCAAGCGAAGCGGCAAAACATGATTAAGCGCCACCGTAGAACAATTGATTAACATTAAATTAACTTATGAAATTCAACTGCTTTATCAGTTTTAGCCGCCAAACGCCGAATTTTTAGACATATCACTAAATGTTATCGATGTTGTTAGCATGGGTGGCACGATGAGTGAAAAATCACGCAGACACTGACACAATTTAAATGCAATAATCAGCCACGTTTCTAGTCAATAACAATACCAGTACCTGGTTTGCGCAAGGCGAAGGATTATTTTTATGAAGCTTAAGAACACTCTCCTGGCGTCCGCTCTTCTTTCTGCGACTGCTTTTTCTGTAAATGCAGCGACAGAATTGACGCCGGAGCAAGCAGCTGCCCTGAAACCCTATGACCGCATTGTGGTTACCGGTCGTTTTAATGCTATCGGTGATGCGGTAGACGCTGTATCCCGTCGTGCAGATAAAGACGGTGCAGCCTCCTTTTATGTTGTTGATACCTCAGATTTTGGCAGTGGCGGTAACTGGCGTGTTGTCGCCGATATCTATAAAGCCGACGCTGAAAAAGCAGAAGTCACCAAAAATCGCGTCATCAACGGCGTTATGGAATTACCGAAAGACCAGGCCGTTCTGATTGAACCTTTCGATACCGTTACGGTTCAGGGTTTCTACCGCAGCCAGCCTGAAGTCAATGATGCCATCACCAAAGTGGCGAAAGAAAAAGGGGCTTACTCTTTCTATATTGTACGCCAGGTTGATGCCAACCAGGGGGGTAACCAACGTATTACCGCATTCATCTACAAAGAAGATGCGAAAAAACGTGTTGTTCAAAGCCCTGATGCGATCCCGGCTGATTCTGATGCCGGACGTGCCGCGTTAGCAGCCGGTGGCGAAGCCGCGAAGAAAGTTGAAATTCCTGGTGTGGCAACAACCGCGTCTCCGAGTGCCGAAGTGGGTCGTTTCTTCGAAACGCAGTCAACTAAAGGCGGACGTTACACTGTCACCCTGCCTGACGGTACTAAAGTTGAAGAGCTGAACAAAGCTACCGCCGCGATGATGGTGCCATTCGACAGCATCAAGTTCACCGGTAACTATGGCAACATGACCGAAGTATCTTACCAGGTTGCTAAACGTGCAGCGAAAAAAGGGGCTAAGTACTACCACATCACCCGCCAGTGGTCGGAACGTGGTAACAACATGACCATCAGCGCCGACCTGTATAAGTAACAGACAATAGTAATAATAAAAGGCGGCTTTATGCCGCCTTTATCATTTTTAGTCACAAATCTGCCTATCCCCATTGCATGCGCTGTCTTCTCTCCGTAAAATCCCGCGCCTTAGTGGCTTTCACCATTTTTATGCGGTTTGCCAAAATAATTATTCTCTCACTCTCGTTTTTGTAACTGGATACAAATGGAAAAGAAATTGGGTCTGAGCGCACTGACAGCGCTGGTTTTAAGCTCAATGCTTGGCGCTGGTGTTTTCAGCCTGCCACAAAATATGGCTGCGGTAGCGAGCCCGGCAGCGTTATTGATTGGCTGGGCGATTACGGGGGCGGGGATCCTGCTGCTCGCGTTTGCCATGCTTATCCTGACACGTATCCGCCCGGAACTGGACGGTGGTATCTTTACCTACGCGCGTGAAGGTTTCGGAGAGCTGATCGGTTTCTGTTCCGCGTGGGGATATTGGCTGTGTGCCGTTATCGCTAACGTTTCCTATCTGGTTATCGTCTTTTCCGCACTTAGCTTCTTTACCGATACACCTGCGTTTCGTCTGTTTGGCGACGGAAATACCTGGCAGTCTATTGTTGGAGCATCGGTACTGCTGTGGATCGTGCATTTTCTGGTGTTACGTGGCGTACAGACAGCCGCCAGCATTAATCTGGTGGCGACGCTGGCGAAGCTACTGCCGCTTGGCCTGTTTATCGTTCTGGCATTCATGTTATTTAAGCTTGACACCTTTAGCCTCGATTTTACCGGTGTGAAACTGGGTGTTCCTGTTTGGGAGCAAGTCAAAAACACCATGCTTATCACCCTGTGGGTGTTTATCGGTGTGGAAGGCGCTGTCGTGGTTTCCGCACGGGCGAGGAACAAACGCGATGTCGGACGCGCAACGCTGCTGGCCGTACTTGCCGCGCTTGGCGTATACCTGTTGGTGACCCTGCTTTCTCTTGGCGTGGTCGCACGCCCGGAACTGGCTGAAATCCGCAACCCATCAATGGCTGGTCTGATGGTAAAAATGATGGGGCCGTGGGGCGAAATCATTATCGCCGCGGGTTTGATTGTCTCTGTCTGCGGCGCCTATTTGAGCTGGACGATTATGGCAGCGGAAGTCCCGTTTCTGGCATCCACGCACAAAGCATTCCCGCGTATTTTTGCCCGTCAGAATGCGCAAGGTGCACCATCTGCATCACTGTGGCTGACGAACATCTGCGTACAGGTCTGTCTGGTGCTGATCTGGCTCACAGGTTCTGACTACAATACGCTGCTGACTATTGCCTCAGAGATGATTCTGGTGCCCTATTTCCTCGTCGGCGCATTTTTACTGAAAATAGCGACCCGTCCAATTCATCAGGCTGTGGGTGTCGGTGCATGCATTTATGGCTTATGGTTACTGTACGCGTCAGGTCCGATGCACCTGCTGTTGTCCGTGGTGCTGTATGCTCCGGGGTTGCTGGTTTTCCTTTATGCCCGCAAAACTCACGCGCATGACAACGTATTAAAACGCCAGGAAATGGCTTTGATCGGCCTGCTTCTTGTAGCAGCTGTTCCAGCGACCTGGATGCTGATGGGTTAAATTTTTGACCCATCGTTTGCGACTCATGGAGATCTCGATGGGTAAAAAGCCCGCTTTGCCAATACTTATCACCGGAGGAGGCCGTCGCATCGGTCTCGCCATCGCGTGGCATTTTCTGAATCAAAAGCAGCCGGTGATCGTCAGCTACCGGACACACTACCCGGCGATTGATGGCCTGCAAGAGGCGGGTGCACTGTGTATTCAGGCTGACTTCGCGACCGACGAAGGTGTCCTCGCTTTTGCCAATGAAGTGAAAGCCCGTACAGAAGGTTTACGCGCTATTGTGCATAATGCCAGCGCCTGGGTTGCCGAAAAACCGGGGCTGCCGCTTTCTGACGTGCTGTCCAGTATGATGCAGATCCACGTGAATACCCCTTACCTGCTTAATCACGCGCTGGAAGGACTGCTGCGAGGACATGGGCATGCGGCCAGCGATATTATCCATTTTACTGATTACGTCGTAGAACGCGGCAGCGACAAGCATATTGCGTATGCTGCCAGTAAAGCTGCTCTGGATAATATGACCCGCTCATTCGCCCGCAAACTGGCCCCGGAAGTGAAAGTTAATGCAATCGCCCCCTCGCTAATCCTGTTTAACGAAGGTGACGATGCAGAATATCGCCAGCAGGCGCTGAATAAATCGTTGATGAAAACAGCGCCCGGTGAAAAAGAAGTCATTGATTTAATAGACTACCTGTTTACCAGTTGTTTTGTCACCGGCCGCAGCTTTGCCGTTGACGGTGGTCGCCACCTGCGCTAGTGCAGTTTTATCCAACAAAAGATCAGCAACCACGCGCTCAGGCTCCAGCAAACTACCGAGCCAATGAGCGCGACGGGTAAACGCATAAAACCGGTGAAGTACCACAGTGAAATGAGGTAGACAAAATAGGGAATAATCGACCACATGCTGAATACAATGGTTGTACGTAATGCCTCTATTCCACGCTCACTGGCCACAATATAGTGAGCTATCAGCGCAAAGGTCGGGAACAGTGGAATTAATCCCGCAATATAGTAATTCTTTGTTTTAGCCAGTAAACCAATCAGCACCACTACCAGCGCACCCAGCGCCGCTTTTACTACGAGTCCCATCGTTTTGCCTTAACACATCAATAACATCAGTCCCTAGCATAACGGAAGCGTTCTCGTTTAGAAAAGATTAATGGAAGGAAAAACGATGGCGGTGTATGTTGGCGTTTTATATTCAAAATGAATGATATGAACACCATCGTATTTGTTGAAGATGATCCCGAAGTAGGTTCGCTGATTGCGGCCTATCTGGCCCGGCATGATATTGAGGTTATCGTTGAACCTCGTGGTGATTTGGCCGAAGAGAAAATCCTGCAAGTGCAACCCGACCTGGTGTTGTTAGATATTATGCTTCCAGGTAAAGACGGTATGACTATTTGCCGTGATTTGCGTGGGCGCTGGCAAGGTCCAATTGTCCTGCTGACTTCGCTGGACAGTGACATGAACCATATTCTGGCCCTCGAAATGGGTGCCTGCGACTACATCCTGAAAACCACACCACCGGCAGTACTGCTGGCTCGCCTGCGCCTGCATTTACGCCAAAACGAACATTCAGCCCAGGCTAAAGGGATTCAGACTGCCACCATCACCCCACACACCACACTGCGTTTTGGCGCACTGACCATTGACCCAACGAATCGGTCTGTGCTGCTCGGCGGTGTACAAGTCGCCCTCTCTACGGCGGATTTTGAGTTACTTTGGGAACTGGCAACCCATGCCGGGCAGATTATGGATCGCGATGCCTTGCTGAAAAACCTGCGCGGCGTAAGTTACGACGGTATGGACCGCAGTGTCGATGTTGCGATCTCACGGTTGCGCAAAAAACTGCTTGATAACGCGACTGAACCCTATCGAATCAAAACGGTACGCAACAAAGGTTATCTGTTCGCTCCGCATGCCTGGGACGACGAGTCTCGTCAGTAATTTAACCGGGCTGGCTCCCCAACCAACCGTGTTAATCCGTTACATTGTCACAAAAGCTGTTTGCAGAATAAGCATAAGGATGCCGCTTGAATCAGTTCCACACTTTTTGTGTGGCTGTGAACGGCCTCCCTCCCTATAATCCCCCCGGTCCTGAAACCATGGGGGTTTTGGGGATAGTTCAGAAAACAACTCTTTCCGGCATTTCAGGTGCTGAATGAGGCAAGAGGCTACAATATGTTCGTTACTCTCGCGTATATCGCGATTTTTTTGGTTTGTTCATGGGCAATTTTCAGAATTCATCAAAAAAGCCATTCCCTTTCTAAAAGCGTCTTTATAGCCATTTTCTTGGGCGCTGTCATTGGCATGTCCCTACATCTGATTGCCGCCGACAAGAGTAAAATAGTCATCGACTGGTATAACATTATTGGCAATGGCTATGTGAACTTGCTGAAATTGGTTGCCGTTCCGCTGATTTTTATCTCGATTCTCTCCGCCATCAATAAACTCGAAAACAACGCAGGTATTGGTAAAATGTCGCTAACCATCGTTGGCTGCATGCTGTGTCTGGTGATGATTGCTGGGTTTATTGGGCTACTCACAGCGCATGTGTTAGGTCTCGATGCCAGTGCATTTAGTCATATGCAATCAACGCTGACAGCGGATGATGTGAGCAAAACCACGGCAATTTCCCTGCCTAAACTGATTACATCGTTAATCCCCACCAATGTTTTTCTCGATTTAACTGGAGCAAGAAGCGTCTCTGTTATTGGTATCGTGATCTTCACTCTTCTGGCCGGTATTGCATTATTAAAAGTTAAACAAGACGCGCCAGAAGACGGGAAGAAATTAAGCGTGGGAATTAACGCCATCCAGATTTGGGTGATGAAAATGGTGCGTATCGTTATTGCTCTCACACCCTACGGCGTGATGGCATTAATGGCCGGTGTCTTCTCCGCATATCGGTTGGAACAGTTCGCTAGCCTGTTAGGTTTTATTGCTGCCTGTTATATCGCGATCTTAATGATGTTTATCGTGCATGCGCTGATACTGGTATTCAGCGGCAATAATCCCATTAACTATTTTAAAACCGTCTGGCCAGTATTAACCTTTGCATTTGTGTCACGCAGCAGCGCTGCATCTATCCCGCTGGCTATTTCAGCACAGGAAAAAATGGGGGTACAAAGTACCATAGCCAACATCGCAGCTTCATTTGGCTCCAGCATGGGACAAAATGGTTGCGCCGGGATCTATCCTGCCATCATGGTGGCAATGATTGCGCCGACAATGGGCATTGACCCGCTTTCAATGCACTTTCTCCTCGCCATGTTACCTGCAATTGCGCTGGGGTCTATCGGTGTTGCCGGCGTTGGTGGAGGCGGCACATTTGCCGCGTTGATTGTTCTTTCAACCCTTAATTTCCCGGTGGCGCTGGTGGGGATTTTTATCGCCATTGAACCGATTGTCGATATGGCGCGAACGGCATTAAATGTGAACGGCTCTATGATGTCTGGCGTGGTGGCCAACCGGATGTTGAACAAGCGCATAGTGGGTTCACAATGTGCAAATTCAAATGAGTTAGTAGACCACTAATAAGATCAAAGCCTTCCTTATCACGGAAGGCTTTTTTATGTTAACCGAACGTCAGACCGTCATATTTTTTCCAGCGGTAGTTCAACGCGGAAATAATCCAACAGGCAATAAAGACACCAATAATGGCAAACCCGACGTTGCCCATGTGGTCACTTAAGTTACTGACCGTGTCCCACAACCCGCCCTGTAACGAAAATGCATCAGACAGCAGGCTCAATCCCTCCAGTCCGCCAATAAACAGCGCCACAATCACTGAGGTTCCGGTAATGGTCATATTGTAATACAGCTTACGTTGTGGCTTATTGAATGCCCAACCGTAGGCCTCAACCATCAGAATACTGTCGAGACAATCAATCAGCGCCATACCGCAGGTAAACAGCGCAGGGAATACTAAAATGGACCAGACAGACATCCCGTTGGAGGCGCTTGAAGCCGATATGCCCAATAACGAGATTTCAGTCGCGGTGTCAAAGCCCAGGCCAAATAAGAAACCAACAAAATACATGTGCCAGTCTTTCCCAACCAACCTGAAGGCTGAGCGGAATAGCCAACTCAGCGGACCTGAAACCGTGACATCTTCCGTGGAAAGATCATAAATACCGGTACGTTTCAGATGGCGGAACGCCTTCCAGACCTGACAGAAAATGATGAGGTTAATGGTAGCCAGAATCAGCAGAAATGCGGCAGAAACGGAGGTTCCGATAATTCCACCAATATTCTGAAACCATTCCATATGCTGCTTAAACACGCTGGTGGTCAGAGCAATACCAATGCTTGCCAGCACGACGATGGTAGAGTGTCCCAGAGAAAACCATGCCCCCGTCGTCAGTGCACGTTTGTTTTGCTGCATGAGTTTTCGCGTCGCACTATCTATGGCAGCAATATGATCGGCATCGACTGCATGACGCAAACCATAGCACCACGCGATCAGGCTCAGCGCCAGAAGTGACGTATTATGACTAAACGCGGCGAATGCCCAAAGCCAGGCGACGATGTTTGCTCCGATGAGAAAAACCACCAGCAATATGAGGTTTGGCCGTTTTTTTATTAATGAAAACCACAAAGTCATTATTTCCGGCCCACTCGTTTTGTAATAAACAACACAACATCACCGCCGTTCACTGATAGATTAATAAAACGTTTACCAGCCTAATGATAACGTTTAAGAATTACCAGCCCCGTGTCTTAGATCAACATTGCCTGCTCTCTTCGTCCAGTTCAGCAATCGCTAACTCCGCGACACGCAAGGTTATCGCCGCATTTTCCCCATCCTCCAGAAACCATGCAGAAGATAAACCGCACCATGCAGCTATCCACATCAGCAGTCGCTGTCGTTCAATCCCGGCTATCTCAGAGACAAGTTGCACGCGTTGCTTAAAAATATTTGGGTCTGTCGCGATAGCAACACGGGGATCGGCAAGGTCAGGATTCGTGAATATATTGGCATAATCAAACCCTCGCTCACCCAGTAGCCCCTTGGGATCAATTGCCAGCCATCCTCCCGGACCAAAATCGAGGACATTGCCGTGGTGTAAGTCACCATGCAATACGACGTCATCCTGAGGAGAAGAGAACAATTCGTTTGCGATCTCTGCGCAGCGCCTCATGACTCCACCATAAATTTTCGCCGCAGGGGCAAGATTGCGAAACCAGTGCCGCAGCGGCGTTAATACCGGTGTAGACACATTTGCAGGCCGATGGAGCTGTCGGGCGGTATTGCAAAGAATGCGGCATGCCAGCCCATCCTCCCCCGTTCTGGACATCGCGGATAACGAATCCGCTCCTGTGGCGCGTACCAGCAAGGTCGCGCCATTATCATGAGCCATCACTTGCGCCGCACCGCTGCCATTCCACCACACCATAAGCTCACCACCAGTACGCTCATTTTCATCATCAGTAAGCTTAAGCATGGCTTTCCGGCCCTCTTTAATTGTGGCAACAGGTAATAGCGTTGATGTTCGCGTCATAACCGGATTGCCGTCAGGAATAAGCGCCCATTGGCGAAGCCAGGTTTGAAACATGCATTTTTCCAATGTATTCCCTCATGCTAGCCAGGAGGCTGCGCTCTTTTGCTGAATCGATTCTTGTAGTAATATAGCGCACACAGGGGATGGCATTCCCCCTTGAACCGCCATGTGGCTAATGATGCCTGCTTTATATTCCCGGACCGGGAAGAAGCAGGTGTACGTATTTTTAGCCATGCTGCGCTGTGTGTCCGGGATGATAATTCATCAGAGGATGCGTCAATGCGCTCAAATCACTTTCTGCTCAATAATTCAATAACTGCACTCGGGCAATGGCTTGCCCTTGCGTTGCTCATCGCTGTACTAACCGGTACAGCTTCCGCATTGTTCCTGTTTTCTCTTGACTGGGCCACCACGACCCGAGTCAACCACCATTGGCTTATCTGGTTACTTCCTGTCGCCGGTTTCATTGTAGGATGGATTTATCTGTTGTACGGAAGCGCCGTTGAAGGTGGCAATAACCTCGTTCTTGATGAAATCCACCATCCTCACAGCGTCATCCGCCTACGCATGGCGCCGCTGGTATTTATCAGCACCGTGATTTCTCATCTGTTTGGTGCCTCCGTCGGGCGTGAAGGAACAGCAGTACAAATGGGTGCATCCATCGCCGATCAGTTTACGCGTCTTTTTAGACTGACACCTGACTCCCGACGTCTTGTTCTGATGGCGGGCATCAGCGCGGGGTTTTCATCCGTATTTGGCACCCCGCTGGCAGGTGCAATCTTTGGCCTAGAGGTGCTGGCGATTGGCCGCATGAATTACAATGCGCTTATTCCCTGTATTTTCGCGGCTATCGTCGCCGATCAGACAGGTTTGTTGTGGGGTGTAAAGCATACACATTACGCCATCTCTCAGGTCCCTGATTTCTCCGCATGGACACTGATTGCCGTTATTATCGCCGGTTGCTGCTTTGGTTTTACCGCGCGGATCTTCGCTAACCTCACGCATGCTATCGGTAGCATTATGCAGCGAACCTTTCGTTACGCACCGCTCAGGCCGTTCATTGGGGGACTTGTCGTGGCCGTCGCGGTGTATTTTTTAGCTGCAGATCGCTATATCGGCCTCGGCATTCCGGTGATCGTGGATGCTTTCCAGCAACAGCTGGCCCCCTGGGATTTTCTGGGCAAACTGGTATTTACCGCGGTCTCACTGGGCACAGGTTTTAAAGGAGGGGAAGTCACCCCGCTTTTTTATATTGGGGCCACTCTGGGCAATGCACTTGCACCATTACTGCATTTACCCGTCAGTTTCCTTGCGGGTATGGGGTTTGTCGCTGTCTTTGCCGGGGCCGCAAATACGCCTGTCGCTTCAACACTGATGGCCATTGAGTTATTTGGATCAGAAACTGGAATTTATGCCGCACTGGCCTGCGCGGTTGCCTGGCTGATATCTGGCTATACCGGTATTTATCGTTCTCAGCGTGTTGCCTGCCCGAAACACGGTTTTGTCCCGGAGAACATTAAACTGGCGGATATACCCGCTTTCCGCGCGGCAAATACCCACAAACAGGATTAAATCATTTGGATAGATAAAGAATTCTAAATACACCCGTTTATATAAATGGTTTAGCTGTTGAACCGGCGCAGGATATCGCTATTTTTTCGGCGGGTAGTGTTGTTGTATAAATCGAAAATTTCCCCAGGTGTAGGCTCAGGTAAGCTATTGAGTGACTGGTCTGCGTAGAGTTATCCCCATTGAATGACGCTCCTGTATAGTCGCCTGGTAGCTCATAAGAATGCAGAAATGGTTTATACCGTGTAATCTGCCAGGATAAGTGCGTTGATGGTGGTCGGATTGATATTCACCCCGTGCGTCAGTGGATACGGTGATACCGTCCACCTGCTCCGGGGCAACTGCACATTAGCTAACCTATTAAGTGTTCGGTGATTTGTATGAAAAAGCTGTTTGTGCAGTTTTATCTCTTGTTGTTTGTCTGTTTTCTGGTGATGACCCTGCTGGTTGGCCTGGTGTACAAATTCACCGCAGAACGTGCGGGCAGACAGTCGCTCGACGATTTGATGAAAAGCTCGTTGTATCTGATGCGCAGCGAATTACGCGAAATCCCACCGCGTGACTGGGGGAAAACCCTGAAAGAGATGGATTTAAACCTGTCTTTTGATCTTCGCGTAGAACCGTTGAATAAATACCATCTGGATGCTCCCACCATGCAGCGCTTACGGGAAGGTGATATCGTTGCGCTCGACGATCAGTACACCTTTATTCAACGAATTCCGCGAAGCCACTATGTACTGGCCGTCGGCCCGGTACCTTATCTCTATTTCCTGCACCAGATGCGCTTGCTGGACGTCGCGCTGATGGCCTTCATTGCTATTTCATTGGCCTTCCCTGTGCTGATCTGGATGCGCCCACACTGGCAAGAGATGCTCAGACTGGAGGCCGCTGCGCAGCGTTTTGGTGAAGGGCATCTTAATGAGCGGTTACACTTTGACAGTGGCTCAAGCTTTGAGCGTCTGGGCGTGGCATTTAACCAAATGGCAGACAATATCAATGCCCTGATTGCCAGTAAAAAACAGCTGATTGACGGTATTGCCCATGAGCTTCGCACACCGCTGGTGCGATTGCGTTACCGCCTGGAGATGAGCGATAACCTCACCGATCAGGAATCGCAGGCGCTAAACCGCGATATTGGTCAACTGGAAGCGTTAATTGAAGAATTGCTCACCTATGCTCGTCTGGACCGGCCGCAAAATGAGCTAAAACTCAGTGTTCCGGACCTGCCCGTGTGGCTAACAACCCATCTGGAAGATGTACAAAGCGTCAACCCCGATCATGCGGTACGCCTGCGCCATCTTCAGATCGGCGACTATGGCGCACTGGATATGCGTTTGATGGAGCGTGTGCTGGATAATTTGTTAAACAACGCTCTGCGTTACTGCCAGTCTACTGTTCAAGCCAGCCTGCAACTCAATGGGAGTCAGGCAACGCTGACCGTCGAAGATGATGGACCCGGCATCGCACCCGCTGCGCGCGAGCAAATTTTTGAACCGTTTGTACGTCTGGACCCCAGCCGTGACCGGGCGACAGGTGGCTGCGGACTTGGCCTCGCCATCGTCCACTCTATCGCTCTGGCTATGGGCGGTACGGTGGTTTGTGATGAAAGTGAACTGGGTGGTGCCCGCTTCTCCTTCAGTTGGCCTGTCTGGCATAACATACCTGAATTTTCAGCTGCCTGACCTGCACTGCTCGGTGGTCAGGCTGAGTATCTTATGTTATAAAAAAGTATGTTGTAACTAAAATGGTAAACCTATGGCTCGCTACGATCTCGTCGAACGCTTAAACGGAACCTTTCGCCAGATGGAACAAGAACTGGCACACCTCACCGGGCAATTGCAACAGCAGACACTACTGATTGCTCGCGTGTTCTCTTTGCCGGAAGTGGTGAAAGAGGCAGAACACGCGCCACTGGAAACCATCGACGTTAAACAGCACCTGGGTAAAGAGGCGGAAACCCTGGCACTGCGCCACTATCGCCACCTGTTTATTCAACAGCAGTCCGAGAATCGCAGTAGCAAAGCGGCTGTCCGCCTGCCGGGGGTACTCTGCTATCAGGTGGATACCGGCACACAAGTCGTGCTGGAAGAGCAAATACAACGTATTAATCAGCTTAAAACTACCTTTGAGCGTATTGTCACCGTAGATTCTGGTCTGCCATCGGCCGCGCGTTTTGAATGGGTGCACCGCCACTTACCGGGGCTGATTACGTTGAACGCCTATCGTACGCTAACGGTCGTCAGAGAACCGGCTACCCTGCGATTTGGCTGGGCTAACAAGCACATTATTAAGAACCTGACGCGTGATGAAGTACTGCAACAACTGGAAAAGAGCCTGGCATCACCCCGCAGTGTGCATCCGTGGACCCGCGAAGAGTGGCAGGCCAGGCTTGAGCGCGAATACCAGGACATCGCTGCCCTGCCACAACAGGCAAAATTGAAGATCAAACGCCCGGTCAAAGTACAACCCATCGCCCGTGTCTGGTACAAAGGGCAACAAAAACAGGTGCAATATGCCTGCCCGACGCCATTAATTGCACTAATAAATAACGAAAACAGCATGACGGTACCGGATATCGGAGGATTACTGAACTACGATGCTGACAATGTTCAGCACCGTTTTAAACCTCAGGCGCAACCGTTAAGACTGATTATCCCACGGCTGCACCTGTATGTAGCAGATTAACGATCCGGGCGCAGGCTACCGACCATCAGTTCTGGGCGGACCCAACTGTCGAATTCGGCCTCGGTTAAATATCCCAACGCCAGGGCTGACGCTTTTAAGGTCAGTCCTTCTTTATGCGCTTTTTTAGCAATCTCAGCCGCTTTATCGTAGCCAATATGGGTGTTTAGCGCGGTTACCAGCATCAGTGACTCGTTGAGCAACTGATCAATGCGTTCACGATTGGGCTCGATCCCTGTCGCACAGTGCTCATTGAAGCTTTCCATACCATCAGCCAACAGGCGAACCGATTGCAGGAAGTTGTGGATAACCATCGGGCGATAGACGTTCAGTTCAAAATTCCCTGACGCCCCGCCGATATTAACGGCAACATCGTTACCCATGACCTGACAGCACAGCATAGTCAGGGCTTCACATTGTGTCGGGTTGACCTTACCCGGCATGATGGAACTGCCCGGTTCATTTTCAGGAATAGAAATTTCGCCAATGCCGCAGCGCGGACCGGATGCCAGCCAGCGTACATCATTGGCGATTTTCATCAGCGATGCTGCCAGGCCTTTGAGCGCACCGTGGGCATGTACCAGTGCATCACAGCTGGCTAGGGCTTCGAATTTATTCGGGGCGGTGGCAAAAGGTGCAGAGGTCAACATAGCCAGTTCATCCGCAACCCGCTCGGCATATTCCGGGTGGGTGTTCAGCCCGGTCCCTACCGCCGTACCGCCCAACGCCAGTTCAGCAACGTGCGGCAGACTATACTCGATATGCTTCAGGTTATGTTCCAGCATTGCCACCCAGCCTGAGATCTCCTGGCCCAGCGTCAGGGGCGTCGCATCCTGTAAGTGGGTTCTGCCGATTTTGACAATGTCGGCGAAGGCATGCGATTTTTCACGTAACGTGGTGGTCAACACATTCAACTGAGGGATCAGATGCTCACGCAAAGACAACAGCGCGGCAACATGCATTGCCGTGGGAAAAACATCATTTGAACTTTGGCTTTTGTTGACGTCATCGTTCGGATGTATTTTTCGCTCCATCCCCCGCGCGCCGCCCAACAATTCGCTGGCCCGGTTTGCCAGCACCTCATTCATATTCATATTGCTTTGTGTACCGGAGCCGGTCTGCCAGATAGCCAGCGGAAACTCATCACGATGTTTGTCTGCCAGCACCTCGTCTGCAGCCTGCATGATGGCAGCAGCTTTCTCCGCAGCCAGCAACCCCAAATCCTGGTTAACCTTCGCAGCGGCCCGCTTAGTCAGCGCCAGCGCGTGGATCAGCGAGACCGGCATTTTCTCTGTTGAAATGCGAAAATGCTCCAGCGATCGTTGAGTTTGCGCGCCCCAGAGTTTATCGGCCGGAACATCGATCGCACCCATTGAATCATTCTCGCGGCGTACCGTTACCATTACCTGCTCCTTATATTAACGATTGATTAGGTTATGTTTCGACATTGCCCACTTGCATTGGTCTTATGAGTATTAACGAGGAAAAAACTGTCGTTTGGTGGTTCGTGCGGTAAAAAAAACCGCCCCGTAGGGCGGTTGACGTTACTTAACGCAGCGTGCGCACTGCGACGTCTGAATTTGCTGGAAGAAATCGTTGCCTTTGTCATCCACCAGGATAAACGCCGGGAAATCTTCCACTTCAATTTTCCAGATGGCTTCCATCCCCAGCTCGGGATATTCCACGCACTCCAGACTCTTGATGCTGCCCTGGGCCAGCACCGCCGCTGGACCACCAATGCTACCTAAGTAGAAACCACCATGCTTATGGCAAGCATCAGTAACCTGCTGGCTGCGGTTTCCTTTTGCCAGCATGATCATACTCCCGCCCGCGGCCTGAAGCTGATCAACATAGGAATCCATGCGACCGGCGGTGGTTGGGCCAAGCGAGCCAGATGCATAACCTTCCGGTGTTTTTGCCGGTCCGGCGTAATAGATTGGGTGATCTTTAACATACTGCGGCAAACTTTCGCCGTTATCCAGACGTTCTTTTAGTTTCGCATGCGCTATGTCACGTCCAACGATAATCGTACCATTCAGCGACAAGCGGGTAGAAACCGGATATTGCGACAACTGTGCCAGGATATCTTTCATCGGACGGTTCAGGTCGACACGCACGGCCTCGCCTTCGCCAGCCTGACGCAGTTCTTCCGGGATATATTTGCCAGGATTGTGCTCGAGCTTCTCAATCCAGATCCCTTCACGGTTGATCCTGGCTTTAATATTACGATCCGCTGAACAGGAAACGCCCATGCCAACCGGGCACGACGCGCCGTGACGCGGCAAGCGGATCACACGGATATCGTGTGCGAAGTATTTCCCGCCAAACTGAGCGCCTAAACCAAGGTTCTGCGCTTCAATCAGCAGTTCTTTTTCCAGTTCAACATCGCGGAATGCCTGACCATGCTCGTTACCTTCGGTCGGCAGTTCATCGTAGTATTTCGCCGACGCCAGTTTCACCGTTTTCAGCGTGGCTTCTGCGGACGTTCCGCCAATCACAAACGCAATGTGGTACGGCGGGCAAGCTGCGGTTCCCAGCGTACGCATCTTCTCCACCAGGTAATTTTTTAATTTGCCTGGTGTAAGCAGCGCTTTGGTTTCCTGGTACAGATAGGTTTTGTTCGCCGAACCACCGCCCTTGGCAATACACAGGAATTTGTATTCATCGCCATCGACGGTATACAAGTCAATCTGTGCGGGCAGATTGGTACCGGTGTTCACCTCTTTGTACATATCCAGCGCGGCGTTCTGTGAATAGCGCAGGTTATCTTCGATGTAGGTGTTATAAACCCCACGCGCCAGCGCCGCTTCGTCACCGCCGCCGGTCCAGACATGCTGTCCTTTTTTACCCACGATAATCGCTGTGCCGGTGTCCTGACATGTCGGCAGAATGCCCTTTGCCGCGATATCAGAGTTACGCAGGAATTGCAGGGCGACATATTTATCGTTTTCGCTGGCATCCGGATCACGCAGAATGTCTGCAACCTGCTGCTGATGCGCAGGACGCAACATAAACGATGCGTCATGAAACGCCTGGCGAGCCAACAAAGTTAAAGCCTCAGGCGCAACTTTGACAATCTCCTGACCTTCAAATTCGGCAATAGAAACATGGTCGCTGGTCAGCAGATAGTATTCGGTATCATCCTTTTTGAGGGGAAAAGGATGCTGATAATGAAAGGGTTTGTTTGACATTGTGCTCTCACTTACTGCTCGGTCTGGTTATTCTCTGGGCAGATGTTCCATTGCCCTGCTTCCCTGCCGCAGATCGGGTTGTAGAAGGTATGGCTTTCTGCAACCGGAATTACTCAGGGTATTAAAAGCGAGTCACCATATCCTACACAATTTTTTAACAAAAACTGAGACTAGTACGACTTTTTGCACGTGCAGGTTACTTCGTCCGGGGTTTCTTGGTTTAATAGCCAGAGATTTTTCAACATTGAAACAGGGCATTGATAATGCAAAAACTCATCAACTCAGTGCAACACTACGCCTGGGGAAGTAAAACTGCGTTAACGGAACTTTATGGCATTGCCAACCCCACCCAGCAGCCAATGGCCGAGCTGTGGATGGGTGCTCATCCGAAAAGCAGCTCTCAGGTTCAAGGGCCCGATGGCCACCCCGTTGCTCTGCGCGATGTTATCGAGCACGATAAATCCGCACTGTTAGGCGATGCCGTAGCAAAACGCTTTGGCGAACTGCCCTTCCTGTTTAAAGTGCTCTGCGCCGCTCAACCACTTTCTATTCAGGTCCATCCGAACAAACACAACTCTGAGATAGGATTCGCCAAAGAAAACGCAGCCGGGATCCCAATGGATGCCGCTGAGCGTAACTACAAAGATCCGAACCACAAGCCAGAGCTGGTTTTTGCCCTGACGCCATTCCTGGCGATGAATGCGTTTCGCGAGTTCTCTGACATCGTTGCGTTGTTACAACCGGTTGCTGGCGCGCATCCTGCCATTGCTCACTTTTTGCAGGAACCCGGTGCCGAGCGCCTGAGCTACCTTTTCGCCAGCCTGTTAAATATGCAGGACCAGGAAAAAACGCATGCACTGGCAATACTGAAATCAGCCCTCAACAGCCAGCAAGGCGAACCGTGGCAGACTATTCGCCTTATCGCTGATGTCTACCCGAACGACAGCGGTCTTTTCTCCCCACTGCTGCTGAATGTGGTGAAGCTAAATCCTGGCGAAGCGATGTTCCTGTTCGCCGAAACGCCGCACGCCTATCTGCAAGGTGTGGCACTTGAGGTCATGGCGAACTCTGATAACGTGCTGCGTGCAGGGCTGACACCGAAATATATTGATATTCCAGAGTTGGTGGCCAACGTTAAATTTGTCGCAAAACCGGCGAACCAACTGTTGACCACTCCGGTCAAAACCGGTGATGAACTCGACTTCCCGATCCCGGTTGATGATTTCGCCTTCTCTCTGCACGAACTTTCTGCCGGGGAAGCCGTAATTAGCCAGCACAGCGCGGCGATTTTGTTCTGCATAGAAGGTGAAGCGCTACTGAGCAAAGGCGATCAACGGCTGGTACTAAAACCGGGTGAATCCGCATTTATTAGTGCGAATGAATCGCCAATAAGTGTCAGCGGTGTCGGCCGTTTAGCGCGTGTTTACAACAAGCTCTAGCAAGATACTGATATTTTTAACAACTCTTGCTAAGCTAGTAGAGAGTTAAAAACATGTCACTCCTCCAGGCGTCTTCAAACGCCTGGTTTTATTTTATGGATATCGAAATGAAAAAATCGCTGGTAGCTGCGGGTGTGGTGGTTGCGCTGGGTCTCGTCTGGACGGGCGGCGCATGGTACACCGGAAAGAAACTGGAAACGCATCTCGCTGAGATGGTGACGCAGGCAAATGATCAGATCAAACGCTACTCACCTGAGGCGGGAATTGAACTGAGTTATCAAAACTACCAGCGCGGCGTGTTCAGTAGCCAACTGCAACTGGTAGTGAAACCTATCGCCGGGCAGGAAAACGCATGGCTGAAAGCAGGCCAAACGATCGTTCTGGATGAAACGGTGGATCACGGACCTTTCCCGTTAACCCAGCTTAAGTCATTGAACCTTATTCCTGCTATGGCTTCGGTGAGAACAATACTGGTGAATAATGATGTCACTAAGCCCTTGTTTGATATAGCTAAAGGCGAGTCTCCTTTCGTCATCAACTCCCGAATTAGCTATAGTGGTGACACCCGTTCAGATCTCTCCCTCAAACCGTTGAACTACGAAAAAAGCGACGAAAAAGTGACCTTTAGCGGTGGGGAATTCCAGTTCACTGCAGATAAAGACGGTAACGCGGTTTCCCTGACGGGCGCTGCGCAAAACGGTCAGGTTAATGCAGTCAACGAATACGACCAGAAGGTGCAAATTACCTTTAATAACCTGACAACCGAAGGGTCCAGCAGCGTCGCCAGTTTTGGTGAACGCATCGGCGACCAGAAGCTGTCTCTCGATAAACTGTCAATATCGGTCGAAGGCAAAGAACTGGCCGTGCTGGAAGGCATGGGAATTGATGGTAAATCCGATCTGATTAACGATGGAAAAACCGTGAACAGTCAGCTGGATTACACCCTGAACAGCCTTAAATTACAGGGTCAGGATTTGGGTAGCGGTAAGCTGACGCTGAAAGTGGGTCAGATTGACGGTGAAGCCCTGCATCAGTTCAGCCAGCAGTACAGTGCCCAAACCAAGGCGTTGATGTCACAGATTGATGTCGTCCAAAACCCAGAGCTGTATCAGCAGAAAGTCACGGAAGCGTTCTTTAATGCGCTGCCCATTCTGATGAAGGGTGAACCCGTCATCACCATTGCGCCGTTAAGCTGGAAAAATGCGAAAGGCGAAACAACGTTTAACCTGTCACTGCTGCTCAAAGATCCAACCGCGACCAAAGAAGAACCACAAACGCTGGCTCAGGAAGTGGATCGCTCCGTCAAATCACTGGACGCGAAGCTGACTATTCCTGTGGATATGGCGACTGAGTTCATGACACAGATAGCCAAAATTGAAGGCTATCAGCAGGAGCAAGCCGCGGGTCTGGCTAAACAGCAGGTCAATGGTCTGGCTGCGATGGGGCAGATGTTCCGCATTACCACGATGCAGGACAACACCATCGCCTCCAGCCTGCAGTACACCAATGGCCAGGTAACGCTCAACGGGCAGAAGATGCCGCTGGATGAGTTTGTTGGTATGTTCGGCATGCCGACCCTTGGCGAACCGGATGCGCCGGCAGTTCCACAACAGTAATTCTTCTCTGAACCAAGCCCGATAATACCGCTTATCGGGCTTTTGATCGTCGGCAAGCTACTTCTGCGTGACCAGGCGGGCGGAAAGCGTCAGATTGCGGGAATGGCTGTCATCATTACCAATGCGCTGCAGTATACGTTCAGCCAGGGTATAACCCATTTCGCGTGCCGGGGTACTGGCCCAGATAATGGGAATGTCATCCAGCGAGTTTTCCGCCACATCCGCAAATCCAGCCAGTGAAACTTGTTGTTCAAAATAGCGATCGACGCCAATTTCGCCGCTCTGACGCCCCGCTCTCATCAGACCAAACCAGGCACCAACAGCGGTAGTTTCGTTGTAACACACAACGGCGCTGATCGTCGGGTTGCGCCGTAACAGTGCAGTAACGGCTTCGGCAGCCTGCTTCTGACTGGATGAACATTCCAGAACCCAATCACTATGAAACGGTAAACCGTATTTTAACAGCGTCGCACAATAGCCGCCGACCCGCTCGGTGCGGGTTAAAGAAGAACTCTGTCCACCCAGCCACGCGATTCGCTGGTGACCGTGCCGAATGAGATGCTCAACCAACAATTGCGCTGCCTGCATGTTGTCAGGTCGGACCGTATCCACATCATCCAGGTAACTGGCTCGTGAGGCAAATACGACCGGAATCCCTTTTTCTTCAGCCAGCTGTCGCAGAGCATCACTGCTGTCAGCAGCACCAGCAATGACTACGCCATCCACTCCCTGATTGAGTAGCATCGTGAAACGCTGAGCCAATTGCTCACCGTCTTTACCGCCGTGCAAAAGAAATACCATCCGACCCTGTGCTTCTAATGCTTCCGTCAGGCCTGCCGTCAGTTCAGCATAAAATGGCGCAGACAGATCGCGTACAATCAGCCCGACCACACCACTCTGACCGCCACGCAGCACCGATGCCTGACGATTACGTACAAACCCCAGTTGCTCAATGGCAGCGTTTACCCGCTCCCCGGTTGCGGTGGAGATACGTCCTTTTCCACTCAGCACCAATGAGACTGTACTGACCGAAACTCCCGCAGCCAGCGCAACATCATGGATGGTTATTTTTTTGGCTATAGCCATAAAAACAGAAAACTCCCTGATAACGTGACGGATAAAACGTTTTATCAATCGGTTATAGTTATACGCCCTATCATCATTCGATAATGTGATTTATACCGCACTAAAATTAGGTAAAACGTTTTATCTTCTCGCCATCATTAGTCACCGTGCTTTCACGAGGAGTCGTTAGATGACGACGAGAACCACACCAAAAATAACGTTATGGGAATTTTTCCAGCAGTTGGGCAAAACCTTTATGTTGCCCGTGGCTCTGCTCTCCTTCTGCGGGATCATGTTGGGGATCGGCAGTTCGTTAAGCAGTCATGATGTCTTAACGCTGATCCCCGCATTGGGTAACCCGGTGCTTCAGGCTCTTTTTACCTGGATGAGTAAAGTCGGCTCTTTCGCATTTAGTTTCTTACCCGTGATGTTCTGTATTGCTATTCCTCTCGGTCTGGCGCGCGAGAACAAAGGTGTGGCGGCATTTGCCGGGTTTGTTGGCTACGCGGTTATGAACCTTGCCGTTAACTTCTGGTTGACGGCGAAAGGGATTTTACCTACCACAGATGCGGCAATCCTGAAGGCCAACAACATACAAAACATCCTGGGGATCCCGTCGATCGACACCGGGATCCTCGGGGCAGTCATCGCCGGGATCATTGTCTGGATGCTGCATGAACGCTTCCACAATATCCGTCTGCCGGACGCGTTGGCTTTCTTCGGCGGCACCCGTTTTGTCCCCATCATCTCTTCACTGGTCATGGGGCTGGTTGGGTTAGTTATCCCTCTGATCTGGCCTGTATTTGCGATGGGTATTACCGGGCTCGGCAATATCATCAACAGCGCAGGTGAATTTGGTCCGATGCTGTTTGGTACCGGTGAACGTCTTCTGCTGCCTTTTGGCCTGCACCATATTCTGGTGGCCCTCATTCGCTTTACTGAAGCGGGCGGAACCCAGGAAGTATGTGGTCATAGCGTCAGTGGCGCACTCACTATTTTCCAGGCACAGCTGAGTTGCCCAACCACGCAAGGCTTCTCTGAAAGCGCAACCCGCTTCCTGTCTCAGGGTAAAATGCCGGCATTCCTCGGCGGTTTGCCGGGTGCAGCATTAGCGATGTATCACTGTGCTCGTCCTGAGAATCGACATAAAATTAAAGGGTTATTAATTTCTGGTCTGATTGCCTGCGTTATTGGCGGTACCACCGAACCACTGGAATTCTTGTTCTTGTTTGTTGCCCCAGTTCTGTACGTGATTCACGCCTTGTTGACCGGCCTCGGCTTTACCGTGATGGCGGTGCTCGGTGTGACTATCGGCAACACAGACGGTAACCTGATTGACTTCGTGGTGTTTGGGATCCTGCACGGGTTGTCCACCAAGTGGTATCTGGTCCCTGTTGTCGCGGCCATCTGGTTTGCGGTGTACTACGTTATCTTCCGCTTCGCGATCACCCGCTTTAATCTGAAGACACCCGGCCGTGATGTCGAAGTTGCCAGCAATATCGAGAAAGTGATGGCAGGCACACCCGGTAAATCTGGCTACAATGTCCCGGCAATTCTGGAGGCACTGGGTGGCGCGGAGAATATCGTTAGTCTGGATAACTGCATTACGCGTTTGCGTTTGTCGGTCAAAGATATGTCACGTGTAAATGTCCAGGCACTGAAAGACAACCGGGCCATTGGCGTGGTACAGCTTAATCAGCATAACCTTCAGGTCGTTATTGGTCCGCAGGTCCAGTCAGTGAAAGACGAAATCGCGGTTCTGATGAATACAGTACAGGCATGAGGACAACGACATGTTTGATTTTTCAAAGGTTGTGAACAGGCAGGGAACATGGTGCACCCAGTGGGATTATGTCGCTGACCGTTTTGGCACTGCCGATCTGCTGCCGTTCACCATATCTGATATGGATTTCGCAACGGCTCCTTGCATTCTGGAGGCGCTGACCCAGCGCCTGTCACACGGTGTATTAGGATACAGTCGCTGGAAAAATGACGAATTTCTGGCGGCCATTAGCCACTGGTTTCTAACTCGTCACAATACCCGGATCGATCCTCAATCGCTGGTATATGGCCCCTCAGTTATCTATATGGTCTCTGAACTCATCCGCCAGTGGTCGTCTGCTGGCGACGCGGTCGTTGTCCATACGCCCGCTTACGATGCATTTTACAAGGCTATCGAAGGCAACCAGCGCACAGTGCTCCCCGTCGATCTGGAAAAGCGGAACGACGGTTGGTATTGCGACATGGCAAAGCTGGAGGCAGCTCTCTCAAGGCCTGAGAGTAAAATTCTTCTGCTATGTAGCCCACAAAATCCAACAGGCAAAGTGTGGACACGCGATGAACTGGAAACCATGGCTGACTTATGCCAGCGACATGGTGTAAACGTCATTTCCGATGAAATCCATATGGATATGGTCTGGGGAGACCAACCGCATATTCCGTGGATCAATGTCGCACGCGGCGACTGGGCGCTACTCACCTCCGGCTCCAAGAGTTTCAATATCCCGGCATTAACCGGAGCGTATGGGATCATCGAAAACGCCAATAGCCGCAACGATTATCTCAGTGCGCTAAAGGGACGCGACGGATTGTCTTCTCCTGCGGTGTTGGCACTCACCGCACATATTGCCGCCTATCAGCAAGGTGAGAGCTGGTTGGATGCCTTACGGGATTATCTTGCCGGCAACCTGCATTACGTTGCTGATGAACTTAATACCGCGTTCCCTGAACTTAACTGGCAGATCCCACAATCCACCTATCTGGCCTGGATAGATTTACGTCCGCTCAAGGTTGATGACCAGGCGTTACAAAATGCGCTTATCCACCAGCAAAAAGTGGCGATCATGCCAGGTTCGACCTACGGAGAGGAAGGGCACGGTTTTGTGCGCCTGAATACCGGATGCCCCCGCTCAAAACTTGAAAAAGGCGTTCAGGGATTAATTAACGCTCTGCGCTCTCTGCGCTAACTAAAGTTGCGCAATGAAATTAATCATTGCGCAACATAGATTTTTATCCCAATTTATTCTTATAATACTGCGCACTTTACCTAAAAACATGAGTGCGACCATGATTGATACTTCCCTTCCTTTAACCGACGTCCATCGCCATCTTGATGGGAACATCCGTGCCCAAACGATCCTGGATCTTGGTCGTCAGTTTAATTTAACGCTTCCTGCGCAAACACTTGAAACGCTGATCCCTCACGTGCAGGTGACGTCAACTGAGCCTGATTTGGTCAGCTTTTTGTCAAAGCTTGACTGGGGCGTGAAAGTGCTGGCATCGCTGGATGCCTGTCGTCGCGTCGCATTTGAGAATATTGAAGACGCCGCACGTAATGGTCTGCATTACGTTGAACTACGCTTTTCTCCAGGCTACATGGCTATGGCGCATCAACTCCCCGTCGCAGGTGTGGTCGAAGCCGTTATTGCAGGCGTACGCGAAGGCTGTAAGACTTTCGGCGTTGAAGCCCGTTTAATTGGTATCATGAGCCGTACTTTCGGCGAAGCTGCCTGTCTGCAGGAACTGGATGCACTGTTAGTCCACCGTGATCACATCACCGCCCTGGATTTGGCCGGCGATGAACTTGGTTTCCCAGGCAGTTTGTTCCTGTCCCATTTCAACCGTGCGCGCGACGCAGGTTGGCATATCACGGTTCATGCAGGTGAAGCGGCGGGCCCGGAAAGCATCTGGCAAGCTATCAGAGAACTGGGAGCAGAGCGTATTGGCCACGGCGTAAAAGCAGTCGAAGATCGCGCCCTGATGGATTTTCTCGCCGAGCAGCGTATCGGCATTGAATCCTGTCTGACATCGAATATTCAAACCAGTACCGTCGCCTCACTGACGACGCATCCGCTAAAAACATTCCTTGAGCACGGTGTGCTGGCGAGTCTGAATACGGACGATCCGGCGGTTCAGGGCGTGGATATTATCCACGAGTACACCGTAGCAGCCCCGGCTGCTGGATTGACGCGTGAACAGATTCGCCAGGCGCAAATCAATGGTCTGGAAATGGCGTTCCTGAGCAATGAAGAGAAACAAGCACTGCGTGAGAAAGTCGCCGCAGCGTAGTGGCCTGATTGCCGGATGGCGCTAACGTTTATCCGGCCTACGTTACACTGTAGGTCGGATAAGATGCCCCAACATCCGGCATTGACATTATCAGGCAAGGCACAGTGTCGATCGGTGTTTCGCCGATTCAATGCCCAGCTCAATCAGTTCCATGATTTGAATGGCTTGTCTGGCTGGAACCGGGTTTTCGCCATTACCATTCAGCGCATCACGGATACTCGCATAGTAAGCCGGATAATTGCCTGGAACGGTTAACCAGGTTTCTTCCACCTGCTCATCACCTTCCATGCGTGTCAGTACACCATCACGCATGTCATAACCCCAGTCTTCCTGCGGCAGGCGTTCGCCATTTTTAAGACGTTCCTCTTGTGGGTCCAGACCATACTTCACATAGCTGCCACGCGATCCATGAACGATATAACGAGCAGACTCAGCGGCTGCCAGCATCGTTCCGTGCAGAATCACCCGACGCTGCGGATATGTCAGGATGGCATGGAAGTAATCTGTCGACTGCGCCCCCGGGCGGAGCTGTGCCAGATCGACCGTCAAACTAACGGGTAAGCCAAACAGGTTAATTGCCTGATCTAAAAGATGCGGCGCTAAGTCATACCAGATACCACTCCCCGGACCACCCTGTTCACGCCAGCGGTCACGGACCTGCGGGCGGAAGCGATCGAAATGAGATTCAAAATAAGCCACTTCACCCAACGCGCCATCAGCCAGCAACGCTTTCAGCGTCAGAAAATCACTGTCCCAGCGACGGTTATGGAAGACAGAAAGCAGGCGACCTACGCTTCTGGCCAGCGCATCCAGCTCGCGCGCTTGTGACAGTGTCACAGTAAAAGGCTTATCAACAACCACATGTTTACCTGCTTCCAACGCCGCTTTCGCCAGCGGAAAGTGTGTATCATTGGGTGTCGGGATCACAATCAGGTCGATACTCGGATCGTTAAACAGGTGTTTAGGTTCAGTAACAACGGCCACTGAAGGCCAGTCCGCCTTCACTTTTGTTTCATCACTACTGGACACCGCAACCAGTTCCAGACCCGGAGTGCCCACGATCAGGGGGGCATGGAAAGTTTTACTGGCATAACCGTAGCCGATTAGCCCAACGCGGATGTTGTCACTCATGTTTTTGCCTCTCAATTCAGATCTGGCCTATTTCACACCATAGATAGTAGCGCCACAATAGTTTAATAACCTTTGTACTACAAAGGTTGTTACTTAACTTAAGTCAAACATATGCCACTTAGCGTTAACTTGCCGCGAAAAAGTCATCGAAATCGTTCCCAGTGCTCTTGCTGTATTATTTATTGATAAGTAACATTTGCTACCTGTGTTTATGGATAAATCAAAGCAAATGTCGTCAGTAATGAATCGTCTTATTGAATTAACAGGTTGGATTGTTCTCGTGGTCTCCGTGATCCTGTTGGGTGTTGCCAATCATATTGACAACTACCAACCACCGGAACCCGTCGCTGCAGTACAGAAAAAATAAATAGCCGCAGCCCGTTATAGCCTGGCAGTTAGCTCCGCGATGGTTGCTGGGTAGGGCTGTAAAAGATCAATTTTTGTCAAAAAAAAGCGAATTATGCCGCATCCCGCTCCAGCGCGTATTGCCTGCGATCGTGAAGGGCGTTACCCTTTCCGCAGGCGCTAATAGCGCCTGGTTTCCCACAGGGTTGAAAACTCTTCTTACATTTGCGCGCAAATTCGCGTTTAACCTGTACAACGTTGGTTGTTTTTTAATATTTACTACTCCGTTAGTATTATTTTATTAATATGGATTGCCTTTTATGACTGTTCAGGATTACTTATTAAAATTCCGCAAAATCAGTTCGCTAGAAAGTCTGGAAAAATTGTTCGATCATCTTAACTACACACTGACTGACGATAGCGACATTATCAATATGTATCGCGCTGCAGACCACCGCCGTGCCGAGCTCATTTCAGGAGGTCGCCTGTTCGATGTCGGTCAGGTGCCCAAATCCGTCTGGCATTACGTGCAATAAACAAGAAAGTAGCGCCTGGCGTTAAAAGCTATATAATCATTGCCCCAAAATGAACGGCATGTCTGTTCACGCGCGTAAACCTGGAGATGAAATGACTACAACACCGGCACAACGTATCGGAGGCTGGCTACTTGGGCCATTGGCCTGGCTGTTAGTCGCGTTGTTAAGTGCTTCGCTGGCGTTACTGCTGTATGTCACTGCGTTGGCCACACCGCAGACATTTCACACGCTGAGCGAGCAAAGTACGACGAATTTGCTGCTCTGGGGCGTCTCCTTTATTACCGCTATCGCCATGTGGTACTACACGCTGTGGCTGACTATCGCGTTTTTCAAACGCAGAACCTGTGTGCCAAAACACTATATTATATGGCTGCTGATCTCGGTGTTGCTGGCGATTAAAGCGTTTGCATTCTCTCCTGTTCCGGATGCGTTTGCCGTGCGTCAGCTGCTGTTCCCCTTGTTGGCTGCTGCGCTGCTGGTGCCCTATTTCAAACGCTCGCAGCGCGTTAAGACAACGTTTGTGAACCCGTAATAACCCTACAGTTAACCTGTTGTCGCCTGTTGTAGATTGTCAGATAATAGGCGGCTTTTTTATTTCAGGCCGAAAAATGACTGATTACCTGCTGCTGTTTGTCGGAACTGTACTGGTCAATAACTTTGTACTGGTCAAGTTTCTGGGCTTATGCCCCTTTATGGGCGTTTCCAAAAAACTGGAAACCGCAATGGGTATGGGCCTCGCCACGACCTTTGTAATGACGCTGGCATCCATTTGCGCATGGCTGATTGACACCTGGATCCTCATCCCTCTCGATCTCATCTACCTGCGCACGCTGGCCTTTATTCTGGTCATCGCCGTGGTGGTGCAATTTACCGAGATGGTTGTGCGCAAAACCAGCCCTGCGCTGTATCGCCTGCTGGGGATCTTCTTACCGCTGATCACCACTAACTGCGCGGTTTTGGGGGTAGCGTTGTTGAACATCAACCTCGGGCATAATTTTTTACAGTCGGCGCTGTACGGTTTTTCCGCCGCCGTCGGCTTCTCACTGGTGATGGTTCTGTTCGCTGCCATTCGCGAACGCCTCGCCGTTGCAGACGTTCCTGCCCCGTTCCGCGGTAATGCGATTGCGCTGATTACCGCTGGTTTAATGTCTTTAGCCTTTATGGGCTTTAGTGGTTTGGTGAAGTTGTAATGAATGCTATCTGGATTGCCGTTGCCGCAGTGAGTCTGCTGGGTCTGGCGTTCGGCGCTATTTTGGGTTATGCCTCTCGTCGATTTGCCGTCGAGGATGATCCGGTCGTGGAGAAAATTGATGAAATTCTCCCGCAAAGCCAGTGTGGACAGTGCGGTTACCCGGGCTGCCGTCCTTATGCGGAAGCCATTGGTTGTCAGGGCGAAAAAATCAACCGCTGCGCCCCCGGTGGCGAAGCGGTGATGCTAAAAATTGCGACCCTGTTGAACGTCGATCCGCAACCTATTGATGGTGATGAGCAGGATGCTACCCCCGTTCGTATGCTGGCGGTCATTGATGAAAATAACTGTATCGGCTGCACGAAATGTATTCAGGCCTGCCCGGTCGATGCCATCGTGGGCGCTACGCGCGCCATGCACACGGTGATGAGCGATCTGTGCACCGGATGCAACTTGTGCGTCGACCCGTGTCCGACGCAATGTATCGAATTACGTCCGGTCGCCGAGACACCTGACAGCTGGAAGTGGGATTTAAACACGATTCCTGTACGCATCATTCCTGTGGAACAACATGCTTAAGTTATTCTCTGCATTCAGAAAAAATAAAATCTGGGACTTTGATGGCGGCATTCATCCACCAGAAATGAAGACCCAGTCTAACGGGACACCGCTGCGACAGGTTCCGCTGGCTCCGCGCTTTATTATTCCGTTGAAGCAGCATATTGGCGCTGAAGGTGAACTGTGTGTCAATGTGGGCGACACTGTGCTGCGTGGTCAGGCGCTAACCCGTGGGCGCGGCAGAATGTTGCCCGTGCACGCCCCCACCTCCGGCACCGTTGTGGCCATTGCCCCGCACTCTACCGCGCATCCTTCGGCTTTAGCTGAACTTAGCGTCATCATTGATGCGGACGGCGAAGATCGCTGGATTGAGCGTGACGGCTGGGCAAATTATCGTGCCCACAGCCGAGAGGAGCTCATCGCCCGTATTCACCAATTCGGTGTTGCCGGACTCGGCGGCGCAGGTTTTCCAACTGGCGTCAAATTGCAAGGTGGCGGTGATAAAATTGAAACGCTGATCATCAACGCCGCTGAATGCGAACCTTACATTACCGCTGACGACCGCCTGATGCAGGATTGTGCCGCCCAGGTGGTGGAAGGTATCCGCATCCTGGCCCACATTTTACAACCGCGCGAGATTCTGCTGGGCATTGAAGATAACAAACCACAGGCCATTTCCATGCTGCGTGCGGTGCTGGCGGACTCACACGACATCAGCCTGCGCGTTATCCCGACCAAATACCCTTCCGGCGGGGCAAAGCAACTGACCCAAATTCTGACCGGGAAACAGGTCCCGCACGGCGGGCGTTCCTCGGATATTGGCGTTCTGATGCAAAACGTGGGGACTGCCTATGCTGTCAAGCGGGCCGTTATTGACGGCGAGCCAATCACTGAGCGAGTGGTCACGCTAACGGGCGAAGCAGTCAGTCGCCCGGGCAATGTTTGGGCACGATTAGGTACACCTGTTCGTCACCTGCTCAACGATGCAGGTTTCTGTCCTTCTGCTGACCAGATGGTGATCATGGGCGGTCCGCTGATGGGCTTTACCCTGCCCTGGCTGGATGTTCCTATCGTGAAGATCAGCAACTGCCTGCTTGCGCCCTCTGCCAGTGAAATGGGTGAACCGCAGGAAGAAAAAGGGTGTATTCGCTGTAGCGCTTGTGCCGACGCCTGCCCTGCCGATCTTCTGCCGCAGCAACTTTACTGGTTCAGTAAAGGCCAGCAGCATGATAAAGCGACAACCCACAATATTGCTGACTGCATTGAATGCGGCGCATGTGCATGGGTATGCCCAAGCAATATTCCGCTGGTACAGTACTTCCGCCAGGAAAAGGCTGAGATTTACGCCATCAGTCAGGAAGAAAAACGCGCAGCAGAAGCAAAAGCACGCTTTGAGGCCCGACAAGCCCGACTTGAGCGTGAAAAAGCGGCACGTCTTGAGCGGCATAAAAGCGCAGCTGTACAACCTGCAGCGAAAGATCATGATGCCATCGCTGCCGCACTGGCTCGCGTAAAAGAGAAACAGGCTCAGGCTATGCAGCCGGTTGTAATCCAGGCGGGTGAAAAACCTGATAACAGCGCAGTGATTGCCGCACGTGAAGCGCGAAAAGCGCAGGCTCGCGCCGCACGCACTGAAAATCCGTCAAAGGATGAGGACAGCAGCGCGAGTACGGATCCACGCAAAGCCGCCGTCGAAGCCGCGATTGCCCGCGCTAAAGCCCGGAAGCTCGAGCAACAGGCCGCCACGGAATCTGTCGAACCGGTTGACTCGCGCAAAGCTGCCGTTGAAGCCGCGATTGCCCGCGCTAAAGCCCGGAAGCTTGAGCAACAAGCCACCACAGAACCCACCGAACCGGTTGACTCGCGCAAAGCTGCCGTTGAAGCCGCGATTGCCCGTGCTAAAGCCCGGAAGCTCGAGCAACAGGCCGCCACGGAATCTGTCGAACCGGTTGATCCGCGCAAAGCTGCCGTTGCGGCCGCGATTGCACGCGCTCAGGCCAAGAAAGCCGCACAGCAGCAGGTTGTAAACGAGGAATAAATGGTATTCAGAATAGCTAGCTCCCCTTATACCCATAACCAGCGTCAGACATCACGTATCATGATGTGGGTTCTTATTGCTGCATTGCCAGGGATTGCCGCTCAATTGTGGTTCTTCGGCTGGGGTACATTGTTCCAGATAGCGCTGGCGTCAGCGAGTGCCATCGCTGCCGAAGCGGGCGTGCTTAAACTACGTAAACAGCCAGTGGCCGCGACCCTGAAAGACAATTCCGCCCTGCTCACAGGGTTGCTGCTTGCCGTCAGTATTCCCCCCCTGGCTCCGTGGTGGATGGTGATTCTGGGTACCGTCTTTGCCGTTATCATTGCCAAGCAATTGTATGGCGGTCTTGGGCAGAACCCATTTAATCCAGCAATGATTGGTTATGTCGTTCTGTTGATCTCCTTCCCGGTGCAGATGACAAGCTGGCTACCACCGCATGAAATTGCCGCTACGTCGCCCGGATTTTTTGATGCTTTAAACGTTATCTTTACCGGACATACCGCGGTCGGCGGCGATATGAACACGCTCCGTATAGGGATCGACGGCATCAGTCAGGCAACACCTCTGGACACCTTTAAGACCTCCCTGCACGCGGGACACACTGTTGAACAGGTGATGCAGTATCCGATTTACAGCGGCATGCTCGCGGGTGCGGGTTGGCAGTGGGTTAACCTTGCCTGGCTTGCGGGCGGCATCGTGTTGTTATGGCAAAAAGCAATTCGTTGGCATATCCCGGTTAGTTTTCTGCTGTCGCTTGCCGTTTGTTCATCGTTAGGCTGGTTTTTCTCTCCTGCGTCGCTGGCATCTCCGCAGTTGCATCTGCTTTCCGGTGCCACCATGCTGGGCGCATTCTTTATTCTTACCGATCCCGTTACGGCATCAACAACCAACCGTGGTCGCCTGATTTTTGGCGCGCTTGCGGGTCTGTTAGTCTGGCTGATTCGTAGTTTTGGGGGATATCCTGATGGCGTGGCCTTTGCCGTGTTACTGGCAAATATCACCGTTCCGCTGATTGATTATTACACCCGTCCTCGTGTGTACGGACATCGCTAAGGACAACGCATGCTGAAAACGATTCGTAAACACGGTATCACTCTGGCACTGTTTGCCGCGGGCTCTACAGGGTTAACGGCGGCGATTAATCAGTTAACCAAGTCTACCATTGATGAACAAGCAGCCCTTCAGCAAAAGGCGCTGTTTGATCAGGTACTGCCTGGCGATCGCTACAATAACAATCTGCCTGAAAGTTGCTATCTGGTGAATGCTCAGGCATTAGGTAAAGGTACGCATCGTGTCTATATTGCCCGCCAGGACGACCGTCCGGTTGCGGCAATTCTGGAGGCCACGGCACCCGATGGTTATTCCGGTGCAATTCAGCTGCTGGTTGGTGTCGATTTCAACGGTACTGTGCTGGGTACGCGGGTGACGGAACATCATGAAACACCAGGCCTCGGTGATAAAATTGAATTACGTCTGTCTGACTGGATCACCCATTTTAGCGGTAAAACGATTAGTGCGGAGAACGACCCGCACTGGGCCGTGAAAAAAGATGGCGGCGATTTTGATCAGTTCACCGGCGCGACCATTACGCCCAGGGCCGTGGTTAATGCTGTGAAACGTGCAGGCCTGTTTGCGCAGACGCTGCCTGCACAACTTCCTCAACTTAGCGCCTGTGGAGAATAACCATGAGCGAAATTAAAGACGTCATTGTTCAGGGACTTTGGAAAAATAACTCCGCCCTTGTACAGTTACTCGGCATGTGCCCGTTGCTGGCCGTGACCTCTACCGCAACCAATGCCTTAGGTCTGGGGCTTGCAACTACGCTGGTGTTGACCCTAACAAACCTGACTATTTCAGCGTTGCGCCGCTGGACGCCACCCGAAATTCGTATTCCGATCTATGTCATGATCATCGCCTCCGTGGTGAGTGCGGTACAAATGCTTATCAATGCCTACGCCTTTGGCCTGTATCAATCACTGGGTATCTTTATCCCCTTGATTGTGACCAACTGCATTGTCGTTGGCCGTGCTGAAGCCTTTGCCGCGAAAAAGGGCCCCGCTTTATCCGCGCTCGATGGCTTTTCTATTGGCATGGGGGCGACCGGCGCCATGTTTGTTCTCGGATCGCTGCGTGAAATAATCGGTAACGGTACATTGTTCGACGGTGCAGACGGACTGCTGGGCAATTGGGCCAAAGTCCTGCGCGTGGAGATCTTCCATACTGACACGCCATTTCTGCTGGCCATGTTACCGCCGGGGGCATTCATTGGCCTTGGGCTGATGCTGGCTGTTAAATATCTGATTGATGAGAAGATGAAGAAACGTCGTGCCGAGGCCGCTATGGCAGAAGACCCGATGGGTGAAACAGGGAATGTGTAATGAACAAAACGAAACGGCTGGAAATACTGACGCGCCTGCGTGACAACAATCCGCATCCCACTACCGAACTCAACTTTACGTCACCGTTTGAGCTGCTGATATCAGTGTTGCTTTCTGCGCAGGCCACTGATGTCAGCGTTAATAAGGCCACAGCAAAGCTGTATCCTGTCGCTAATACGCCTGCTGCCATGCTCGCGCTCGGTGTTGAGGGGGTTAAGTCGTACATCAAGACAATTGGTCTGTTCAACAGTAAAGCAGAGAACGTGATTAAGACCTGTCGTATCCTGCTGGAACAGCATAATGGCGAAGTACCGGAAAACAGAGCGGCACTGGAAGCGCTGCCGGGCGTTGGTCGTAAAACGGCCAATGTGGTATTGAATACCGCCTTCGGCTGGCCAACGATTGCCGTAGATACCCATATTTTTCGGGTCTGTAATCGTACACAATTTGCCCCGGGTAAAAACGTAGAACAGGTCGAAGAGAAACTGCTGAAAGTCGTTCCCAGTGAATTTAAAGTCGATTGTCATCACTGGTTAATTCTTCATGGTCGCTACACCTGCATAGCCAGAAAACCACGCTGCGGGTCGTGTATTATCGAAGATCTTTGCGAATTCAAAGAGAAAGTCGATATCTGACAAAATGGGGCCATAACGCAGGCCCCCATTTCATAACGATTAGTTATGCACTTCTCAATCGTTCATTTCCCGACAATGATGCCGTACCTTCCAGCATATCTAATGTAATATTCTTGTGAACTAACACCTGAGCAGGTTAATCGTTTTTTTAATAGTAGAAATTTCTATCCATTCGTGATCAAGATCACTATGATAACATTTTGTAACATATTTATTATTCTGTAGTTAAAATGACAATCAGATGACCTGACAGACTCGTTTCGATACAAAACATTACACTGCCTATTTTTAAGATAATGGCCTATATCACTACCTTCACGCCAAAATAGCAGAACATATCGCCACATTCCCATTTTCACCCTATTCTGACAGTGTAAAAATCTGCCATTCTTCAAATGAAGAAATTTAACGCTGGATAACATTTCTCAGCCCCGACGATTTCACCACCTGAGTTATATGTAACAGATTATTACAAACCCCTTGTCTGAATGGGCAAGATAGTGAACATTACTTGCCGTTTCCCCTCCCACTATAACAATCGGACGGATGAACTTGACTCATCACGTACCAGAACACCCCCGTTGATATGGGATGTAAAAAAAGAGGTAAAAGTGTCTACTGCAAACAATAAACCAACAGAAAGCGTCAGTTTAAACGCCTTCAAACAACCAAAAGCGTTCTATCTCATTTTCTCAATTGAGCTGTGGGAACGTTTTGGTTATTACGGCCTGCAAGGGATTATGGCCGTCTACCTGGTGAAGCAACTGGGTATGTCAGAAGCGGATTCCATCACTCTTTTCTCCTCCTTTAGCGCCCTGGTTTATGGCCTTGTGGCTATTGGTGGCTGGTTAGGTGATAAAGTTCTGGGCACAAAGCGTGTGATTATGTTGGGTGCTATTGTCCTGGCCATCGGTTATGCACTGGTTGCATGGTCTGGTCACGATGCGGGTATTGTTTATATGGGTATGGCGGCCATCGCGGTCGGTAACGGCCTGTTTAAAGCAAACCCATCCTCTCTGCTTTCTACCTGCTATGCCAAAGATGACCCGCGTCTTGATGGTGCATTCACCATGTACTACATGTCCGTCAACATCGGTTCATTCTTCTCTATGCTGGCAACACCGTGGCTGGCAGCACGTTACGGTTGGAGCACCGCGTTCGCCCTGAGCGTCGTGGGTATGCTGATCACCGTTGTTAACTTCGCATTCTGCCAGCGTTGGGTTAAACAGTACGGTTCCAAGCCTGACTTTGAACCCATCAACTTCCGCAACCTGCTGCTGACCATTGTTGGTGTTGTGGTTCTTATCGCTATCGCGACATGGCTGCTGCACAACCAGGGCATCGCACGTATGGTTCTGGGTGTTATCGCCATGGGTATCGTGGTTATTTTTGCGAAAGAAGCGTTCTCTATGCAGGGTGCTGCGCGTCGTAAGATGATCGTCGCCTTTATTCTGATGCTGGAAGCCATTATCTTCTTCGTGCTGTACAGCCAGATGCCGACGTCCCTGAACTTCTTTGCGATTCGTAACGTTGAACACTCTATTCTGGGTATTGCTTTCGAACCAGAACAGTATCAGGCACTGAACCCGTTCTGGATCATCATCGGTAGCCCAATTCTTGCCGCTATCTATAACAAGATGGGCGACACTCTGCCAATGCCGACCAAGTTCGCTATCGGTATGGTGCTGTGCTCAGGTGCATTCCTGATCCTGCCGCTGGGTGCGAAATTCGCGACCGATGCGGGCATCGTTTCTGTGAACTGGCTGATCATCTGCTACGGTCTGCAAAGTATTGGTGAGTTGATGATTTCTGGTCTGGGTCTGGCGATGGTGGCACAGTTGGTTCCACAGCGTCTGATGGGCTTCATTATGGGTAGCTGGTTCCTGACAACTGCAGGTGCAAACATCATCGGTGGCTACGTGGCTAACATGATGGCTGTTCCGGAGAATGTGACCGACCCATTGATGTCCCTCGAAGTCTACGGTCGCGTGTTCCTGCAGATTGGTGTTGCTACCGCAGTTATCGCCGTTCTGATGCTGCTGACTGCGCCGAAACTGAACCGCATGACGCAAGATGACGACGTCAGTGAGAAAGCCTCTAAGGCCGCAACAGCGTAATTCTCAGGGAAACTTAATTTCAGGCCGCTAACTGTTGTTAGCGGCTTTTTTTTTGTTCCAGGTAGCACTACCATACGGTATACCTCAGCCAAAAGGAGTTACCGATGAAACTGTTCTACAAACCGGGCGCTTGTTCTCTTGCTTCCCACATCACACTTCGTGAGAGCGGTAAAGATTTCACGCTGGATGGTGTTGATCTGATGAAGAAACGTCTGGAAAACGGCGACGATTTTTTCGCGGTAAACCCGAAAGGACAAGTTCCCGCGCTGTTGCTGGATGACGGTACACTACTGACCGAAGGCGTCGCCATCATGCAATATCTGGCAGATACCGTTCCAGACCGTCATCTCCTGGCCCCTACCAGCAGTCTCTCCCGCTACAAAACTATCGAATGGCTTAACTATATCGCGACAGAGCTACATAAAGGTTTTACCCCTCTGTTCCGCCCGGATACACCAGAGGAGTACAAACCAACCGTTCGTGCATTGCTTGAGAAAAAAATGCAGTATGTGAACGAATCGCTGAAAGACAACCCGTGGATTTGCGGCGCACGCTTCAGCATTGCTGATGCCTATCTGTTTACCGTACTGCGTTGGGCGTATGCGGTTAAGTTGAATATGGCAGGATTAAGCCATATCGAGGCGTATATGACGCGCATGGCTGAGCGTCCGGCAGTTGCCGCAGCGCTTAAAGCGGAAGGATTAAATTAATTGGCGTTGCCGGGTAGCGCTTGCGCTTACCCGGCCTACAGACAAACGTAGGCCCGATAAGCGTGAGCGCCATTGCACCTTGATTACAACTGAGTGGCGCTAAAGTAGTGTTCTGGTTTCGCGATACGATCCTGTGCGGCAACCACCTGCAGTTCATACTCCTGCATCTCTTTGGTGGCGATCATAATTTCGTACACCGCCGCAGTCACATGCTCCAGCGCCTGCTGCAATGAAGCCCCCTGCAACAGTTTAACCAACAGCAAGCCACTGGTGACGTCACCAACACCAACCGGTTGGCGTGCGCCAAAATCGACAAGTGGACGGCTGATATGCCACGCCTGTTCAGCGGTGACCAACAGCATCTCAAAGCGATCTGCGCTGATACCTGCACGGGCAAGATGCTTAACCAGAACAATTTCCGGTCCCTGAGCAATCAGTTCACGGGCAGCTATCACCGCCTCATCAACATTGTTAACCGCATGTTCGCACAGAATTTCGAGTTCAATCAGATTTGGCGCGATAATGTCGCTGGCCGGAAGTGCATGACGAACATGAAATTCCGCAACGCCAGGCGCCACGATGCACCCTTTTTCAGGATGCCCCATCACTGGATCGCAAAAGAATTTCGCCTGAGGATTTGCCGCTTTCACTTTGCGCACAATACCCAGAATATGCTCGCCCTGCTCTGCGGATCCCAGATAACCACTCAGCACCGCATCGCAGGTCTGAAGTTTATCGATATCAGCAATGCCCTGAACAATTTCAGTCAGGTGACTGGGCGGCATAACACAGCCGGTCCATTTACCGTACTGCGTGTGGTTAGAAAACTGAACGGTGTTGAGCGGCCAGACATTCGCGCCAAGACGACGCATCGGAAATTCGGCAGCACTGTTGCCGGCATGGCCAAAAACAACGTGGGACTGGATGGCGAGGATATTCTTCATTTTACTTACCACAACCCTAAAAAATAAAGGGGCGTAGTTTCCCACGCCCCTGCTGGCTTTGACTTATTTCCAGCAAATCAGACAGTAGTTCTTTTTGCCACGGCGCAGTAAGGTGTAGCGGCCGAACAAAATATCACTTTCCTGGAAGAAATATTCCGGGTCAGATTGTTTCTCACCATTAATGGTGACCGCATTAGACGCAATGGTCTTACGCGCCTGACCGCGCGAAGGCTGCAGTTCAGAATCCACCAGCGCCTGCATCAGGTCGGCACCCTTGTCCATTTCGATCATGGGTACACCATCCTGCGCCAGCTGTTCGAAGTCCGCTTCGCTCAGGGAGGCCAGGTTACCATTGAACAGGCTTTCGGTAATGCGTTTCGCCGCCACTAAACCTTCTTCGCCGTGAACCAGACGCGTGACCTGCTCAGCCAGAACATACTGGGCACGCGGTGCTTTACCGCTGTTCTTATCTTCTTCTTCCAGCGCATTGATCTCTTCAATGTCCATAAAGGTGAAGAATTTCAGGAAGCGATAGACGTCCGCATCAGCCGTGTTGATCCAGAACTGGTAGAACTTGTATGGACTGGTTTTCTTCGGATCCAGCCAAACTGCGCCACCTTCCGTTTTACCGAATTTGGTACCGTCAGCTTTAGTGATCAGCGGAACCGTCAGGCCAAAGACCTGATTCTGATGCAGACGTCGGGTCAGATCGATACCAGAGGTAATGTTACCCCACTGGTCAGAACCCCCAATTTGCAACGCCACGCCGTGCAGTTTATTCAGGCAGGCAAAATCATAACCTTGTAGCAGGTTGTAAGAAAACTCGGTAAAGGAGATCCCCTGATCGTCACGGTTCAAACGCTGCTTCACCGCTTCTTTGTTGATCATCTGGTTTACGGAGAAGTGTTTGCCGATATCACGCAGGAAAGTCAGTACGTTCATACCGCCAAACCAGTCGTAGTTGTTCGCAGCAATCGCCGAGTTGTCGCCACAGTCGAAATCGAGGAACGGTGCAACCTGTTTGCGGATTTTATCCACCCACTCTTGCACGGTATCTTCGGTATTCAGTTTACGCTCGGCGGCTTTAAAGCTCGGATCGCCAATCAGACCCGTTGCACCACCTACCAACGCAACAGGCTTATGGCCTGCCTGCTGGAAGCGTTTCAGGCATAACAATGGAACCAGATGCCCCAAATGCAAGCTGTCAGCGGTAGGATCGAAGCCGCAATAGAGCGCGATCGGGCCTTGCGCCAGTCGCTCTGCTAACGCTTCCTCGTCCGTCACCTGGGCCACCAGCCCCCGCTCTTGCAATTGTTTAATCAAGTTACTGCTTGCCATCAAAATCTCCATGTATAAAACGACTGCACCTTTGCCGGTACACGACTTTTCGCCTGATGCGAAAGAGACATAGAATAAAGCGCCGGATTCATCAGCACCAGCGCTTAAAACAAGAATTTTGCATCTTTAGGGGGCCAGACGGTCAATTTTCCACGCGTCATCTTCACGTTGGTATAAAAAACGGTCGTGCAGACGGTTTTCGCCACCCTGCCAGAACTCCATTTGTTCAATGCTCACGCGAAAGCCGCCCCAGAAACTCGGCAACGGAACTTCCCCTTGCTGAAACTTCTGCTTCAACTCAAGAAATTTACTTTCCAGAATTCCGCGAGCGGAGATCCGACTGGACTGCTTAGAAACCCAGGCGCCAATCTGACTATCGCGCGGGCGACTGTGGAAATATTTTACCACCTCAAGCGTGGACAAGCGTTCGGCCTTGCCGATGACCATCACCTGCCGTTCCAGCGTATGCCAGGGGAATAACAGGCTGATACGCGGGTTGTTTTCGATCTGGTGCGCCTTACGGCTACCCATGTTGGTATAAAACACCAGCCCTTTGTCATCATAATGTTTGAGCAACACGATTCGCTGGTACGGTTGACCGTTTTCATCGACAGTTGCGACGACCATAGCGGTAGGGTCTGCCAGTTTGGCATCACAGGCTTGCCCCAGCCAGCGCTCAAACAGCGCGAGGGGTTCGGCGGGAAGATCGCGGCGGCGAAGACCGCCTTTCGTGTATTCACGGCGCAGATGCGCGATTTGCTGCAATTCGTCGTTATCAGACATGATGTTGGGCTACGGATTGTCAGTGGGTGACGCTATTGTGCGCCGCCCTGCTGGAAATCTCAACGCTTCGGGTTCTGTAACTGACAGTTATTCAGCACAATTCTGTCTCGTTTATATACCGTCGCGCTGTCGCCTTTAGACCAGAAGACGTAGATACCATCTGTGTAGCGTGCACCCGATGCCGACACGCCCTGTTTGAGATTCAATAGCTGATTATCATAAACAAAGCTCGCAACCTGTCGGGTATTATTCAATTTTACGGTAAGCGGTTTTTCATCACAGCGATATTCGAGCGTATCCGTTTGCATACGCTCGACAAATTGGTTGTACACACTACAACCGGTAAGCAATACGGGCAGACACACTAATAACAGTTTTTTCATAGCCATATCCTGAAGACTTTCCTGGTCCCGGAGGGCAAAAACACCCTCCCTAACATCCCTAGTTTATCGGTATACCGCCTGGAATAATTTCAGTTAACTCTGAGTTCGCGGATTGGCGGGGAAAATAGCCCCTAAAACGCTGGGCTCAGATGCGCCGGTCACAGAAGGCAGGTTCCCCGGCAGTCCCGCAAGTGTACGCCACGCCAGCCAGGCAAAGGCTAACGCTTCCATATCATCACCACTGATCCCAGCGTCATCGGTGGAGGTCACTTCCGTACCTGGCAGCAGCGCCGCCAGACGCATCATAAGAAGTGGATTGCGACTACCGCCGCCACATACCATTAACCGTTCACACCCACCGCTCAACAGGACCTGCTCTGAAATCGTCACTGCCGTCAGTTCAGCCAAAGTCGCCTGTACATCTCGTGGGCTAATTCCCGGAAACTGCGCCAGATGGCGTTCAATCCAGCCATAATTGAAATACTCACGCCCCGTACTCTTTGGCGCTGGTGCAGAAAAATACGGGTCGTTAAGCATCGTTTGTAACAGCGGCAGAATCACTGTCCCCGAACAGGCCCATTGCGCATCTTTATCATAAGGCTGGCCACATTGCCGCCAAATCCAGGCATCCATCAGCATATTGCCCGGACCGGTGTCATATCCCCGAACCGGTTGTTTTGGTATGAGCAGTGACAGATTGGCAATACCACCAATATTTAACACCATCCGGCGCTCCGTTGGATGCGCCAACAACGCCTGGTGAAAAGCAGGAACCAGCGGTGCCCCCTGTCCGCCTAACGCGATATCGCGCCGACGAAAATCGCCGACCACCGTTATCCCGGTACGCGCAACAATCTGGTTGTTATCACCAATTTGTAGCGTGTGTGGCGCGATTCCTGTCGGTTCATGCCACACGGTTTGCCCATGACAGCCGATCGCGACAATATCCTGCGGTTTTAATTTTTCCTGCTGCAGCAACGCATTCACCGCATCGGCGAACAAACGCCCCAACTGCGTGTCCAGTTGACCGTATTGAGAAAGCGTCAGTTGCTGCCCCTGGCAGATATCCAGAATAGCCTGTTTTACATGTACGGGGATGGGCCATGTCAGACTTGCCTGCTGCGCAACCATCGTTTCATCTATCGCCGCCAGCACAACATCCACACCATCAAGGCTGGTTCCAGACATCACTCCGATAAAACGGCCTGATTTCATACGTCATCCTTTTAAGCAAATTAGCCTTGACACTCCACCATAAAGTGTCGACTAATTCCATGCTTCCTTGATGATTTTTGCGGGGTAATCTTTTCAGTAACCTCTAAATTCCATCAACGAGATGAATGATTCGTTTATACTCGGTTAACCCGATTTCAGTTAAGATTTTCATATTGTTCCAGTAGAACATGTGACCTTAGACTCACAAATGCCATATAATTTAGCCATGAGGAGTGCTTTATTAGCGTTTCGTGGTGGCAAAGGAGATTTGTAAATGATTAAACGTGTGCTGATTGTTTCATTAATGGGCGTATCTTTAGCGGGCTGCGTTAACAATGATAGCCTTTCAGGTGATGTGTATACCGCATCCGAAGCGAAACAAGTTCAGAACGTTACCTACGGTACGATTGTTCATGTTCGTCCGGTGCAAATCCAGGGTGGTGACGACGCAAACGTGATTGGCGCTATTGGTGGTGCTGTGCTGGGTGGGTTCCTCGGTAACACAGTAGGCGGCGGTACCGGTCGTTCATTAGCGACAGCGGCAGGTGCGGTTGCCGGTGGCGTAGCAGGCCAGGGCGTACAAGGCGCGATGAATAAAACCCAGGGCGTAGAACTGGAAATTCGTAAGGATGACGGCAATACCATCATGGTGGTTCAGAAGCAGGGTGCGACCAAATTCTCTGCGGGTCAGCGCGTTGTTATGGCTAACAATGGTAGCCAGGTTACCGTGTCTCCACGTTAATCGAATTCACGTGTGGTCAGCCTCTGGCCACACGTCGTTTTGATCGCTTTAGCCCTGCGACTGCAGTTCAATGATATTGTGTTCCAGTCTGGCGACCAGTTTTATCAGCAGATCAATTTCCTCAGCAGAAATCCCTTCCAAAATTTCGCCGCGCGTTTTGTTGATAACCGCTTCCATATCAGCAATCAGCGGTTCGGCCTTCTCCGTTAATTTAATTCTCTTTGCCCGACGATCGCTGGCGCAAGTCTGTCGTGAAATGAGTCCCTTTTCTTCTAACTGGTCGAGCGTACGCACCAATGAAGGCTGCTCAATACCAATCGCTTTAGCCAGTTGAATCTGTGATTGATCCGGTGGCAACTGATGAATGTTGTGCAGCGTAACCCAATGCGTCTGCGTCAACTCCAGAGGTTTCAGGCGATGGTCAATCAGAGCACGCCAAATGCGCACCAACCGTGCCAGATCAGAACCTAATGGCGATTCCAATTTCATCTCCTTATAATTAGCTTGCTAAGTTATTGTGCTGATTTTAGAATAGTGTGCAGCATTTGTATTCCCAAAACAAATGTATTGCCAAATTTGCTTACCGGATGACATTTTTTCAGACATTCTGCGTTACAGAGACACATTGTCCCTTTTTTTGCTAAACCTATAGCAACGCTCTTTTCGCCAAGGATTTTGCCCGTGAAGTTTATGTTTAATGCAACAGGATTGCCCCTACAAGATTTAATGATCGGAGCATCTGTCTACTTCCCCCCTATTTTCAAGGCGTTTGTTACAGGATTTATCCTCTGGCTGGTTGTTCATCGCCTGCTACGCGACGGGATCTATTCTGGCGAAATCTGGCATCCCCTGCTAATGGATCTGTCCCTCTTTACGCTTTGCGTGTGTCTGGCCTTTGTCATGTTGATTGCGTGGTGATTATGTCGCTTAAAACCCTTAAATACTTCTCCACTATTATAGTCGCTTCCATTGCCGTCCTCGCCGGATGGTGGATGTGGAATTACTATATGCAATCGCCCTGGACGCGTGACGGAAAAGTCCGCGCTGAACAGGTCAGCATCACACCGCAAATCTCTGGCAGCATTAGCGAACTCAACATTAAAGATAATCAACTGGTTAGCAAAGGTGATATTCTTTTTGTTATCGACAAGACCCCTTTCCAAATTGCTGAGCTGAACGCACAGGCTCAGTTGGCCAAAGCGCAGTCCGATCTGACCAAAGCCAATAATGAAGCCAAACGCCGCCGCAATTTGTCGCAAAATTTCATCTCTGCAGAAGATTTGGACAGTGCACTGCTCAATGTAAAAGCCATGCAGGCGACCGTTGCCGCCGCCCAGGCCAGTTTGCGCCATGCTCAGTGGCAACTGGCGCAAACGGTAGTCAAAGCTCCGGTCACAGGCTGGATCACCAATCTATCAACCCGTACCGGAGACTACGCCTCAACGGGTAAACCTCTGTTTGCTCTGGTCGACAGTCACTCTTTTTATGTCATGGGGTATTTCGAAGAAACCAAGCTACGCCACATTCAAGACGGGGCACCTGCACTAATCACACTTTACAGTGGCAATATTAAGTTACAGGGTCACGTTTCCAGCATTGGTCGCGCCATTTATGATCAGAGTGTGGAAAGCAATTCCGGTCTGGTTCCTGACATCAAACCAAACGTTCCGTGGGTTCGTCTGGCGCAGCGGGTTCCCGTTCGTATCGAATTTGATACCCTTCCGCACGATGTGACGCTGGTTTCAGGGACAACCTGTAGCGTGTCCATCGGTCAGCAAAAATGAAACTACCCCGCCTGACACCAGCCAGTCTGCCGTGGTTTAAAGCCACGGGTGCACAGTGGCGTTACGCGCTGCGTAATACTATTGCGATGTGTCTGGCGTTAACCTTCGCCTATTACCTGGATCTGGACGAACCCTACTGGGCGATGACATCAGCAGCGGTGGTCAGTTTTCCAACCGTTGGTGGCGTGATCAGCAAAAGCCTGGGGCGTATAGCGGGCAGTTTACTTGGTGCAACGGCCGCGTTGATTATAGCTGGCCATACCCTCAATGAACCCTGGCTGTTTCTGTTGAGCATGTCAGTCTGGATCGGCTTTTGTACCTGGGCGTGCGCGCATTTCACCAACAACGTGGCCTACGCTTTTCAACTGGCAGGCTATACAGCGGCGATTATTGCGTTTCCAATGGTGCATATTACAGAGGTTACGCAACTGTGGGATATCGCCCAGGCACGAGTGTGCGAAGTCATCGTCGGGATCCTCAGTGGCGGCTTGATGATGATGATCCTGCCCAGTACATCCGATGGCACCACGCTGCTGACCGCATTGAAAAACATGCATGCACGTTTGCTGGAGCATGCCAGTTTACTCTGGCAGCCAGAAACCACAGATGCTATCCGCACCGCCCATGAAGGTGTGATCGGTCAAATCCTGACAATGAATCTGCTACGTATTCAGGCGTTCTGGAGCCACTACCGTTTTCGCCGTCAAAATACCTTACTCAATGCGTTGTTACACCAACAATTGCGATTGACCAGCGTCATTTCCAGTCTGCGGCGGATGCTACTGAACTGGCCAAATCCTCCGGCTAATACCCGGTATGTCATCGAGCAGTTGCTGACCGCGTTAGTCAAACCTGATACCGACAGCTACGCCATCTCGCGGATTATCGCCCCGCTGTGCCCTGTCGATCAGCATGACTATCGGCACGTCGCCTTCTGGCAGCGTCTGCGCTATTTTTGCCGTATCTATCTGAAAAGCAGTCATTATCTACGCTTACTGGAAAAGGGTGTCACGGCTGATCGTATCAATGTTGAGCGCACGCCGGGTCTTGCCCGTCATACCGATAACGCGGAGGCTCTCTGGAGCGGATTGCGTACCTTCATTACGCTGATGGCAATCGGCGCGTGGAGCATTGGTGCACAATGGGAGTCAGGCTCCGGGGCTCTGACGCTTGCCGCCATCAGTTGTGTGTTGTATTCCGCCGTAGCGGCCCCATTCAAATCACTCTCTTTACTGATGCGCACGCTGGTCCTGCTGTCACTGTTCAGTTTTGTGGTGAAATTCGGCCTGATGGTACAAATTACCGATCTCTGGCAGTTCATTCTGTTTCTCTTCCCGCTGCTTGCCACCATGCAGTTGCTAAAATTACAGATGCCCAAACTGGCGGGGCTTTGGGGACAGCTGATTGTCTTTATGGGATCGTTCATCGCGGTGACCAATCCTCCCGTCTATGATTTTGCAGGTTTTTTGAATGACAATACGGCGAAGATCACTGGCGTCGCGCTGTCGTGGTTGGCTTTTGCTATTCTAAGGCCCGGTTCTGATGCGAGAAAAAGCCGCCGTCATATTCGCGCGTTACGACGTAACTTTGTCGATCAGCTTAGCCGTCATCCTTCACTCAGTGAAAATGAGTTTGAGTCACTGACCTATCATCATGTCAGCCAACTCAGCAACAGCCAGGATGCACTGGCGCGACGTTGGTTACTCCGCTGGGGAGTGGTGTTACTAAACTGCTCACACGTAGTATGGCAACTTCGCGTCTGGGAGGTGCGATCAGATCCGCTGGCGCGCGTCAGGGATGTGTGTATCTCACTGTTACGCGATGTGATGAGTGAACGTGGCGTGCAGCAACGTCCGCTGAATGCCACGCTTAATGAACTCCAGCGCATCTGTGATGCACTGGCCCATCATCATCAGCCCGCAGCGCAGGAGTTATCGGCCCTTATCTGGCGACTACACTGCTCACTTTCACAACTTGAGCAAGCGCCGCCACCGGGCACGCTGAGTCGCTGATTACTTGATTACACCACAGGCGTAGCGCGCCCCTCCGCCGCCAAGCGGTTTCGGTTGATCGGACATATTATCGCCACCAACGTGGATCATCAGCGCTTTACCTTTAATTTCATCAAGTGATTTCAACCGGGGGGCTGTCACTGCCGTCGTGGCATTCCCTTCGTTATTTACCACCAGCAATGGCAGGTCGCCCATGTGGCCTGCGCCTTCCGGACCTTCATGCTTGCCAGTTTTATGCGGGTCATAATGACCGCCAGCCGATTCTGCTGCCGAGGCTTTCCCCTCTTTAATAGCGGGTTGGCAACTGCCATTAGCATGCACATGAAAACCATGTTCACCCGGCGGCAGTGCTTTAAGATCGGGCGTAAACTCCAGCCCTTTTGCGGATTCAGCAATGGTGACAGTACCAATTTCCTGGCCAACGCCCTGCGACGTCACCAGATTCATCACCACTTTCTCACTGGCAGCCTGTGCACCTGCACAGGCCAGTAACGTGATGATGGCTAAACTCAAACGTTTCATACAACCTCCGTTATCCAGGTGTCTGACTGATAAGTGTAATCCAGTGACACAAATTTGAACGACGGAACGCTGAATACGTGATTAAGGCACGTCGTAACCAAGAGCCGCTTTACGAATACGGAACCACTGCTGACGAGACATGTTCAATGACTCTGATTCAATTGCAGCACGCACACGTTCGATTTTACCCGAGCCAATAATCGGCAGTGGCTGCGACGGCAGACGCAGGATCCACGCATACACCACTTGTTCTATGGACTGCGCGTTCAGTTCTTCTGCTATCACGGCCAGCTCATTGCGCAGCGGCTGGAAGGCGTCATCATTGAACAGGCGCCCGCCTCCCAGGCAAGACCAGGCCATTGGGCGGATACGCAGCTGTTGCAGCTGATCTAACGTCCCATCCAACAGGAGCGGTTGATGCACCGGTGAAATTTCGACCTGATTGGTTGCCAGGGTAAAGGGTAATCGCGATTGCAGCAGTGAAAACTGTGCTGGCGTGAAGTTAGAGACACCAAAATGGCGCACCTTACCGCTATGATGTAATGTCTTGAAAGCTTCCGCCACATCGTCTGCATCCATTAACGGATCGGGCCGATGGATCAACAGCAGATCAAGACGATCGGTCGCCAGCAGCTTCAGCGACTGCTCGGCACTGGCAATAATATGGGCGCTGTCAGTGATGTAATGACCCAGCGCATTTTCCTCTTTCGCCGTCGTGGCAATACCGCATTTGGTCACAATCTGCATTTTTTCACGCAGGTGCGGCGCCAGTTTCATCGCCTCGCCAAACGCTGCCTCACACTGGTATCCGCCATAAATATCCGCGTGATCGACTGTCGTGACACCCAGATCGAGATGTTCCTCAATAAAGCTGACTAGCTGACGCGCGGACATATTCCAGTCCATCAGGCGCCAGTACCCCATCACAAAGCGCGAAAATTCCGGGCCTTGCGGCGCAATAGTAATACGCTGAACCATAGCAGCTTCCTTATAAGTGAATGTGCATCGAGTATACGCAATTACGCGTTTAAAAGAGTGAAGGTTGTTGCGGTTCTTCCGGCGGGTTGGGTTTGCTTGCGCGCAATTTACGCATCAGTCGCTGGCGACAAAGCCGCAGTACCTCTTGCTTTTGGGCATCGCTCATTTTCTGCCAGTTAAAACGCTCATCCCGACTGCGAAAACATCCACGACAAAAACCGCGATCGTCAGATTGACATATACCGCGGCATGGGCTCTGGACGGGAAAAAACTCCAGCTGTTCGGCCACATCCCCTCCTTTTGTAAGATTGATATACCTATTGAAGACGGTAACTGAAAATCTGGCAAGCGCTATTGCATTAGACCGACTGGTCTATTACACTCCTCGGCATGAACAAAGTAACTGAACACGATACACGCGAACATCTTTTGGCGACCGGCGAGCGACTGTGTATGCAGCGCGGTTTCACCGGTATGGGTTTAAGCGAGCTACTGAAAACCGCAGAAGTTCCCAAGGGTTCGTTTTATCACTATTTTCGCTCAAAAGAAGCGTTCGGTGTGGCGATGCTGGAGCGTCATTACGCGGCCTATCATCAGCGACTGGCTACGCATTTTGAGACGGGCGCAGGGAACTACCGTGACCGTATTCTGGCCTACTATCAGGAAACCCTGAACCAGTTTAGCCAGCACGGCATCATCAGTGGCTGTTTAACCGTGAAATTGTCTGCCGAAGTGTGCGATCTTTCCGAAGATATGCGTACAGCCATGGACAAAGGCGCCCGACACATTATTACGCTGCTGGCGCAGGCGCTGGAAAAAGGTCAGGCGAACCATTGTCTGTCGTTTGTTGGCGAGCCTTTGCAGCAGGCGCAGGTGTTATATGCGCTGTGGCTGGGAGCCAACCTGCAGGCCAAAATGTCGCGTAGTGCCACGCCGCTGGAAAACGCGCTGGCTCACGTTAAAACCATCATTGCAGCGCCTGCCGTTTAACAGGCGTTTTTATTTACCCAATTACTAGACGACCGGTCTATTCATACCTGGAGTTAATATGTCATCTGATAAATTGTTTTCCCCGCTCAAAGTGGGTGCGATCACCGCGGCAAACCGCGTCTTTATGGCCCCGCTGACGCGTCTGCGTAGTATCGAACCTGGCGACATTCCTACTCCGCTGATGGCCGAGTACTATCGTCAACGCGCCAGTGCAGGTCTGATCATTAGTGAAGCTACACAGATTTCAGCGCCGGCGAAAGGTTATGCCGGAGCACCAGGTTTGCACAGTGATGCACAAATTGCTGCGTGGAAAAAGATTACGGCGGCTGTACACGCTGAGCAGGGCCATATTGCCGTTCAACTATGGCATACCGGGCGTATCTCCCACTCCAGTCTGCAGCCAAACGGTCAGGCTCCGGTTGCCCCGTCCGCCATCAGTGCCGGAACCCGAACGTCTCTGCGCGATGAAAATGGACTGGCCACACGTGCCGATACCTCAATGCCGCGTGCGCTGGAAACCGAAGAAATCCCTGGCATCGTGAATGATTTCCGCCAGGCAATTGCCAATGCGCGTGAAGCCGGCTTTGACCTGGTTGAGCTGCACTCTGCTCACGGTTACTTACTGCACCAGTTCTTGTCGCCAACTTCGAACCAGCGTACCGATCAATACGGCGGTAGCGTTGAAAATCGCGCGCGTCTGGTGCTGGAAGTCGTCGATGCAGGTATTAAAGAATGGGGTGCCGATCGTATTGGTATCCGTGTTTCCCCTATCGGCTCGTTCCAGAACGTCGACAACGGTCCGAATGAAGAAGCTGATGCTCTGTACCTGATCGAACAATTGGGCAAGCGCGGCATCGCTTATCTGCATATGTCCGAGCCAGACTGGGCGGGTGGCGAACCGTATTCAGACGCGTTTCGCGAGAAAGTTCGCGCACGTTTCCACGGTCCGATTATTGGTGCGGGTGCCTATACGCCAGAGAAAGCCGAATCACTGATCGAGAAAGGTCTGATCGATGCTGTTGCCTTTGGTCGTGCTTACATTGCTAACCCGGATCTGGTTGCACGTCTGCAGCGTAAGGCCGAGCTCAACCCACAGCGTGCGGAAAGTTTCTACGGCGGTGGAGCTGAAGGCTATACCGATTATCCTACCCTGTAACGTCCTGAGAATTGCCAATCGATTTCTAATCGTTCATTGATAGCGGCGTTATAACGCCGCTATACTAAAACAACATTTTGAATGTATTAGCCATTTTTGAAGGGGAAGAAAGATGCGTTTACTTCATACCATGCTGCGTGTGGGTGACCTGCAGCGTTCTATCGAGTTTTATACCAACGTGTTGGGCATGAAGCTGCTGCGTACCAGCGAAAATCCTGAATACAAGTACTCTCTGGCATTCGTCGGATACGGCCCTGAAACCAGCGAAGCCGTGATCGAACTGACCTATAACTGGGGCGTTGATAAGTATGAACTGGGTACCGCATATGGTCACATTGCCCTGAGCGTAGATAATGCGGCAGAGGCCTGTGAACGTATTCGTCAAAACGGCGGTAACGTGACGCGTGAAGCGGGTCCGGTAAAAGGCGGTACGACGGTCATCGCGTTTGTTGAAGATCCAGATGGCTATAAAATTGAGCTGATCGAAGAAAAAGACGCCGGCCGCGGTCTGGGCGACTAACCTCTCCTCGGGTGCAGATCGTCTGTGCCCGTAGTTTTATACTCATCATTTTGCCATAATACGCGCTGCAATTTTCCCGTATTAAGAGACCCAGATGTCCGATAACGCTCAACTTTCCGGTCTGTGTGACCGTTTTCGTGGTTTTTATCCTGTCGTCATTGATGTCGAAACAGCAGGATTTAATGCCAAAACCGATGCGCTGCTTGAGATTGCCGCCATCACACTGAAAATGGATGAACAAGGCTGGCTGATGCCGGACATGACGTTACATTTCCACGTTGAACCGTTTGAAGGGGCGAATTTACAACCCGAAGCGCTGGCATTTAACGGCATCGACCCGAGCAACCCGCTGCGTGGCGCCGTCAGCGAGTACGACGCGCTGCATGCCATCTTTAAAATGGTGCGTAAAGGTATCAAAGATAGCGGCTGTAATCGGGCGATCATGGTGGCGCACAATGCGACATTCGATCACAGTTTTATGATGGCAGCGGCAGAACGCGCCTCACTGAAACGCAATCCGTTTCACCCCTTCGTCACCTTTGATACGGCAGCATTAAGCGGCCTGTCGTTGGGGCAAACAGTACTGTCAAAAGCCTGTCTGGCTGCAGGAATGGAGTTTGATGGGACTCAGGCGCACTCGGCGCTGTATGACACAGAACGGACAGCCGTTCTGTTCTGCGAAATTGTTAACCGCTGGAAACGTCTCGGCGGCTGGCCTCTGCCAGTGCCCGAAGAGGCGTAACGGCGGCATAAAAAAAGCGACCTGCTGAGGTCGCTTTTTTATTTTTGCTGGTTACTCAGCGTCCGGCTCTTCGGTTTTGTATTTCGCCGCAGTTTCTTTAATCAACTGCTGCAACTCACCGCGCTGGTACATTTCAATTAAAATGTCACAGCCGCCTACCAGTTCACCATCAACCCACAGCTGTGGGAAAGTCGGCCAGTTGGCATATTTCGGCAGCTCGGCGCGAATATCCGGATTCTGCAGAATATCAACATAAGCAAAACGTTCACCACAGGCGGACAACGCCTGCACAGCCTGAGCAGAGAAACCGCAGCTTGGCAGTTTTGGGGAACCTTTCATGTACAGGAGAATCGGGTTTTCAGCGATCTGGCGCTGGATTTTTTCGATAGTGGTGCTCATTATCTTGCTTCCTTAAACTTCTTTTACGGCAGTAGTCTGACATTGTAGCGGGTCAGGCAGGTAACGGAAAATAACATTTTCATTACGCGATATTATTTTATCGCCTGTCGTTAAAAGTTGCATTCACAATCTCATTTATCCGCGTAAAGCCTGGGGATTTGATTATCTGTTCACCAATTACGCCTTGAATTGCTGTTTTTTTTTGCGGTCGGTTACGAAACGTAGTTTTAAACGAAAAAAGCTATTAACTTTCCCTCTTTCTATAGATTAGAATCGTCAAGTTTTGAAAATCACACGCAGGCACGATAGACCTGCCTTACCAGAGGACTGCTCAGTGGCGCGGATAAACCGAATCTCGATCACGCTCTGTGCTTTGCTTTTTACCACACTGCCTTTTACGTCAGTGGCCCATGCTTCCAGGCAGGCCAGGACGACACCTACCGCTTCCCACACCGTCAAGACGGTAGATAAAAAGAAAAGCGCAACAACCAGCCAAAAAGCAACAAAAACCAACAAGAAAACAGCGACAAAAAACACCAGTAAAACCAGTACGAAAACGGCCTCCTCTTCCAAAAAACGCACAACGACTCCGGCAAAATCGACGAAAACAGCAAACCGTCGCAGTAAAACAGCGGCAATACAAACCCCCGCCGTCACCTGGACTGAAAAATGTACCCCGCGCAAAGGTCATAAGCCGCGTTGTGTAAAAGTGAAGACGACTGCACCAACAGCCGTTGCGGATGTACATAAAGTGAAAGTGCAGAAAGCGACCAAAGCCGCCATGTCTACCCTGATGAACCAAATCGGTAAACCTTACCGTTGGGGTGGTACATCACCCAGAACCGGTTTTGATTGCAGCGGGCTGGTTTATTACGCATACAAAGATCTGGTGAAGTTCCGCATTCCGCGTACCGCCAATGAAATGTATCACCTGCGCGACGCTGCGCCGATTGAACGTGGTGAACTGAAAAACGGTGATCTGGTCTTCTTCCGCACGCAAGGTCGCGGTACCGCCGACCACGTTGGCGTCTATGTCGGCAATGGTAAATTTATCCAGTCTCCACGCAGCGGCCAGGAAATCCAAATCACCTCCCTGAGCGAAGACTACTGGCAACGCCACTACGTGGGCGCTCGCCGTGTGATGACGCCGAAAACAATTCGCTAAAAACTTACCCTGCAGAATATGCTGTAGGGTAAGTTCTTCTTTTGCATAACCTTTCAATTTGCTACCCTATCCTTACTCACAATGAGGCTATTGTGTGTACTCAATATAAATAATAAGGAGAGAAGCAATGTCGTTCGAATTACCTGCATTACCGTATGCCAAAGATGCTCTGGCACCGCACATTTCTGCCGAAACGCTGGAATACCACTATGGCAAACACCATCAAACTTACGTGACCAATCTGAATAACCTGATTAAAGGCACCGCGTTTGAAGGTAAATCACTGGAAGAGATCGTACGTAGCTCTGAAGGTGGTGTATTCAATAACGCAGCACAGGTATGGAACCACACGTTCTACTGGAACTGCCTGGCACCAAACGCAGGTGGCGAGCCGACCGGTAAACTGGCCGAAGCGATTGCTGCCTCCTTTGGCAGCTTTGCAGACTTCAAAGCACAATTCACCGACGCCGCTATCAAGAATTTCGGTTCTGGCTGGACCTGGCTGGTAAAAGGAACGGATGGCAAACTGGCTATCGTGTCCACCTCCAACGCAGGTACACCGCTGACGACTGACGCGACGCCTCTGATGACCGTTGACGTGTGGGAACATGCCTACTACATCGATTATCGTAATGCCCGTCCTGGCTACCTGGAACACTTCTGGGCACTGGTGAACTGGGAATTTGTTGCGAAAAACTTCGCAGCATAAATGACAACGCAGAAGGGGTTCCCTTCTGCGTTTTTGTTTTTAATTCGTTGCGTTGCAGACTTCTTCCGCTTGTTTCCTTGCCGAGACAAAGACCAGCAGTAGCGCAAGACCCGCCACAATCGCCCCCATTACCGGTACGAAACTGTAGCCCAATCCTCCGGAAATTACCGCCCCACCAGCAGCCGCTCCCAGGGCATTCCCCAGATTAAACGCGCCAATATTAACTGACGATGACAATCCAGGTGCCTCGCTGGCAACGCGCATCACACGCATCTGCAGCGGCGGAACCACCGCAAACGTTGCTGCGCCCCACACCACCATACTCACGGCCGCACCCAGCTCATTACGAGCCAGGAAAGGTATTGCCAGCATAATAATCATTAGCAGCAGCAAAAAGCCTTTCAGCGTACCGTTAACCGAACGGTCAGCCAGTTTCCCCCCCAGATAGTTACCGATAGAGAACCCAACGCCAATCAGCACCAGCATACCGGTGACAAACGCCGGCGTAGCATGAGTAATGCTATGCAGCACGGGTGAGATGTAGGTATAAAGCGTAAACATCGCCCCGGCCCCCAGAACGGTCGTCAGTAACGCTGACACCACTTGTGGACGCATTAACACCGCCAGTTCTTTGCGCACATCAGGGCGCTCACCAGCCCCACCTTTCGGTAACGAGAAGAACAGACTGACCATTGCGATAACACCCAGTCCCGCCGTCGCCATAAAGGACATACGCCAGCCGATGGTTTCCCCAAGCCAGGTTGCCGCGGGAACACCGCCAATATTGGCGATAGTTAACCCCATAAACATAGTCGCAACGGCGCTGGCCTGTTTATGTTTGGGGACAACGCTTGCTGCCACAACCGAACCGAGGCCAAAAAATGCCCCGTGGTTAAGACTGGTCAAAATGCGCGACAGCATCAGCGTCGTGTAATCCGGAGATATCGCCGAAAGCACATTACCCAACGTAAAAATGGCCATCAGGAAGATAAGCGCATTGCGACGCGCACGATGGGACAGCAGTAATGTCATCAGCGGTGCGCCAACCATCACGCCTACCGCATACGCGCTGATTAACATCCCAGCGGCCGGAATTGAAACATCCACACCTTTGGCAATGACGGGTAGCAATCCCATGGGAGAAAATTCTGTCGTTCCAATGCCAAACGCACCTATCGCCAGCGCCAGTAAAGGATAATTTATTTTCATCTATCGACTCCGTAACGTCGAGCCTTGGCACGACACATCATAAGAGTCAAAAGCATGACATTGATCGCAAAATTAATAAAGTTAACAAAATTGCAAAAGACTTTTGCTTATTGGCAAAAAATAGGACGGAAAAGACAAGCAGAAAGGGTGAGGGAGAGCAAACTCCCTCGGGGGGAAATCAGTGCAGTGCTGCAGTCAGGCCACCCGCGACAATCAGGCCCAGAACAATTATGGTCGTCACTAACGAAAATTTCAGATCGGTGCTCATCAAGTTTTCTCCTTTTTATTCCCACACAAAAAGTGATATTGCGCATTTTTACACACTTGAAAGCAAAAATCTCTCACGATTTATATTGATAACTGCTTTTAACTCTTCCCCTTTTCGTTAAGATCAGACAAAATTCCACGCTTACTTGATTAGCGTACCGGCCATTGACCCCTTCCTGACGTTCCGTGTCGTTTTCCCGGCGTGCCGCAACCCCGACGTTGCGTTGAGGGTGTGTGAAGGCAAACGTTTACCTGGAGTATTCTCAGGAGCTTAGGATATGGTCTGGAGTGAGATGTAATGGCAACTATTAAAGATGTAGCGAAGCGAGCAAACGTTTCCACTACAACCGTATCACACGTAATTAACAAAACGCGCTTTGTCGCAGAAGAAACGCGCAACGCTGTCTGGGCAGCGATTAAAGAACTGCACTACTCCCCCAGCGCAGTGGCACGTAGCCTGAAGGTGAATCACACCAAATCGATCGGTTTGTTGGCAACCAGCAGTGAAGCTGCCTATTTTGCCGAAATTATCGAGGCTGTTGAGAAGAATTGTTTCCAGAAAGGCTACACGCTGATTCTGGGCAACGCCTGGAACAGTCTTGAAAAACAGCAGGCATACCTGTCTATGATGGCGCAAAAGCGCGTAGATGGCCTGTTGGTAATGTGTTCAGAGTATCCGGAATCACTGCTTTCCATGCTCGAAGAGTATCGCCATATTCCAATGGTGGTCATGGACTGGGGCGAAGCAAAAGCCGACTTTACCGATACCGTCATTGATAACGCTTTCGAAGGTGGTTACATGGCGGGCCGGTATCTGATTGAACGCGGTCATCGTGAGATCGGTGTGATCCCGGGTCCCATGGAGCGTAATACCGGCGCAGGCCGCCTGGCTGGCTTCATGAAAGCGATGGAAGAAGCGCTGATTAAAGTTCCCGAAAACTGGATTGTACAGGGTGATTTCGAACCTGAATCCGGCTACCGCGCTATGCAACAAATCATCTCCCAGTCGCATCGCCCAACCGCCGTATTCTGTGGTGGCGATATTATGGCGATGGGTGCGCTGTGTGCCGCAGACGAGATGGGACTGCGCGTGCCGCAGGATATCTCAGTTATCGGTTACGACAACGTGCGCAACGCTCGTTACTTCACCCCTGCGCTGACCACCATCCACCAGCCAAAAGATTCACTTGGTGAAACAGCTTTCAACATGCTGTTAGACCGTATCGTGAATAAACGTGAAGAATCGCAGTCAATCGAGGTGCATCCACGTCTGGTAGAACGTCGTTCCGTTGCCGACGGTCCATTCCGCGATTATCGTCGTTAAGCCCGTTATGTGGGTAATGCCGTTCAGAAAGCATCAATCGGTGTTGGCGGGGGTAATGAACATACTCTCTCCGAGAAAGGGTTCTGCTCTCCATACATGCTTAACTGAACGGCATTACGCTATGCGAGGAGCTCATCCGGCTCCCGCAGCCACTCTTTATTCAGCGTCTCACTATCCCCCAGGTAGTCCAGTAACCAGCTCAGTGCAGGCGACGTATCATTCTGTTGCCAGGTCAGGCAACACGCGGCATCCGGGAACGGATTTTCCAGCTGTAACGCCACCCATTTTCCGCTATCGATCCACGGTTTTGCAAAATGCGTCGGTACCATCCCGACACAGAGTCCGGCTGACAAGCAGGTGGCCGAGGATTCCCAGTCAGGAACCACGACGCGTTTTTGGTTGTGCAGCAACCATGTAATACGTTTCGGCAGCGTGCGGGACGTGTCTTCGCGCACCAGCGATGGCCAGTTGCGCAACGTATCGTCACTGAGCGGTCCCGGCATTGTCGCCAGCGGATGATGACTGGCTACCACGCAACTCCAGCTCAACATTCCCATATCCCGGAACGTATAGCGTCCCCCTACCGGAATGGCCTGCGTTGCTCCGATAGCTAACTCCACACGACCGTCCGAAAGCGCGTCCCAGACGCCATTAAACACCTCCTGAAAGACCAGAAGCTCCACATCATCGAAATGGCGGTAGAAATCCACAATCATCTGTCGGGTTCGTTCCGGGCGAACAATATTATCTACCGCAATCGCCAGCTGTCCTCGCCAGCCATTGGCGATTTGTTGACATTGCTGACGGGTGATCTGCATTTTTTTGATAACAGACCGACCTTCTTTTAAAAACCACGCGCCAGCAGGCGTTAATTCCACGTCCCGGTGACGACGTTCAAAAAGAGGTACAGCCAGCCACTCTTCCAGTTGGCGCACAGTGTAGCTTACCGCCGAAGGTACGCGGTGCAACTCCTGAGCAGCCGAACTAAAGCTACCGTTACGCGCCACCGCATCAACAACTTCAAGTGAATATTCCGACCACATGCTCTGCCTGCAAAAAATTTGAAATCAGTAAGCAAATATTAGCGTTTCACAGCGAGAATTACACTCACTACACTCAGCGGCAATGTTCTATTGCTAAAAAGAGAAACGATAATGCAACCAGGAAAAGGGTTTTTAGTCTGGCTGGCAGGTCTTAGCGTGCTAGGTTTTCTGGCAACCGATATGTATTTGCCCGCCTTTGCTGCTATTCAGTCCGATTTACAGACACCCGCTTCTGCCGTGAGTGCCAGCCTTAGTTTGTTCTTAGCCGGTTTTGCCGTTGCACAACTTTTGTGGGGGCCACTTTCCGACCACTATGGTCGTAAACCGATTTTGATGCTGGGCTTATCCATCTTTGCGCTGGGCAGCCTGGGCATGTTGTGGGTAGAAAACGCCACCGGCTTACTGGTGCTTCGCTTTATTCAGGCCGTTGGTGTCTGTGCGGCTTCGGTTATCTGGCAGGCGCTGGTTACCGATTATTATCCTTCACAAAAAGTAAACCGCATCTTTGCCACCATTATGCCGCTGGTCGGATTGTCTCCTGCACTTGCACCGTTATTAGGCAGTTGGATCCTGATACATTTTTCCTGGCAGGCCATTTTTGCCACCCTTTTTGCGATTACCCTGATCCTGATGTTGCCGGCTCTGCGCTTAAAACCAACGGCAAAAGCGCGCGATGATAGCCAGGATAAACTGACGTTCGCTACGCTGCTGCGCTCCAAAGCATACCGTGGAAATGTACTGATTTACGCAGCATGTTCTGCGAGCTTCTTCGCATGGCTGACGGGTTCACCGTTTATCCTTAGCGAAATGGGCTATAGTCCGGCTGTGATTGGTTTGAGCTATGTTCCGCAAACTATTGCATTTTTGATCGGTGGTTACGGCTGCCGCGCGGCACTGCAAAAATGGCAGGGTCGCCAGCTTCTGCCGTGGTTACTTATCCTGTATGCCATTAGCGTTATCGCCACCTGGGCTACTGGCTTTATTCACCACGTTGCGTTGGCTGAAATCCTGATCCCATTCTGCGTGATGGCCATTGCAAACGGGGCAATCTACCCTATCGTTGTCGCCCAGGCGCTGCGTCCATTCCCTCAGGCAACAGGGCGTGCCGCTGCGCTGCAGAACACGCTGCAACTGGGGTTATGCTTCCTGGCAAGCCTGGTCGTTTCGTGGTTAATCAGCACGCCGCTGCTCACCACCACCAGCGTTATGCTGACGACAGTGCTGCTGGCCGCGCTAGGCTACAAAATGCAGTCACAGACTGACAACACATCCTTGCCGGATGAGAGCGCGCAAATTGCGCACGGTGAGTCGCATTAATCATTGTTGCGGGCACTTAATTAGCCCGCTAACAATTATCGGTTGAATAGCCAAAAATTCAGGCCTATACTGATTTTCGGCTGTTAATAAAACGATAAGATTTATAGAGTAACGGGAGCAAGCAGGTTCCCGTTTTCCCATGGATGGTCTTTTCGGCAAGGGTTTCTCCCTTCCTCTGTTCTACGTCGGATTATAGATTCGCGGATTAATTCCGTGAGATTTCTCACAAAGCCCAAAAAAGCGTCTACGCTGTTTTAAGGTTCTGATCACCGACCAGTGATGGAGAAGCTATGAGTTCATCATGTATAGAAGACGTCAGCGTACCGGATGATAACTGGTACCGAATCACCAATGAGTTATTGAGCCGTGCAGGCATTACCATTAATGGCCCGGCACCGGCAGATATTCGCGTTAAAAACCCCGACTTTTTCAAACGTGTGTTGCAGGAAGGATCGTTGGGTTTAGGTGAAAGTTATATGGACGGCTGGTGGGAATGCGATCGGCTGGATATGTTTTTTAGCAAAGTCCTGCGTGCAGGTCTTGAAAGCCAACTCCCCCGCAACTTCAGAGATACGCTACGTATCGCAACGGCTCGTCTGTTTAATTTACAAACCAAAAAACGTGCGTGGGTCGTTGGCAAAGAACACTACGATCTTGGCAACGATCTCTTTACCCGCATGCTTGATCCCTACATGCAATATTCCTGCGCCTACTGGAAAGATGCCGATACCCTGGAATCTGCCCAGCAGGCGAAGCTAAAAATGATTGCCGAGAAATTGCAATTGAAGCCAGGTATGCGCGTACTCGATATTGGCTGCGGCTGGGGAGGCTTGTCCCAGTTCATGGCGTCACAATACGGGGTGAGCGTGACTGGCGTAACGATTTCAGCAGAACAGCAAAAAATGGCGCAGACGCGCTGTGAAGGGCTGGATGTCACGATTTTACTGCAGGACTACCGTGACCTGAACGACCGGTTCGACCGTATCGTTTCCGTCGGTATGTTTGAGCATGTGGGCCCCAAAAACTACAACACCTATTTTGACGTTGTTGACCGCAATTTAAAGCAAGATGGTCTTTTCTTGCTGCATACCATCGGTTCCAGAAAAACCGACAATAATGTTGATCCATGGATCAATAAATATATCTTCCCGAACGGCTGTTTACCGTCAGTTCGCCAGATTGCCAATGCCAGCGAGCCACATTTTGTGATGGAGGACTGGCACAACTTTGGTGCGGATTACGATACCACCTTGATGGCCTGGCACGAGCGTTTCATGACAGCCTGGCCAGAAATTGCCGACAACTATACTGAGCGCTTTAAACGGATGTTCAGTTATTACCTGAATGCGTGTGCTGGCGCATTTCGCGCACGCGACATTCAGCTGTGGCAGGTTGTGTTCTCTCGTGGCGTTGAACACGGGCTCCGTGTTCCGCGTTAGAGGGTATCGCCTGTCGCCCCCGAGCTATCGGGGGCTTTTTATTCTGACTTAAATTCCCGCTTCGCCAGTAACGGTACCCATCGCACTTTCACGCGCAGCCAATACACGTTCAACCGTATCAACAACGGCCTGTGTTTGCGGGTCAATTTCGATATTGACTCGCGCACCCAGTTTTTTCTTGCCCAGCGTCGTACGTTCCAGGGTTTCCGGAATCAAATGCACGCAAAAGCGTGTCGGTGTGACTTCACCTACCGTCAGGCTAATACCGTCAATACCGATAAATCCTTTGTACAGGATGTATTTCATCAGCGACGGATCCTGAACTTTAAACCACACCTGGCGATTATTTTCAGAGGTCAGGATTTTAGATATTTCAGCGGTAGTCATAATATGGCCTGACATCAAATGTCCGCCGATCTCATCGCTGAATTTTGCCGCACGTTCAACGTTGACCAGATCCCCGACTTTCAGGTCACCCAGATTAGTGATACGCAGCGTTTCTTTCATCAGATCGAAGCTTATCTGGTTACCGTTAATGTCGGTCACTGTCAGACAACAACCGTTGTGCGCCACTGATGCGCCGGTCTCCAGCCCATCCAACATGTATTCAGGTAACTCCACTACATGTGTGCGAAAATTCGGTTTTTCATCAATCGACACCAGTTTCGCGGTGCCCTGCACAATACCCGTAAACATACCTGTAACTCCTGAACTCAATTAAGACATCTCTGCTGTGCACAATAGCAGGTGGAAAATCAGGTTGCCAGTAATGCGCCACTGCCGCCTATTTTTTCACTGGAGAAATACGGATTCCTCGCTACAATAGACTGAAATTTCCCCTGCATTTTCTTCTTGCTGCCATATAAGGCGGCTTTTTTAGTCTCTCAAATAACAACAATATAGTGGTGTACACGTGCAAAAGTATGTAAGTGAAGCGCGTCAGTTATTAGCTCTGGCAATTCCGGTGATTCTTGCGCAAATCGCTCAAACCGCAATGGGATTCGTCGATACCGTGATGGCCGGCGGATACAGCGCGACGGACATGGCAGCCGTTGCTATTGGTACGTCCATCTGGCTACCCGCAATTCTGTTTGGCCACGGTCTGTTGCTGGCGCTGACGCCAGTGATTGCGCAACTTAACGGTTCCGGTCGCCGCGATCGTATTGCTCATCAAATACGTCAGGGGTTCTGGCTGGCGGGGATCGTATCCGTTCTGATCATGATTGTGCTTTGGAATGCGGGATACATTATCCGCTCAATGCATAACATTGATCCTGCTCTGGCCGACAAAGCCGTTGGCTATCTGCGCGCGCTACTATGGGGGGCGCCCGGATATTTATTCTTCCAGGTAGCCCGTAACCAGTGCGAAGGTCTGGCCAAGACCAAACCGGCAATGGTAATGGGTTTTCTCGGCCTGTTGGTGAACATTCCGGTTAACTATGTTTTCATCTATGGCCATTTAGGTATGCCGGAACTGGGCGGCATAGGCTGTGGTGTGGCAACGGCGGCGGTATATTGGGTGATGTTTGCCGCTATGCTTTCTTACATAAAACGAGCCCGATCAATGCGCGACATCCGTAATGTCCGTGGCTTCCAGAAACCTGACACCGCGGTGATGAAACGCCTGGTGCAGTTGGGTTTGCCAATTGCGCTGGCACTATTTTTCGAAGTCACGCTGTTTGCCGTGGTGGCGCTGTTGGTCTCCCCTCTGGGGATTGTCGACGTCGCCGGACACCAAATCGCACTGAACTTCAGCTCATTAATGTTTGTCTTGCCAATGTCTCTGGCTGCTGCCGTTACCATTCGTGTGGGATACCGCCTGGGTCAGGGATCAACGTTGGATGCACAGACTGCTGCCAGAACAGGTTTAGGTGTCGGCGTATGTATGGCGATGATGACCGCCATTTTCACCGTCACATTGCGCGAACACATCGCCCTGCTCTACAACAATAATCCTGAAGTTGTCACACTGGCTGCACAGCTGATGTTACTGGCTGCCGTGTACCAGATTTCGGACTCAATTCAGGTTATTGGCAGCGGGATCCTGCGTGGTTATAAAGATACGCGTTCCATTTTCTTTATCACCTTCACGGCGTACTGGGTGCTGGGTTTGCCAAGTGGATATATTCTTGCGCTCACCGATCTGGTCGTCGACCGCATGGGGCCTGCAGGCTTCTGGATGGGCTTTATTATTGGCCTGACCTCTGCCGCAGTGTTGATGATGCTACGGATGCGTTTTCTGCAACGCCAGCCGTCAGCCGTCATTCTGCAACGTGCAGCGCGATAACACTCTAATAGCCGTCGAGTTAAAATGGGCTGGCATGGCAGGCGTTGATTTGTTCTTTGCTGATGGGATGTACCAGGCACAGTTCGCTGGCGTGTAGCATCAGCCGCGACGTCTGTTCCGTGCCAGGCCACTCACGCCCACCATAAAGATCGCAGCCCCAAATCGGATGACCCAAATGCTGACAATGAAGACGTAGCTGATGGGTTCGTCCGGTCTCCGGCATCAGTTGCACCCGCGTCAGGGGCAGTGACCTTCCATCCTTGAGTCGCTTATTGAAGCGCTCAATCACCCGAAAACGAGAACGCGCAGGCTTACCGCTAACTGCGCTAATCGACATCAACGGAAACAGTGCTGGATCTTTGACAATGGCAGCATCAATCACACCTTCATCCTGTTTAAGGTGTCCACATAACAATGCGCTGTACACCTTTGTCACCGAACGCTGGCTGAACTGCTGACAGAGCGCAGCATTGATTGTTTTATTGCGTGCAACGACCATCAGACCAGAAGTACCAAAATCAAGCCGGTGCACCAGCGTGCAGCCCGGGAATATCTGTACCAGTCGATAGTGCACTGAGTCGAGATTTTGCGGATTTTTCCCCGACAGACTCAGCAACCCACTGGGTTTATTGATAAGCAGCAGATGTTCATCCTGGTAAAGGATCTCTATTTCGTCATGGCACGGCGGAGCAACAAAGGAATCAAGAATCGTAGACATCAGACAACCAGACTAAAAAGTGGGGGGGGGGATCATAACGAATTTTCAACCGGCTGGCGAATCAAGCCCGTCCTGCGTCACATTACAGATGAACAACCTGGTTACATCGTTCAACATCCACAGTTGGTAATTCTGCTGAACAGTTCTATAGTCGAGACTGCTTCTCAGTTACAGGATTCACTAATGCGATTTAACGGACTGACCAAAGGTTTCTTCATTTTCATTCTTGCCCTCGTAACCTGGGCGTTTTTCGACGTGTTGTCCCCCTACTTCTCCGCAATCTTGTGGGCCGCAATTCTGACGACTATCTTTAACCCGGTGAAAAACAAACTGCGCAGTGCGCTTGGCGAACGTAACGGTCTGGCATCGTTAATCACTATCGGGATTATCTGTTTGATTGTCTTTATTCCGCTGATGGTGATCCTGTCGTCGTTGGCAATCGAACTGAATGTGGTTTACACCAAGTTGCAGCAAAACAATACGCAGTTTCCGGAAGTGGTCAGTTCTATTCTTTCTTATCTTCCTGACTGGGCCAGAGGATTCCTCGCAGAACACAATCTGGATGATGTCGCGCAGATCCAGAAAAAATTATCCGACATTGCGCTACAGGGCGGACAGTACCTCGCAGGCAGTGCTTTCCTGATTGGTAAAGGAACCTTTGGCTTCGCCATCAGCTTTGGCATCATGCTGTACTTGCTGTTTTTCCTGCTGAAGGATGGACCGTATCTGGTGCGTCAGATTCTGGATTCCTTACCGCTTTCTGATTTTGCCAAACAGCACTTGTTTGCCAAATTCGTGGGTGTCACACGGGCGACAGTCAAAGGCACGGCGGTTGTCGCTGTCGTACAGGGCACGCTTGGCGGCATTGCTTTCGCCATTGTCGACATCGACGGCAGCATTTTGTGGGGCGCACTAATGGCATTTCTCTCGCTAGTGCCTGCGGTTGGCTCGGCGATAGTTTGGGTCCCTGCTGCCATTTTCCTCTTCGCTACCCACCAGCTGTGGCAAGGGCTGTTTATTGTCGGATTTTTCGTCATTATTGTCGGACTGGTGGACAATATCCTGCGCCCGCTACTGGTAGGAAAAGACACAAAAATGCCGGACTACCTGATATTGATTACCACCCTTGGCGGGATGGAGATATACGGTATCAACGGTTTTGTGATTGGCCCGCTGATCGCCGCACTCTTTTTGGCCAGCTGGAATCTGTTCTCCGGACGTGACCATGAGGGCAACGTAGAAGGTATCGATGAAGCGTTCATGGAAGAAGGAAAAAACCCTCCAGATTTATGATGGCATGACGATAACAAGGGGCGGCCTCGGGCCGCCTTTTGTTTTCACGCAAAATCATACGTTTCCTATAATTTCAATCATGCTTATTCATTAATCGTCGCAGAAGGAACGAAAAAGTGCGAATAGCCACAATCACCAACTGGGCTTACAGTGCGACGGTATGTCTGACCATTGCCTCCGGCGTTGTTATGCTGATGGCATCCGGAGCAGACAATACTGAACGTCAGGTGGTAGAGCAGCGGTATAAATTTGATCAGCTAACTGAAGAGGTAGAGCTCGATGCCTGGTCATTGTCCGATTTAGCTCGCGAGTACGTGATCGCTAAAGATCCAGAGGCGCTGAACGCCTATCGCCAGAAGGCGTCGTCGCTAAAAGCGGTTGAGCTGCGGTTAACAAAATTAAAAGACTTCGGCGCGACAGATGAAGAACTGGCGCTGCTGCATGAAGGATTACAAATTGTCGATGCGCTGCAGGAAGAGCAAGCAACCGCGCTCGCCAGTATGGCCCGCGGAGAAACGTCACAGGCTATCGTCCTGCTCTACGGCAAAGCCTATGAACAGGAGCTGGAACGGGCGCAGGTGCGGATAGATCATTTCCGGCAGTTGCTCGATAACCGTGTACGTAACAGCATTGAAGATGCTACCAGGACATCCCGCATACTGCGAACGCTCTCTGAAGTTATGGTCGGATTAACCGCGCTGTTGTTTTTGTTTGTCCTCGGCTTTATTTTGAAACGCCGCGTACTGCGTCCGGTTGTGCGTCTGAGCGACGTGGTTCACCGCCTCGCATCGCAGGATTACGCCGTAGAAACGCCAAACTTTAATCAGATTGATGAGATTGGCGATATGGCACAAGCCATTCGCATTTTTCGCGAGAACGGCCTTGCGCGGCAACGGCTGGAGAAAGAGCGGGATGCCGACTGGGCGATCCGCGAACTGTTGGCTCGTATGACCCAGCGCTTACAGGGCTGCGAAAACTTTGCCGATGTTATCAATGTCGCACAACTTTTTGCTCCGAACATTGCCCCAGGCGTTGCCGGGCGGCTCTACATTCTTGACCGGGAAGCCTGGCACATGCGTTGTGCCGCCGAGTGGCTCTCACCGCAAGGCAAAGCAGACCCTTTCCATCCGGATGAATGCTGGGCCGTGCGCCGTGGGCAAAGTCATCCTCCCGTGCAGGGCGAACCCGATATCGCCTGCTACCACCTGCCTGAGTCGTGTCAGGCTCATACCCTGTGCATACCGTTGATCGCCCAGGGGGAAGCCATCGGCCTGCTCTCATTCCAGAATCTCAGCGACAATTCTGCCCCTTCTCGTGCTTATCTGGAGCTGATGGCCGAGGCACTTGGACTGGCATTAGCCAACCAACGTCTGCGCGATGCACTACTGGAAAAAGCGCTTTATGACCCACTGACCGGCCTGCGCAACCGCCATCACCTTGAAGACACGCTGCGCACCCAGATGAGTCAGGCTGTCCACAACCAGGAACCGATCAGTTGCCTGATGATCGATATCGATCACTTCAAAAGCATCAACGACCGTTTTGGTCATGAGGCAGGTGATGGTGTGATAAAAAGTATTGCAGCAATTATTCAGCGCGTTGTTCACGACCACGGAATGGCCTTTCGCTACGGTGGTGAAGAGTTTCTGGTTCTACTTGCCGGTATGGATGAAGAAGCGGCCAATCGCTTTGCGACGGACATTTACAACGGTGTACGCGAGTTGACGCTCAGCTTTGGCGTTTCTGATATCGGTCACGTTGATGTCTCTATTGGTGTCGCCAGCTACCCGCAGCACGCCCAGAGCGATAACCTGTTACGTGCCGCGGATGTCGCGCTGTATCGTGCAAAAGAGCTGGGGCGTTCGCGCATAGTGAGCTTTGGTATGCTGGAAGCGAGCTAAAAAGCGGTGCGCAAGCCCAAACGGGTACTTCCTAAAATAACCCACCCGAGGAAGTCCCCTCATTAAGTGGTATATTCATCGATAAGTGACTGGTGAGTTTTCTGGATTACATCCTGAATATATGCAGTTGCCTGCTCACCAGGCGCCCCTGCAGGTAATAATCGTATACAGGAATCAAGGCCGGTGTAACTGTCTGTTTTATACTGGCACCAAAGTTTCAAATTATTAGCACGTAAGCGTCTAAATTTGGCTAACTGTATTCGGCCTGGCGGTGAATTTTTGTGCATACTTCTTATTCTGCGCAAACCTGAAAGTACCGTGTTTCTAATTAGTGCACGCTGGGCACAATACAGCATCTGGCTGGCGCTAATCTGAAGCGTTGCACTGGCCTGATTCCAGGCAGCAATATCGATAAGGGGACTATCTCCGAACCAATAGTGATGATTAAGTTCATATAAATTTTGTAGTAAGCGGTAGCCATATTTAAACATTATCCCGTAACGCTGTAATTTCTCGACTTGTTCATACTCATGCCACTGTTCTGCCAGCGCAATCTGCTCAGCAAACTGGCGTTCCATAGCACTGGCATTCTTAATGTGCTGTGCAATAATCCAGGCGCTTGCTTCCTGCAGAGCGCTCTCTGCACCTTCCATACTTACGGCGATTTTATCGTATACGTCGCGATTGCTTATCATCGTACGCAAAAAAGGATCTTTACTCCGTTTTTGATAAGGCGTTCCGTAGCCGTAGGTTCCCGGTAGCAAACTGTCTGCATCGACAAACGCATCGGTAACCACGGTTAATCGGCATTCTGGCAATAAAAAATCATTTGGCGAAACGGTATGCGGATCACGTCCATCGGTAAACAGTTCCAGACCGAGCCTGGAAAAAAATGTAGCAACAAGCTCAGAACAAAATGTGCCTCGCGTTCCTTTATCAAAACGACAGGACTCGATTGCTTGCGCAACATGTTTTGCCAGTAAATGTGGAAAATCGGGTAGCGTTATGGCATCAAGAAGTCTCGGTACAGCAGAGTAGGTTTTATAAAAATCATTTTCCTGTAGATCTTTCGAAGCCTGAATCATCCTGGCGAGATCAATATTTTCGCATGCAGGATGGCGCAATAAAATCCATTCTCTCGGATTTTCGGGGATGCAAATAACCCTTTCAGCAGTGGACTGCCCTCCGGGATACAGACTCATTGGTAATAAGAAAGTAAATCCGACCCCCGATGTATCCGATTCGGCAAGATATAGACTTTCAATGCCTGAATCACCCCCATGAATCCAGATAGCGGCATGAGAGTACGGTCCGCGGCTCGCTTTCACAATTAGTGAGCTGAATGGGCTGTTCCCACAAACTAACAAAACGTCACCTGGACGCAGCTTTTTCTCCCACAGCAATGGCCCACGACTTTGTAATGCCGCAAGATCGAGTTTCACAGGAACTTCTTTATGCATTGTACTTCCTTGTCGAAAGTTATCGCCATGATTAAAAAGGGATTTCCAAACATAACAACGGGTGCCCTACCCGTAAAGCCAAAATGACATTGTCCACCCTGGCCGGGCAGAGTATTACTTTACCTCTACTCCTGGCAGTGATATGTTGATCAGATGAATATAAAACACGATTGCAACGGTTTTAACTACAAACGTTGGTGGCTGCCTTCTTAAAGGCGGTCAGAATGTGTTTATCCATTTTTAAATAACCGCCGAAAGGCGGTTATTTACATTTTGAGACCCCTTTCGGTTTTATACTTAAGGAGTCCTCTATGAATAACAAATCTATCATCCTTACCGGCGACCGCCCTACCGGGCCACTGCATCTTGGCCACTATGTAGGCTCCCTGCGCCAACGCGCGATACTGCAACACGATTATCAGCAGTTTGTTCTGGTCGCAGACCTGCAAGGTCTGACTGACAACGGCAGCAATCCACAAAAGATCCAAAATAACATACCCGAAGTGTTGGCCGATTATCTCGCTGCAGGTATTGATCCTTCACTCACCACCCTTTGTTTACAATCGGCACTACCTGCCCTTGCCGAACTCACCGCGCTGTATATGAATATCGTTACCGTGGCTCGCGTCGAGCGTAACCCAACGGTCAAAAATGAAATTGCGCAAAAAGGTTTCGCCCGTTCGCTTCCGGTCGGTTTCCTGGTTTACCCGATTAGCCAGGCAGCAGATATTACGGCGTTCAAAGCCAGCCTGGTTCCGGTCGGTGACGATCAGTTGCCGATGATCGAGCAAACTAATGAAATCGTACACAAAATGAATAGCCTGTTACCGGCCCCGGTTCTGCATCATTGTAAAGCTATGTTAAGCGAAACCAGCCGTCTTCCGGGTATTGACGGCAACGCCAAGATGTCGAAATCACTCGGTAATACACTGCTCCTGTCGGCAAGTGAAGAGGCTATCCATCGCGCCGTCGGCGCAATGTACACTGATCCTAACCACCTAAAAGTGTCCGATCCGGGGCAAATTGAGGGCAATGTCGTGTTCACCTACCTGGATGCTTTCCACCCGGATAAGGCCAAAGTCGCAGCAATGAAAGCGCATTATCAGCAAGGAGGATTGGGTGATCGGGCATGCAAAAATGAGCTGGAGATGTGCCTGCAAGAGCTCATCGCGCCAATGCGTGAGCGTCGGGCAACCTATATTCAGGATAAAGGTATGCTGATGGCTATGCTTAAAAAAGGAAGCGAGCGGGCCTACGACATCACGCAGCAAACGCTAAGAGAAGTAAAACAAGGATTGGGACTGTCGGTATTTTAATCTGGATTGATGCCCCTCCCGACGGAAAATAACCACCGGGAGGAAGGGCTCTGCCGATGTCTAACAGGTTCTGCTCTGAGGAGTTCGCTATGACCACCTTTTATCAACTAACAGCCACCAGCCTACACGGCCAGTGTATCCCTATGGCTGACTATGCTGGCAAGCTGGTTTTGGTGGTTAATACCGCCAGCCATTGTGGCTTCACGCCACAATATGCAGGTCTGGAAGCGCTTTACAAAAAGTACGCCGCTCGGGGACTGGTGGTCCTTGGCTTCCCCTGCAACCAGTTCGGTAAGCAGGAACCCGGCGACGCCGACGAAATCGCGCAGACCTGCCACGTCAACTACGGTGTAAGCTTCCCGATGTTTGAAAAAGTGGAAGTTAACGGTGCCGCTACGCATCCGGTATTTCGTTATCTAAAAGATGAATTGCCCGGCATGCTGGGGGGACGGATAAAATGGAACTTCACAAAATTTCTTATCGGACGTGATGGCAAGCCGCTAAAGCGTTTTGCACCGTTCACTACCCCGGAGAAAATGGAAACTGCCATCCTTGCTGCACTTGAAATCTAGGTATTCTTGTCATTTGAACCGTCAGCCTGGTGCCAGGAGCGGACATGATGCTATGTATTGATGAGAATTCCGATGCATTCGTGAACGGGATAAACGCCATGACAACCAGTATCCGAATCAGAACGTTATGATTAAACGTCATGTGACCTGTGGCGTAGCAAGCAACCTGTAGAAGCTGACGGAATTGTGTCACGCATAGTGCAAACGTCACGAAACCGCGAAAGAGTTAAGCGCTACCCCGTCTCGCAGTACGTAACTGGCACCTGATGAGTGAGCAGCCAGTGTTCTATTGTTTCGCCAAATATTTCCGCATCAGTGCATTTTGTAGTGTCACGCCACGGCAGACAGGGAAACCTCGTTCCACGATATGAAAGCCGTGTCGTAGAAAGAACGCTTCTGCAGCCATACTGACATTTGAAGTAAGTTCACCTATTCCACGTTGTCTGGCTTCTTCATGAATGCGGTTCATCAGTAGCGTTCCTGTACCCTGTCCCGGGTAGGCTCCCGAGACAAAGAAATGGTCAATGTACCCATTTGGCTGAACATCCGCATATCCCGCGATTTCACCATCCACTTCAACAACAAAGGGACGCAGTGCCTTCATGCGGTTGGCCCACTGTTCCGGGTCAATATCTGATGGGGCCCATGCTTCTATTTGTTCATGTGTGTAGTAGTGGGATGCGAGGGTATGTACAGAAGATAAAAACACGCTGAATAACGAAATTTCATCTCCATTTCTGAACCTTCTGATTTTCATAAAACCTCGTTATGAGCGTGGTGTGTAGAACGATATCATTACTTTTCATAACGTTCTATTTTATAGACTGACCAGGCGATCCCGACATTATCTGCATCGAAGTCTGGATAATCCTGGCTTCTGATCATCTCATATCCAGTTTTGGGTATCGGTTCTGGGTTAAGATGATCGTCTCTCAGTTCTGGCTGTGGTTAATGATATGAATCTCAATCGTTGTTGTTATTTGCTACTGGTCTTCGCTGCAGTCAGCAGCCTTTTTGCCCCACATCCGTTGCTGATATGGGGCCTGCTCGCCAACATATTGACGCTAACTATTTACGGCGTGGATAAAATAGCAGCGCGTAAGGCCTGGCGCAGAGTACCAGAATCTACGTTGCTGGTATTTGGCGTTGTGGGCGGATGGGCTGGCGCCATTGTCGGCCAACAACTCTTTCGCCATAAAACACAAAAGCAGCCCTTTAAAACTTACTTCATCATCAGTGTGATATTAAGTACCTCCGCGATGGTGGCCGTTTATCATTTCTTTCCATTCTCACTTTCCTGAACATCACTGAGGGATAGCGCCAGCACTTTGCAGTTGAGCGTGCCCTGTATTGCTGCGGTAGGTGGGGTACTATTTCCTGGCGAATTACCTGATTTGAGAATTCGGGTATGCACACTGATCGTTCTGGCTGGCATAGCCATTGTTATTTCATCCGATCGAACACAGAGTAAGGAGTCAGCACAGGGATAACGTCGGGAGTCGCAGCACTGTGCTTCCGTGTTTTGACTCCCCCCCACATGCGTCCTGTCACGCCCTTTGCACGAAAAACACGCTGCAAAATCAACAAAATATAATCAACTTGCTTAATTACTCTGCAATCGCGTGAAAACATGCAGAAAAATGCTAATTCCCTCTTGCCTCATTCGGCCTGTGCCGCTAATATTCGTCCCCGTTGTCACCTACAACGTTGCGTTCATAGCTCAGTTGGTTAGAGCACCACCTTGACATGGTGGGGGTCGTTGGTTCGAGTCCAATTGAACGCACCATTTGCGTCCGTAGCTCAGTTGGTTAGAGCACCACCTTGACATGGTGGGGGTCGGTGGTTCGAGTCCACTCGGACGCACCAAATCATATCCTTTTGATTTGGTGCTTATCTACTTCGAAAATTCTCAAACACACTCCTGAAAGTCACCTTATTCTTTTTGCAGGCAAGCAAGATACTTTCGTACCGAAAACACCACAATCTGTGGCGTCACCAGATGCCTTCAAAATCCCTTGTGCAGAGCGTATCATTCATCATCTTCGCATAACCTCTATAGCCCAGAGATCAGATTTCATGCCCTCTTCAATCCCCCTCCTTGCTGCGGGAAGTTTACGACTGGCATTTACCCCATTGCTCAATCAGTTCACCCGCCTTAGCGGCATTGAGGTCAACGTTGGCTATGGCCCGGCAGGGTTGCTACGCGAGCGTATCGAAGGCGGGGAACCGTGCGCACTGTTCGCCAGTGCAAATCGGGCACATCCGCAACGGCTACTGGACACACACCAGGCCGTTTCCACGCATACACTGTGCTGGAATCAACTGGTTCTGGCCACCAACCGGCGCGGTGAATGGCTGGATTTACTACGCGACCCAGCGCTGCGTATTGGCACATCAACACCGGGCTGCGACCCTTCCGGTGATTATACCTGGGCATTTTTCGACAACATGGATGCACTGGAACCGGGTCTTGGACGACAGCTCCGTGCACGCGCCCTGCCACTGGTTGGCGGCCGCGATACGCTCAACATCCCGCCTGGCGAATTGGCAAGCAGTTGGCTTCTTCGCCAGGGGTTGGCCGATCTGTTTATTGGTTATGCGCATTATGCAAAAGCACCCGCTTCACCGTCCGATGTTCGCTACGTTGCTATTCCTGGTGAACAGAACATCTTGTGTGAATACCAACTCGCGGTGCTCGATGCTTCCGAAGAGGTGATGAGACTGGTTACATTTATGCTCGCCCACGGCGGTCAGGCGTTCCTGACCGCCGCCGGATTCTTGCCCGCTAGCGGCGGATCGCAAACAGCGGCGCAATAAACGGAGTCTGATAGTTTTCCACACTGAATTTTCGCAATGGCAGGCCATAGGCCTGGAACAGATTGTCTTCTGTCACAACACCGTCCGTCGGCCCTGCCAGCCATTTTCCCTCAGGAAGCAGCAGCAGCGTATGCGTTGCAATCTGTAAGGCGTGCAACGGATCGTGCGTCGAGAAAAGCACGCTACAGCCCTGTCGGTGTGCCAAATCGCTGATGAGCTGCAGCACGACCTGCTGATTGGCAAGATCCAGCGCTGAACATGGCTCATCAAGCAACAGCGTCTGGCATTCCGTAACCAGAGCGCGGGCAATCATCACCAGTTGCTGCTGACCGCCAGAAAGAGAGCTAAACGATAGAGCAGCGAGATGCGCAATGTTTAGCTGTTCCAGCGCCTGCTCCGCCCGTCGTTGATCCTGACGGCCGGGCTGAGCAAACAATTTTACGTGCTGCGCCCGCCCCATCAACACCACATCGCTCACCGTATAGGGAAACGGCAGATGGCAATGCTGGGCCACAATGCCTATCCCCCCATGAACGTCAATACTCCCGCCCAGTGCGGGTCGCGTGCCAGTTAGCGTATCCAGCAGAGTGCTCTTGCCCAGACCGTTTCGCCCAAGCACCGCCCAGATTTGGCCTTTCTCACACTGAAAAGTGAGGGGGTCAAACAGTGGAGAGCGATAGCCATACCTAAGCTGATTCACGCTGAGCGCAACAGATGTCATTGTTTCCCCCGACGGCTGGTACGAATGAGCAAGAAGGCAAACAGCGGTGCGCCGAGCAACGCGGTGATGATCCCCAGCGGTATTTCCGCATGCATCAGGGTGCGGGCGATATCATCGACCGCAATCATAAAACCGCCCCCCATCCAAAAAGCACACGGGAGCAAGCGACGATGATCAACACCCACCAGCAGCCGCGCAAGATGGGGAATAACCAGCCCAACCCAGGCAATGCTGCCACTGACCGCCACCTGAGCGGCAACTAAAAATGCGCAGCACACCAGCACACTACGCCGCAGCGGGACCACCGCCACGCCCAGCGATTTCGCATCTTTATCATTGAGCGATAACAGATTTATCCGCCAGCGCAACTGGTACAACATCGTCGCTGCAATGGATACCGGGATCGCCAGCAGCAGGACTTTATGCCAGTTAGCCGTTGCAAAACTGCCCAGCAGCCAGAATACGATGTTCGGCAAGGTTTCTTCCGTATCGGCCTGGTATTGAATCAGGCTCACCAACGCAGCAAAAAAACCACTTAAAATAATGCCAGACAAGATCAGCACCAGCGTATTTTCCAGCCCTTGTAAGGCCGCAATGGCATACACCAGAATGAGTGCCGCCAGACCGAAGAAGAAGGTTGACCCCATCATCAGCCACGGCTCAAGACCCAGCAGAATGGCCAGCGTCCCGCCGAAGGCTGCCCCCGAGGTTACGCCTATGATGTGCGGGTCGACCAATGGGTTGTGAAACACCCCTTGCAAGGTAGCGCCGCACAACCCCAGCGCCCCGCCCGCCAGCAACGCCATCAGAATACGCGGTAGTCTGACCGTCCATATCACCTGACTGGCAATACCCTGCGCATCGCCAAAATGGGTGAGTTGATAAAACACTTCACGTAGCGACAGCGGATATTGTCCAAGGCACAGCGAACTGACCCCCAGCACCAACACCCCTGCTATCAGTAATAATTGCAGGGGGAAACCCCGTTTACTTAACAGCATCAGACTGCCAGTTCACACGATAAAAACGTTGATAGTAATCCTGCGCCTGCGCATCCACGTCGACATTTTTATAAGCATCCGGGTAAAGTTTTTTGGCCATCCACAGCTCACCTATTGCCAAAGCTTCCGGCATTGGATAGCCCCAGGCTTTGGCATATTCAGGCATCAGCCACACACGATGATTTTTCACCGCATCAATGCCCTGCCAGTTAGGATCGTTTTGGATCTCCGTGACCACCTGCGGATATCGGTCCTGAACAAAAATCACCTGCGGGTTCCACGCCAGCACCTGCTCAAGCGCCACCTGACGTGCACCTTTCACGCTGGCCGCCGCCACATTTAACCCACCCGCATGTTGCATCATCAGGCCTGTGTATTTCCCGGAACCGTAGGTCATAAGGTCAGGGTTCGCCATATAAATGCGAACCTTTTGCGCTTCCGGTATGGCTGCAACGGGTGCATTGAATTTTGCTCGCGCCGTAAAGACGTAATTGATCAGCGTTTCCGCCTGCGTTTTACGCCCTATCACATCCGCAATCAGGCGGATCCCCTGCTTTAAACCTTCGTTGTAAACCCGCTCTTCATCAGCCATCGTCGGGTTCATTTTATTCTGTTGCCCGGCAAGATCCTGACGTAACGAGATTGCCACCACCGGGATACCGGCATTCTGAATCTGCTGGATCATCTCGGCGGGCGCATAGTTGGCGACAAACACAACCTGCGGATGAATCGCCAGCAGACTTTCAATATTCACGCTGGTGAGATCGCCAGGCGTAGGCAGCGTAGTGATTGTCGGCATAAACCGGGCAAACTCAGGCCCAAGTTGTTTTTTCCAGCTCGACATCACGCCGACGATATCCTGCGCAGCATCCAGTTGCACCAGAATATTCAGCGTCTGGTGTTGCAGCACTACCACCTTATCGACATGGTCAGGGATCGTAACCTGACGCCCAAGCTGATCGGTGATAGTGCGATCCGCCTGTGCGGAAAAGGCAAAAAACATGCTGGCGCAAACCAGCACAAAAGAGCGAAGAGTTAACATAGATACCATCTGAACGGGGAAAAAATCGATATGCATTAAATTATATAACGTGATGACTGGCAACCCATTATCGCCAGACAGGGTATACAGCCACGCGATTCATCACGGCAAATACAGCGTGTAGCCCTGAACTGACCTGCATTTGCCCGTCAGCGCTTGCCGCTTTACCCCTGTGGAGGTAGCCCTGCTAAAATCCGCGTCGCCTGCGCCTCGCTAAGCGAATAATCAAAAAACTGGCGGTAAAAATCGCGGGTTACATTAACCATATCCAGACCGCCAAACCGTGCTGGATGTAGCTTTGACGCGGCCCACAGCAACTGCAACGCGCTTTCGGTTCCGTAGCGATCCCAGGGGAAGACCCCTGCCGGATTGCGCCAGACTTTGCCCTGTTTCACCGCGTTAAGTTCTTTGAACAACGCAGCGTAAGGTGAACTGGCAATATCGCCACATCCCGCCCCGAGAATAATCACCTCCGGCTGCCAATACAGTACCCGCTCAGGTGAGACTTCTTTCATGTTACCGTCCACTTCCCCGGCGACGTTCCGCCCACCCGAGAGCGCAATCCAGGTATCAATCAGCGTGTTTCTACCGTCGACTTTCAGTGGGTTCAGCGACTGAATGTGCAGAACCCGGGGGCGCTGATTTTCCGCTAACGTCGCCGTTTTAGCGCGAACATCCGCAATAGTGCGGGTTAAAAATTGATTATATGCCACCGCCCTGGCGCGAGCCTGGTCCGTGCCCAACACTTCCGCCGTGGTCGTGACTGACTTTTCCATCGAAGGATAATCAGTAAATGCCATTTCCAGCGTCGGGATACCCGCCTGGTTATAGCTCTGCGCCTCCCCCTTGCCCTTTGCGACAAACAGAACGTCGGTATGCAGAGCCAGCAGGGCCTCGCTATTAAATGATGCCCCGCGAATTTGTAAGGCCTGATTAAGCGATGGGTTTATTTTGAACATCCACGGCTGGCTCTGTGGATGGTTGACAGTTGCGACAATCTGACGTCCCGCACCCAGCGTCATCAGCACCGAGTGATGGGCAAACCAGCTATCCGCAATACGTTGAACCTGTGTGGGGACGGTGACAGTGTGACCGGCATCATCCACAACCTGACGCGTGGCCAGGGCGGGAAACGCCAGCCACACACAGAACAACCATGTGTGGCACGTTTTCATCAGCAATCCTTAAAAATCAACCTGAACAGAAATCTGTGCCTGACGTGGTGCACCAAGTTGCGCACTGGCCGCCCCGGCCCCCGTATAACCCGTCAATGCGCCCGGGACAATATTGGTCCAGTAGCGGCGGTCAGTCAGGTTGGTGATATCAAACCGGAAAGTCGTGGGCGTGTTCCACAGTCTGGTGGCATAACGGCTACCAATATCCACCGTGGTATAACTGCTTACCCAGGTATCATTCGCGTTATCGGTAGCCCGACGTCCGACGTAATGCACGTTGGCATCCACATCCAGTCCCTGAACCTGTTTAATGCTATAGACTGCCAGCACATTCGAGGTAAAGCGTGGCAAGCCGACAACCTGCTTACCATCTGCATTACTGGCGGCAGTATTGTGCAGCATGGGATCCAACCAGGCAGCGCCTCCTAACACCCGTAAATTTTCCGTGATATGCCCATCAGCCATCAGTTCCAGCCCACGGTTTTTCTGCGTACCGTCCTGAGCAAATTCACCGTTGTCGTTGGTATAAGCAAAGGGACGTTTTGCTTCAAATAGCGCCGCAGTGAGCAGTAGATCTTTGACAGGCGCATATTTTGCCCCCACCTCCACCTGATGGCTGCGATACGGATCCAGTACGTGTCCTGCGTTGCTGGCCCCGGCCGGTGCGGTATCCCCCTGCTGCAAACTGTCAGCCCAGGTGGTATACAGCGTGATGTTCTCAACCGGTTTATACATCAGGCTGGCGGAGCCGCTCATGCCGTTATCCTTTTGGCGACTGGTTTCATGACCGGATTTGTTATAGTTGCTGACGGTAAACAGGTTTTCGCTACCAGACAGCAACAAACTCCATTGCGGAGTGAAATGCAGCGTATCGCTTAACAGAAATGCATGCTGCGTAGTGGTCGCCGAATGATAGCGATTATTAAAGTCAGGATAAGGCGGGCGCGGATAGTCGGGATGTTGATCAAGTGAAGAATGCCCCAGCGTAAAGGTTCCCCCATTTCTCGGGTTATAGTTTTTCCATACAAATCCACGCATTCCAGTCGCGATATCCTGCGTCAGCCAGCCGGAATCTATGCTGCCGGTCAGGTTCGCTAAATAGCTGTTGATCGTAAAGCGACTGGCCGCTGAATTAGAGGTCGTGGTGGTGTAGTTACCCCGATTATCCGTCAGGGTATTGGTTACCGCCGTCGATTCACGGTCAGCAACCTGGTGCAAGGCCCCCAGATCCAGCATCCAGTTTCCGTCAAAATCATGCTTGATGTGCATGTCCGCGGTGGTCGTTTCATCATCATGGCCGGCATACGACTGACCATACTTACTGTTAGTCGGATCGAATGCCGAAGGAAACTGCACGCCTTTTGCCAGCGCAAAGCTGCCCGGCATGCCTTTTTCATAATAATGGTAATAGCTGAAATTACTCTCCAGAACGGTTTGATCGGTCAGCTGAAAATCCAGGCCCAATCCCGCGTACTGCCGACGAACATGACTATCGGTGGTGTAACTGTGTCCTTCATCATTCATCAGGTTGAGGCGGTACTTCACTCTGTCTCCCGCGTCGATCGGGCCGCTGAAATCCATTGATGCCAGCGTTCCTGACCCTGTACCTTGCCCTACGGTAACCCGGTGCAAAGGCGTATCCTGAGGGCGTTTCGAGACCAGATTAAACATCCCCGCCGGGTTGGCTGGTCCGTACAGTGAACCCGCGATGCCGCTCAGTACGTCTATATTCTGGAACTGTTCTGTCGGATATTCGGTGGTGGAAACAGCATTCAGCCCATCAATCATATGGTTTTGCACCACGCTCCCTTGCATGCCACGGGTTTGTGGTCGCACACCCTCTCCCTGAACGGACGGTATGTAGCGATAAACATCCTTAACATCTTTGATTTGTTGCTGATCAATCACCTTTTTCGACAGTGTTTGTACCGACCACGGAACATCGATTAACTCTCGCTGCCCCAGGCTACCGATCGTCGCCTTTTTTTCAGCCGCCGCAGGCTCCTGCTCGGGAAACGAAGATTGAGCAGGCGCAGAGGCGGTAACGGTAATGGTGTCATCAGCATGGGCCGACAGAACGGTAGCAAGACAAGAAAACGTCAGCAACCCGGAGGCAATTGGGGTGATTTTGCAATTTAACATGTGTTGATTCAATTCGTTAGATAGAAAGACTGGCGGTCGCTAACACAAGCGCCTTCTCTTGCGGGGCACGTTTATTATATTTGTATGATAAATAGAATAGGCCTAATCGATATGTATGTAAATATATAACGAGAGGAGGTGGGTGAATGGGTTACAACAAAAAAGCCGACGGTAATGGCTACTGTCGGCTTTACACACGATCTGTGCTGAACGAGATTACTTCATCGACGTTTTGATTATCTCTAACGCTTTTGCAAACTGATCCTGCGGGATAGTCAGTGGGTAAAGGAAGCGGATCACGTTACCATACTGGCCGCAAGTTAACAGCAGCAGCCCCTGCTCAAGCGCTTTTTTCTGCACGCGCTGTGCGGCGGTGGCACTGGGTTCACCCGTGGCTGCATCACAGAATTCAGCGGCAATCATCGAGCCTAATCCCCGCACTTCGGCAAGTTCAGGACACGCTGCACGCGCATCGGTCAGCACCGCACGCAGTTGCTCGCCAAGCGCTGCCGCACGCTGGCACAGTTTTTCATCACGAATAATATCCAGTACCGCATGAGCTGCCGCAATCGATAGCGGGTTCCCGGCGTAAGTACCACCCAGTCCACCCGGTGCAGGTGCATCCATAATATCGGCTTTGCCTACAACACCCGACAACGGCATCCCCCCCGCAAGGCTTTTCGCCATGGTCATCAGGTCTGCTTTATCAGCATAGTGATCCATCGCAAACAGTTCCCCGGTACGGGCAAAACCACTTTGCACCTCATCGGCAATCATCACGATGCCATGCTCATCGCAGATACGGCGAATTGCCGCGACAAACTCCGCTGGTGCGACAACAAAGCCGCCTTCACCCTGGACGGGTTCGAAGATAATCGCAGCGACCTGGCTCGGATCGATATCCGCCTTAAACAAACGTTCTATCGCTTTAATCGAGTCTGCAGTTGAAACCCCCTGCAGCGCAGAAGGATATGGCGCATGGTAAACGGACCCCGGGAACGGGCCGAAGCCTTTTTTGTATGGCGCCACTTTACCGGTTAACGCCATCGTCATGTATGTCCGCCCATGGAAACCCCCGCCAAAGGCGATAACGCCAGGGCGACCGGTGTGAGCGCGGGCAATTTTAACCGCATTTTCCACGGCCTCAGCCCCGGTAGTAAAGAATGTCGTTTTACGCCTGCCGTCTATTGGCGCAACCGCGTTGATTTTCTCTGCCAGCGACACATAGCTCTCGTAGGGAACAATCTGATAAGCCGTATGGGTAAAGGCTTGCAGTTGCGCTTCAACGGCCTGCACCAGACGCGGATGACGGTGCCCGGTGTTCAGCACGGCAATCCCGGCGGCGAAATCAATATACTGATTGCCTTCAATATCGGTAATCGTGCTGTTTTCAGCCGACTGGGCATAAAAATCACACATCACACCCACGCCACGTGGGGTGGCATCCAGACGACGTTGTTGCAGGTTTTTAGTGTTCATTCTCTATACCTTGTCCATAAACACAATGGGTTGAATTACCCTTTAAATTTAGACGCCATCTGGTACTTTAATCGAGAGCCAAATCGTTTTATTTTAAGGATCCAAATGCGTTCACTTGCCGGAGATGTGATCAAGCATGCATTTAGCCAGCAGACTGACGTTAAGCTGCATCGTCGCCTGTATGCCGCCATCTGTAGCTGCATCCTTGAAGGTAGCCTAAAACCCGCTACACGCATGCCTCCTTCACGCGACCTGGCGAGTGAGCTGGCGTTATCACGGAATACTGTCCTGCGGGTTTACGAGCAGTTACAGGCCGAAGGCTATATCTCCGCGCGCACCAGCAGCGGTACATTTGTGACCGACAGCGTGCTGGATAATCTCGGCCGGGCCCCTAATAAACTTCCGGTTTCACCTGTAACACGTGAAGATCACGCCAGTTTGTCCGTCCGTAGCCTTGAACTGCTAGGGCATGCCAGCGCCAGCCCCCGCCAGTGGGGGGCTTTTATTCCTGGTGTACCGGACGTACATTCTTTCCCGCATCGCACATTGAAAAAGATTCAGGATCGGTTAGCAAGGCGGCTACGCCCGGAGTTTCTCACCTACGACGCCACTGGTGGTTTGATTGAACTGAAAGACGCGCTGGCGGACTATCTGCGCACCGCACGCGGCGTGCGCTGTACGCCAGATCAAATATTGATTACCGAGGGCATTCACCAGGCGTTGGATCTGGTCACCCGCTCTTTGTGTAATCCTGGCGATAATACGTGGATTGAAGAACCCGGTTACTGGGGAATAAAAAACATTCTGCGCATCAATGCGGTCAACTTTTCGGCCATCCCGGTTGATGAACAAGGCATGGTTCCGCCTGCTTGCGTCGAACCGGCGCCGAAACTTATTTTTGTGACACCGTCACATCAATATCCGCTTGGCCCAGTCATGAGCCTTGGCCGACGGCGGCAACTACTCTATCAGGCACGTGAAACGCACAGCTGGATTGTGGAAGATGACTACGACAGCGAGTTTCGTTTTTCCGGCCAACCCATCCCGTCATTGCAGGGACTGGAAGAAGATACTCCGGTTATCTATATCGGCACCTTCAGCAAAACCCTCTATCCGGCACTGCGTCTCGGGTACGTTGTGATACCCAAACCACTTGCCGCTCCACTGATGAAGGTACATAACGATCTCTATCGTGGTGGGCATCTCCTGATTCAGGCGGCGCTGGCTGAGTTTATTCGTGAGGGTTATTATGCGGCGCACATCCGTAAAATGCGCCAGTTATATAGCCGCCGACGACATACGTTAGTAGAGCTCATCATCAACCAGCTTGGTGAGGATTATCTGGGACCTTACAGCAGCAACGCCGGACTACATCTGATTTTACAGCTACCTGCGGGTACTGATGATGGCGCCATTGCCCAACAGGCCAACGCACAAGGTCTTCTGGTTCGCCCACTTTCGCGGTACTACGTGAAAGAAGAAAAACGCAGCGGTCTGCTGCTGGGCTTTGCCAGTATTGAAGAACATGAGATGGCTGCGGCGTTTACCCGACTGGCGGGTATTATCAGAATAAACACCGGGTAAGCACTGCCGGATGGCGGTGCAAGCACCTTATCCGGCCTACAAAAATGCGTAATTCACAGACTGGATAAGCGCAGCGCCATCCGGCAGCATTGCACAAATTAATGTGAAGCTTTTTTAATCCCGGACAGATCTTCCTGGCTTACTTCACCATTACCCTCACCCCAGCTTTTACGCACGTAATTGATCACGTCGCGCATTTCGCTGTCGTTGAGCAACCCACCATAGGCTGGCATCTTGAAGGAGACATTCCCCCGTGTCGTCGGTGTTTCTGCGCCGTGGACAATCACCCTGAACAACGGCGTTGGGTCGTCTACCATCACTAACGGGTTGTGAATGAGCGAAGGTGCATTATCATCGGTCCCTTTCCCTTCCAGACCATGACAGGTCGAGCAGTAGCGGTTGTAGGTCACTTTACCCGCCTCCGGCGAATTCGACCAGGATATCGTAGCGCCTGCCGTACGCGCCAGTTCCGTCTTCGCGCTTTTCAGGCTCAACAGATACTGTGCAATCGCCGTGGCATCTTCGTCCGTCAGATACTGTGTGCTCTGGCTGACGACTTCAGACATCGATCCCGATACTGCAGCATGTTTGCTTTTCCCCGTCAGCAGCAATGATTTTAACTCCTGCTCAGACATCCCGGTTCCCCGCAGCGATGGCGCATACCAGCCGTCGATCATCGCCCCGCTCAGGTACTCAGCATCGGCATTGGTATAGGCTTTTTCGTTCATCGCCATCCCTCTCGGGGTATGGCATGACCCGCAGTGACCCGGACCTTCCACCAGATAAGCACCCCGTTTTACCCGCGCTGCCGTATCATCCGCGTTGTTGTCTTCAAAAGCGGCAGTCGCCGCATCGGTAAACAACCAATTCCAGATATGCAGCGGCCAGCGGGCCGAGATAAGCCAGGGAATAGCGTTCTCTTTATTGGGCTCTGCTGACGGCTTAACATCATGCATGAAGTAGCTATACAGCGCCTGAACATCTGCGTCGGACAGTTTCGAGTAAGAAGGATAAGGCATCGCCGGGTACAGCGGATGACCATCTTTGGCAATCCCCTGGCGCACGGCTTTCTCAAAATCGTCGTAAGAATAGTTGCCGATACCGTGAGTCTTATCCGGGGTAATATTCGTCGAATAGATATCACCAACCGGCGTGGGGAACTTCTTGCCTCCCGCCATCGCCGCTCCGCCTTCCGCGGTATGGCATGCCACACAGTCTGAGATCCTCGCGATGTACTCACCGTGAGATTCAGCGGCAGAGACAGAAGCGGTAAACAGGCAGGCGATTAGAACGGTTACATTACGCATAGATCACCCCATATCCTTGAGTTCATTAACCGCGCGCCATGCCTGATCGATCGCAGCATGAGCATAAGCGCTCCAGTCAGCATCAGAGTTAGCGATGGCAATACGCCCAATAGGTTTACGCGCCCGCTCAATAATCTCCGGCATTTTTTCCATATCGTCGAACAGTGAATTAGCGTAATACGCATAACCATGTGCCCAGCGGTTAACAGTAATGGCCGCGATATCCCGCTGGTTGTCAAAACCGGTTGAACCAAACATTTCCTGCAACTGAGAACGGATCATCTCTTCATGTGCGGCAAACGTGGTCCCCAGCAGATAAGCACGCCCCAAACGGAACTGCTCCCTCGCGGACAGATTACTGCCGGGGTACGTGGGCACATAGACCATATGAATCACCATGGGCTCGTCCGGCGAGGCCGGGTGTTGATATCCGCCGATACTGACCGGATAGTCGAGCTTGATTCGGCTGTAAGGCGCGGCCGGTGAATAAAACTCATGCACACCCAGTTGCTTAAACGCTTGCCAGTTTTTGACCACCACATTGGTGTACACCAGCGGCGCCTTCACGTTCAGTTTGAGATCGGCCTGCTGCTGCTCCGGTGTTTCCGGTACCAGATACGGGATCATCATGTTATAGCCCGCCATAATGGCGTTCTTACCGTGCACGCGATGCATTTTGCCGTCGCGGAGATACGTGACGGCAACGCCCCCCTCCACGTTCGCCGCATTTATCACCGTGCTGTTCAGGCGTAAACGCGTGGCGTTTTCCGGCAGATCGAGCTTTTCATAATGCAATCTGGCGAGAACAGAATCTTCCATGGTATTACCCGGCAGCGCGTCCGGCAGCATGTGTCTGACCAGCAACCGTGCCAGACCCGCATTGCCATCAGGGAAATGATAGACATATGGCTCTTCGAGGTCGGCCAGCGATTCACCGTCCAGCGGCGGCAGCCCTAACGCTTCCATTCCCGGCAATGCGCACGCACGAGCATCACTACCGGAAATACCTTCAATACCGATGGCAAAGAAATCATTGGAACGCTGCTGAAAATAGAGCAGCGCCATTTTGCTTAAACCAACCCTGGTGGAAAGAAACTCACTATAGCTGTGGGTATCCAGCCATTCCGTTTTCTCATCAACCGTCATCCCGGGAAGATAATCAACCGGACGCACGTGCAGATCGGTCAGCGCTTTACGATCTTCCTCACTTAATGGGAAGTCGTTGATAAAGTCTTCGATATTACGGCCATTGAGCCGATCCGGCGGAATATCATCGGATACCGCACGCCCCGGATCGCCGCTGACTATTTTCGTCTCACCAAAATTCTTTTTATCGAAGAAGACGCCGCGACTAAGCTGCCAGTCAGGGTAGAAATTAACGTCAAAACTCTTTTTCAACCGCGTGACGCTTACGCCAACGGTTTCCATCAGCTTATTCACTTCGGGGCTGAAATTATGCGCGGGTGACTGAAAGGCTTCACTCCCGCCATATCCGATAAGTTTTTTGCCTGCGGAGGTGAATTCGTTGCGTTTGGCGTGACCACCAAAATCATCATGGTTATCGAGGATCAGCACCTTGCTGTTTTTCCCGGCCAGCTCATGCCAGAAACAACCCGCGGCCAGTCCGCTGATACCACCGCCCACAATCACCAGATCGTACTCTTCCTCAACGGGCAGAGCGCTTAAATCAAAGTGCTTATGTTCACGGCCTAACGCATGGGCCATTTCAAACGACCCCGGATGATTACCACGTAGCCCCGTTAACGCTGGCGGATAATAACTTCCATCAATAAATTCGTGCCCCTTTCCTGCCGCTCTGACCAGATCCAAAGGGGTCAGTCCCGCAGCGATAGTCACCGCCACGCCGTTGAGAAAATCACGTCGGGTAATTGCCATTAACGTTGTCCTTTTGCCACTGACACATTGTCCTAAAAAACACTACAAATGAGAGGTTCCCCCTCGTAGATACAAGGAGGACACCGCCGACTACTTCACTGGCTTCAGCTCTTCATCCAGTTTTTTAGCGTCATAATAATCACCCTGCCAGGTGATTTTTCCTGCCTTAACATGAATATAGCTAACACCTTCAAATTTGATCGGATTATTTGTCGGCGGGCTTCCCGCCCATTCGCCGCTATTTTTACCCGAGAATTCCCAACGAAATGCCACCGTATCTTCATCAGCGACAGGTTTACCGACCATTTTCCAGGTCAGATCCGGGACCGCCTTAATAAATGCACCGATCACCTCTTTTTCAGCTTTTTCCCGGCCGGTTATCGGCTCCCCTGCGGCAGCATCGTAATAAACGGCATCGTCCGCCAGGTACTGGGCAGCCAGTGGTGCATTATGCGCATTCCATGCTGCCATATACTCTTTTACCGTGTTCAGCGGTGAGCTTTCTGCCAGGCAGAACCCTGAGAACATCACCAATGAAAGTGCTGCTATTTTTAATGTTTTCATCGTATTACCTGTTATTCGGAAATATCACACATGATATGTTTCACCCGGGTATACTCATCGAGCGAATAAGAGGAGAGATCTTTTCCGTAGCCGGATTTTTTGAATCCACCGTGCGGCATTTCGGCGCACAGAGGAATATGAGTGTTAATCCATACTGTGCCGAAATCGAGATCAATACTGAAACGCTGTGCGCGACTGTGATTGCAGGTCCAGACGCTCGCGGCCAGGCCATATTCCACATCATTCGCCTTGTGCAACGCATCTTCATCACCAGAAAACGACTGAATGGTCATTACCGGGCCAAACACTTCGTGTTGAATGGCTTCATCGTGTTGATGCAGACCGGAAATTATCGTCGGCTCAAAGTAGAAACCTGGCCCTGGCCCCGCATGACCACCGGTTTCAATTTTCGCATGTGCAGGTAAACGCTCAATAAACCCCTTCACCTGCTCAAGCTGGTTTTTGCTATTCAGAGCGCCATATAACGCATCCTGATCCTGCGGAGGACCAAACTTGATACTTTTCGTTTTTTGGATCAACTTTTCCAGGAACGTCGCATAAACAGAATCTTCCACCAGGATGCGCGTGGCGGCAGTACAATCCTGTCCGCCATTAAAAAATCCTGCGGTAGTGATGGCAGTAATCGCCTTGTCCATATCTGCATCAGCGAACACGACGGCGGGCGCTTTGCCACCCAGTTCAAGATGGGCCTTTGTCAGGTTAGCTGCTGCTGATGCCGCAACCTGCAGACCCGCGCGTACCGAACCGGTAATCGACACCAATGACGCTGTCGGGTTAGAAACCACCAGTGAGCCAGTACTGGCCTTGCCCAATACGACGTTAATCGCCCCTCGCGGAAACAGCGGCGCGGCCAGTTCTGCCAGCAGCAGCGTACTGACCGGGGTGGTATCGCTCGGCTTTAAAACCACCGTATTGCCTGCAGCAAGCGCCGGTGCAATCTTCCATACTGCCATCATAAACGGGTAGTTCCACGGTGTGACTTGTCCCACTATGCCTAACGGCTCACGACGAATAGTTGAGGTGAACCCGGCGGAATATTCTCCGGCGGCCTTCCCTTCCAGACAACGCGCTGCGCCGGCAAAAAAACGGATCGCATCGCACGAAGCAGCGATCTCTTCTTTTTCGATAAAATGACGCAATTGACCGGTTTCCTGGCTTTGCGCGTTGACCAGTCGTTCAACATTTTTTTCGATCTCATCTGCCAGTTGCAGCAGTGCTTTTTGCCGCTGGGCAGGAGTCGATTTTTTCCAAATGTTAAATGCCGCCGCAGCCGCCGAGTAGGCAAGCTCCACCTCAGTCGCACCAGCATTAGGCGATAACGCGTACGTTTCACCGTCAACCGGACTCACCAGCACAAACGTGTCTTCTGTGTTACCCGCTACATATTGCCCGTTGATAAAATGCTTCAGGGTTCTCATGCCTGTCTCCCGTCAAATAATACATAAAGAAGCTTATGTAATATATATATTGTAAAAATTTTTCAAATGCGCAACATTGACACTATGATAAACCTCGCACTTTTAACTTAAATTTTACATTTTCAGGGTGAGGTTTTTCATCGTCAGCGCGCTGTGCGTTTTGACGTTATCGGGACACACATCCGCCTGTGCAGCGATGTTGCGCGTGGGCATGTAAAATAACGCGGCCATTCTGACCTTTCGTGCCCCGCGGGCATGTGTTAAGAATGGTCGTTGTTTCAGGGAATTGAGTGCAGAAAAGATTATGATTACTCATGCGGTCATATTTGCGCCTATCGGGCAGGTCAGTCGTTCAGACCAGATAGTGCAGCGCCTTTCGAACGCCATTATTACCGGGTTGCTGGAGCCAAAAGAACAGTTGCCCAATGAAACCGATTTGGCAAAGATGATGGGTGTCTCACATATCACTATCAGAGAAGCGCTCAACACGCTTCGGGCTAATAATCTTATCCATACGGTTCGTGGCCGTAATGGCGGGAGCTTCGTTTGCGAGAATATTGATGGCAAAAATAGCGCCCTGCATCCGTTTAAATCGATCAGTACCGATTACCTTTCGGATTTAGGCGAAATGCATTGTGCCATTATCAGCCACAGCGCCAGGTTAGCCTCCAGGCGCATGACCGGGGCGGACATTGCCAAATTTCGCGAGTTTGTAGACGTGCTGAGGAAAGCCGATTCACCTGAACTGATGACTCAGGCCGATATGCGTTGTTTGCTGGCAATTGCGGCCAGCTCTCATTCGGCACGGCTGGCCAATCAGGAGCTTCAGGTCCAGGCCGAGTGGGCATCACTGGTGGCAATACTCTATCGCGCCGACAATATTCATGCGGAAATTATTGCGCTTTATTCGGCGCTGGCTGACGCGCTAGCCGCCCATAACGAGACCGGGTCAGTCCAGTACGCCACGCAGATCATCGACACGTTTACCTATTACCTTATTGAAAAAAAGCTGAAATATAACTCGAACTGACAATCAGTGAAGGCAGGACAGACCATGAGCTCTTCGACATCCTTAAGCGCATTAATCCGTAAAATTAATGATATTACCGTCTCTACCGTAGAGTCTACCGTTGCGCTGGCGAGGAGCATTCACGAGGCCATTGCCGGTGTGCAAAAAGCTTCAGCCGAAGTTGTCCTTGACCCCGCAGTCAGATCAACGGTTCAGCAACACATCAAGAACACACTGAACAACAATCACTACTGTTCAGGCGCAGGTTTCGCCAGCCATATTGAGAGTACAGAAACCACCAAAGAATATTGGCTGCTGGAATGGTGGTATAAGAAAGATAATGGATTGAGTCAGGCACATCTGGATTTGGATCAGGCGACGCAGCAGCGGCTGGATTTCAGAACCTTTGCGTGGTTTAAGCATTCGCCTCCGGCAGGTGAAGCGTATATCCATGGCCCGTATGTCGACTATATCTGTAACATCTCCTACACCCTAACCTCAGCGGTTCCGGTTTACTATCATGATCAGTTTCTCGGCGTCGCCGCCGTCGATCTGCTGGTCAGTCAGATAGAAGCCGAACTGCTCTCCTGCCCTCACCCTGATTATGTCATTCTGACCAATCTGGAAAACCGGATTATCTTTTCCAGTTGGCCGCGCTTTCGTGTCGGTGAATTATTGTCACCTGCGCACAGCACGGTGGTGTATCAAAGCGACTACTTTAGCCTTTATCACTACCAGAAAGAGTCAATCCAAGGCTGAGCGTTACCGGATAAGGATGCCAGCGTCTTATCCGGCTCGTAAAACGGTCGAAATTAAGGGCCCGAAGGCCCTTAGTTTTAGTTATCCTGCCCCATATTGAGCTTCGTGGCGTAGGCAATAGCATCGTTTTCCGGTGCAGCCGAGCGGCCAAACGGTCGGGTAAGGAACATGTAGATCAATCCTGAACCTACCACAATCGCCAGACCAAACAGGACTGTCCAACGATCGATGAAATCACTGCTGTCAGCAGGCTGTGCCAGTAACCAGATCCCACACAGACCGTAAGCTAATGCCAGCACGTTTACAATCACACCCCAACCACCAATCGTCCACTCTCCGGCGGGTTTCCAGCCTTTCAGACGTTGACGCAGTGCGGCCAGTACCACCATCTGGAATGAAATATAAATACCGATAACAGCAAATGCGGTGATACGCGATAAGTTATCTGGCTGGAAATAGACCCAGACACAAATGACAACCGGTAACACACAGCTGACGACCATGGCATTATCCGGCACACCATTTTTAGAAATTTTGGCCATCCACTCACTGCCCGGCAGCATTCTGTCGCGAGAGAAAGAAAAGATAAGACGACTTAATGCCGCTTGCAGAGACAGAATGCACGACAACATCGCGATAATAGCGACGACGATAAAGACCGTCGCACCGGTTTCCCCCAGCGCTTCATTGAGGATTGCCGGGATCGGATCGGCGGTTTTGCCATTCACGATACTCACCAGGTTCGGTGACGCCAGCAGGTAGCCCATGACGGAGATAATGGCGGAGATCGCGCCAAACACGATACTTAAAATCATGGCTACCGGGATTTTTTTGCTTGGATTTTGCACTTCCTCTGCAACGTTACCGCACGCCTCGAAGCCAAAGAACATAAACAGGCCCATCAGCGCGGCGGACATAAAGGCGGTGGAATAACTTCCGTCATGCGCCAGTACCCCCATCGAATCAAAGATGACGGAGAAAGGCTGTGAACGGTGGAAAATCAGCAGGTAAATACCCAACGCAATGACGCTGACGATTTCGCACCAGAAACCAATTTTGGCGACCCTCGCCAGATTCCTGGTCCCGGACATATTGACAGCCATCATCAAGAGCAGTAACAAGACGGAGGTCACCAGCATGGTGGCGGGTGTCTGGCCATAATGAAAGAGTGATTCAACAAATGTTGATGTATATTCCGCGATCGAGGTAATTGTCACCACCAGCGCCCACAGGTAGATCCAGGCGGCGATCCACGCATATTTCTTACCCCACAACCTTCTCGCCCAGGGATACAGTCCCCCGGTGATCGGATATTGAGACGCAACCTCACCAAACACCAGGGCGACCAGCAGCTGCCCACACGCGACGATCAAAATCCACCACACAGCGGGGGGGCCCGCCAACGTCACTGCCAACGCGAACAGCGAATACACAGCGGTGAGCGGCGACAGGTAGGTAAAACCCAACGCAAAATTTGAAATAAGCCCGATCGAGCGGTTGAACTGTTCTTTGCCATCTTTTTGAAAATTATCGTTTTTCTTATCAGGTGTCTGTTCCATATTTCTTTCTCTTTTGTGGAATAGTCGCAGGGTTGAACAATTAATGTATAAAAGATATTAAGTTATATGTATAGTGATTTTGTCGCATATTTGTTAAAACAAATCGCACATCACGTTCCTGAATAAACAAGGACTCGACTCATTTTAATAACAATTAATTAACATAACGAGTGGGTTACGGGAGGTTTTCAGCGTTGGAGGCCTGGACGCTGATGTCGTGCGGGGCACGGGAAACCGAGCACGCTGTTGAGCAGCACCGTCTGCTGCCGGAAAAATACGCTGACCTGGTATAAGAACGTGCTTAGTAGCAATAATCGCTGCTGTTCAGCAACATTTTTGCAATATAATGGAATGATGTTAAACGCTGAACCTGAGCAGGTGAATGATGGAAATTGATCTCGATAATCTGGTCTTTGATGGACTGGAAGAAGCGCAAGAGCGTAATGCTGAACGTCTGGAGGATGCGGACAAAAAAGCGCAGGAAATTATTGCTGATAACGACTGCGGCGATGCCTGCAAAATCTAATGTATGAACCGGCGCAATGCCGGTTTTTTTATAGTCAGCCTGCGCTTCACGCCGTATAACGCAACGCCTCAATTAACTGTGCAAAGGCCGCAGTATGTTGTCTGCGGCTGGGATAGTACAGGTAATAACCGGGAAAAGGTTCACACCAGTCTTCCAGCACTTTTTCCAGTGCTCCCTCTGCAACTGCCTGTTCGACGGTATCTTCCGGTACAAATGCCAGGCCCATGCCCGAAATTGCCGCACTGATACGCGGTGGAAGATTATTAAAAATAAGCTGCCCTTCTACCCGTACGCGGAGATCCTGCCCATTCCTGGTAAACTCCCAGGCATACAGCCCACCGAGGGTCGGCATGCGCATATTGATGCAGTTATGATTCTGTAGATCGTGTGGGGTTTGCGGTTTGCCATGGCGGGCAAAATAAGCGGGTGCCCCCACCACTACCATGCGCCAGTCGGGACCGATCCTGACAGCAACCATATCTTTGGCCACCTGCTCACCGAGCCTGATACCGGCATCATAGCGTCCCGTCACGATATCCGTCAGGCTATTGTCGATGGTCATTTCCACATTGACATCAGGATACGCCTGCAAAAACGGCTGTAGTGCAGGCCAGACGGTCGATTGCAACGCATGTTCCCCGAGCGTCAGACGGATATTACCCGCCACACGCTGGCGAATATCGGTGAGTGCCAGTAGCTCCGTTTCAATGTCATCGAAACGCGGACTGATACTGTTGATAAGCCGTTCTCCAGCTTCGGTTGGCGCGACGCTTCGCGTGGTACGGGTCAGCAGTCTGACATCCAGTCGCTCCTCAAGCCCGCGAATTGCATGGCTTAATGCTGACTGCGAGACCCCTAGCTTCGCTGCGGCGCGGGTAAAACTGCGTTCACGGGCGACGACAATGAGATAATAGAGATCGTTAAAATTATCACGCAGCATACTTGTTCCCAATCCAGACCTGTTTTGATGTATGTTACAGGTCAGAATTGGGATTCAGTAGTATTTCTGATTATTTTGCACACTTCATTCCAGTACATTTCGCGCGTCAGGCGAAGTTCAGCATGTTGTTTTATCACGGAACCACTCCGGATCAATGTTGGCGATATCCACCCCATACAGGCTGGCGACAGGAAGAACGGACTCCACAACACGCTGAAGATTTCGTTCCGCACTATGTTGTGGAGTCTGTGGATGTCGATTCTTTATTCGCAACCAAAGATATTTAACCCCATTCATCTTCTCCGCCTCCTCTGTCTGTTGGACACAACTTATTCCAACGCAGAATGCGTAAAAAATGAAATGCGAATTTTTGCCAACGTTGTGCACTATTTTGCATTTCAGTTTTTCATTATTTTTACCCGTAATTAACACCCCTTTCACTAATATCATTTTGTATATAGATAAGAATTTTTTCTTATTTGGTCACCACCGCAAGTTATGGGAGCGTAAAAAGCACAAACCAAAACAACAGGGATTCAAAGAAAATGATGGCAACGACGATTCACAGCACAAAAAAAACATGGCTGGCACTCAGTGTCCTGCTGGCGTCAGGCATTACCGCGTCATATGCTCAGGCCGATCAACTGGCCGATATCAAAGCCGCAGGCGTGGTAAAAATCGCCACCTTTGACGCCAATCCACCGTTCGGCTCTATTGATGCAAAAACGCATAAGATTGTCGGCTACGACGTTGATTTTGCGGAAGCGCTGGCTAAATCACTTGGCGTTAAACTGGAACTGGTCGCCACCAATCCGGCTAACCGTATACCGTTGTTGCAGTCCGGTAAGGCCGATTTAATCGTAGCGGATATCACTATTACTCCTGAGCGTGCACAGGTTATCGATTTCTCCGCCCCTTACTTTGTTACCGGACAGCAATTCCTTGTCCCGGCAAAATCTCCGGATAACCTTGATGACTACAGCAAGGCCCGTATCGGCGCAGTGAAAGGGACGACAGGTGAGCAGGCGTTGCATCAGCGTTTTCCACAATCACGTGTGCTGGCCTATGATGATATTCCGCTGGCATTAACCGCACTGCGTAATGGTAATGTCCAGGCGATCACCCAGGACAGCACCATTCTGGCAGGGTTGTTAGGTGGTGCGCCGGATAAAGCCGATTTCAAAATTTTGCCTGACCTGTTGAGCAAAGAAGAGATTGGTGTAGGTGTGAAAAAAGGTGAACCTGCGCTGTTAAAGGCCGTGAACGATGAGCTCTTAAAGCTCGAATCTACTGGGCAGGCAGCCAAAATTTATGATGTCTGGTTTGGTCCGCAAACCAAAAATCCACAGCCCCGCGCCTTCAAAATAGAAGCGAAGTAATATGCTCTCAGGCCTTTTTAATCGTCCCGCAGCTTCGGCTGCGGATTTTACGCATTTGCGCCAGGCGCGTGTTGAACTGCGTAATGTCATAAAACACTATGACAATCATACCGTGCTTAACGGCGTCAGCCTGTTGGTTGAACCGGGTGAAGTCGTCACCATTCTCGGGCCCTCTGGCTCAGGAAAATCGACGCTTATTCGCCTGATCAACCAACTGGAGTCACTGAGCGGCGGCGATATTTTTATTGATGACAAACCAATCGGTCAGCTGCGCGGTCCCGCATTGCGTCAGTTACGCAGTCGAATTGGCTTTGTGTTCCAGCAATTTAATCTCTACACCCACCTGACGGCACAGCAGAACATCACGCTGGCGCTGGAATATGTTCACGGTTGGAAAAAAGCCGATGCAGAGCAACGGGCACTTGAACTGCTGGAACAGGTAGGATTGGCCGAGAAAGCCGATGCATATGCTGCCCAACTTTCCGGCGGACAGCAACAACGTGTTGCCATCGCCCGCGCACTGGCCTCCTCACCACAAATCATCCTGTTCGATGAACCCACCTCCGCGCTGGATCCAGAGATGATCGGCGAAGTGTTGCAGGTCATGAAGAGTCTGGCCCATAGCGGTATCACCATGATTGTCGTGACCCATGAAATGCATTTCGCCCGGGAGATTGCCGATCGAGTGGTGTTTATTGATGGCGGCGATATTCTCGAAGTCGCGCCTCCTGAGGCGTTTTTCACTCGCCCTCAGCACCCCAGGACCCAACGTTTTCTGAAAAAAGTGCTCGACCCGTTACACCAGGAGTCATCGTTATAATGCTTGCAATGGACTGGCAGGGGGTGCTGAGCGGGCAACCTCTGCAATGGATAATCTCCGGTTTTCTGACCACGCTTTGGGTCACGTTAGCCGGCGTGGTGCTCGCCACGGTGTTTGCCATCGTTCTGCTCAGCCTGCGCCTGACAGGATATCGCTTTGCGACCACCGTGGTCAGCGTGTGGGTCTCTGTTTTTCGCAATACCCCTTTACTCGTTCAACTGATGTTCTGGTACTTCGCTGCGTGGAATCTCCTTCCTCGCGACGTGATTACGTTCATTAATGCGGAACATTCCTGGTCCATTCTGCCAGGGGATGTCTGGTGGTTAACACCGGAGTTTCTCTGCTCCGCATGGGGACTGGGTGTTTTTACCTCGGCCTTTCTGGTCGAGGAGGTAGCCTCCGGTTTACAGGCTGTGTCTGGCGGGCAACGCGAGGCAGCCATAGCACAGGGGTTTTCGTCATGGGTGACGTTCCGTCACATCCTGCTCCCTCAGGGGCTGGCAAATGCCTGGCAGCCGATCGTGGGGCAATATCTTAATCTGATGAAGCTGTCTTCATTGGCCAGCGGCATTGGTTTTGCCGAACTTACGTACCAGGTGCGGCAAATTGAAAGCTATAACGCCCATGCGTTGGAAGCCTTTGCCGTCGGCACGGCACTCTACCTGCTGACCGGTATTGTGCTGGGGGTGTTGTTAACCCGTCTTGGCCCTGTACCTGCAGCAGGTAAACCGTTGGCGCGTAAAACACGCATATTTCGTTTCAGGAGCCTACTGCATGATCGCTAATATTTCGGTTATTACCGACAATCTGGACTATCTCCTGTGGGGGCGGGTCGCAGAAGGTCAACCGGGGGGCGTTCTGCTCACGCTGTTGATGGCGATTGGCGCAGCGGTACTGGCGCTTCCCGCCGGGATTGCACTCGCCTGCTGTGCCTGGCGTTTTCCTGGAGGGATACGTAAGGGGCTGTTTATCTGGGCTGAGTTTATTCGTGGTATTCCGTTAATCTTCGTGATTTTCTGGATGTGGTATCTGTTGCCCATGCTCACAGGCAGTGATTTACCGGGAGCCATAACCGTCACGCTGGCATTGGCCTGGTTTACCGCCGCCTCGGTGATGCATTCCGTGTATGCAGGCATGACTGCGTTGCCTGGCGGTCAGTATGATGCAGCTGTCGTTCAGGGATTTAGCTCACTCCAGGCGCTCGGGTTAATTCTGTTGCCACAGGTTCTGCGCAACGTACTCCCCTCGCTAACGGGGATTTTTATCGGACTACTAAAGGACACGTCGCTGGCGTTTATCGTCAACGTGCCGGAGCTCACGACGGTTGCGGGTCAGGTTAACAGCCGGGTACAAATTTACCCGGCTGCCATTTTTGTCTTTACCGGACTGGTCTATTACCTGCTGTGCTTTAGCCTGGAGAAGATCACTCAGCGTCGGTTCGCCTTGAAATAGCACCACGGCTCAACATGCCACAAACTGATGGTCTTCGTTGAGCCGATACTTCACCCCTGCACGAATGTTATTCTCCCCCTCAATAGCCACCGCAAAGCGCATTCTCTTACCGTCGTGATAGGCGAGCGCCGCGCATCCGCCGGGGCCGAGGATTATCGAATCGACCACGCCAGTACTGGCAATAACGGTGTTTTCTCCGTTGGCAATGATCTGCACGTTGTCTGCGCAATTGGCGATTTTCGACTCTGCGCCAAAACTGGCTATCTGGGTTAAGTCACCGCTGCAGGCAATACGACTTCTGTCACCCAGCGAACTGATGCGCACCCGCATACCCGTGCTGGCCATTCGTGTACCGCCCCCCACACTACTGATACGTGTGGAATTGCCCGCGATGGCAATACGACCACGCTCACCGGAGCTGGCAACATGGGCGTTATAACCCACACAGCCAATACGTGCGCTGTAGCCTGCACTGGCAATCTGCGCGGCGTACCCGGCGCTGGCGATTTTGATGTTAGCTCCCGCGCTACCTAAGCTGTCGCCATCAGCCGCGCTCGCCAATTGTTTACCGTTGTCGTCTGCCGTCTGCGGGCAGGCAACATTGCCCATCGCACAGATATCCTGCTGGACAAAATTCTCTTCATCCTGCCATCTTGACCAGCCGTATTCCACGAGGCTATTCGCCCAGTCACTGTATCCTTCCTGCTGGAGTGCACGGTGCACCTCCGCATAGCTGCCTCCCTCAGGAAACGCACGCAGAAACCAGCGATACATCACGGGCCCGACGCGCCAGGCCCGTAAGTCACCACGAGTAATCATCATCTCTTAATGCCGGTGATAGCCATCCACCATGCACTTAAAGGTTTCGCCCGGTGTGCGTCCTGTCGTGCAGAGATAAAGATGTCCAAAAATGAAAAACAAGCTCACGATCGCCAGCGCAAAGTGCGCCTGCAGCAACCAGTAACGTACGCCAGGGAACAAATCGCCCACAGCCTGTGGGTACAGGGATAGCAATCCGGAGATCAGCAGTAGCGGCAGCAAACCGTACATCACGCCGACATACGCCGCCTGCTGTAACGGATTGAATTTCGAACGTGTTGATGCCGGGAATGGATGCGCTTCGCCCTGCATAATACCAAACAGGTAGAATCGCGTCTGCCTCTGCGCCCGGCCGATCCAGCCCTGACGCTGAATAATATAATGATGACCGTTCCCCCCAATCAGGTTAATCAGGACAAAACCAATCCAGCAGGCAAGCAGCAAAAAGCCACAGACCTCATGCACAGTCAGCAGGCTTTTCATCACTGGGACACTGACAGCGGTGAAATGGTTTATCAGGCCGCTGGTCAGCAGCAACAGAAATAACAGCGCATTCGACCAGTGCCACAAACGGACAGCTTTTGAGTATAAATAGACCTTCTCTCCGTGTCCTGCAGACGCTTTATTCGCTGAACGAAAGCGCAACATTGCGTGGAGTGCCAGCACCAGCCACATCCCCACCAGCATTAACCCGGCGAAAACCAACCAGACAGGCCAGTAATCCGGCGAAAACATCGGGACGTACTGAGCAAGTTGTGCGTGAAACTGTTCGGCATTCTGCGACGCGTTCATACATTATCCTTTTTAATCAAATGTTGACCGAACCGACGATACAGATGGGGCTTCCCGGCGCCTGCAAGTTGATATTCGTAGTACTTGTTTTCCCGTAACCAGGTCTGAATTTCCGGGCTGTCCTCGCGGCCAAAAATCAACGCATGTTCTGGACAAGAATTGACGCAAATTGGCGGGAAACCTTTCGCCAGGCGTGACTCGGCGCAGAAGTCGCATTTATCCGCCACTTTGGTGTGTGGGTTGAGATAGCGTACCTGATACGGACATGCGCCAATGCAGTAACTGCAGCCGATACAACGAGAGGTGTCGACTCGCACAATCCCGTTTTCATCTCGCCAGGAAGCACCGGTAGGACACACCTCAATACAGGGGGCATCGTCACAATGCTGACAGGACTGACGAAAATAGTGATACAACGTTTCGTTATCGTTATCCGTTACCGGGATATGGGCTATCGATAAACGACTCCCCTGAACAGGAACATGATTCGTTTTCCTGCACGCCCGCGCGCAAATATTACATCCGTTGCACAATGATTCGTCGTGGATCATGACATAACGAACGTCTTTAGTACTCTTCGTACTCGCTAACAGGTTTTGGCCCGGGCCGGTGAAAAAAATCACCGTCCCCATGCCAATGACAAATTTTCGTCGGGTGAAGGACATCGGGTTATCCTCTAATGCTGTGACAGTGATCGTCCACACATTCCATGACATCAACCTGAAAAATTCAGGGGTTCTGATACTGCTCAACCTCAAGCCATTCGCACAGGCCATACGCTTTGCCGTAACTCATAAAGCGCTCGCTAAACAGATAAGGTTCCGCATTCGACGATTCCACAGCGCGTATGTCTGCATAATCAGGATGCGTTTCCATTGCCGTGAGCGCCGCTGTAACCTGCTCAGGTTCAAAGTGGTATGGCGGCTGCGCCAGCATGGCGACCTTATAGGGGCGAGGATACGTTTGGCAGTCAAAACGTACCGCTTCTGCAATGGCACGGCAGATATCATTTTCCACCACCTGCACACACATCTCGGCGTAGTTTGCCGTCATGGTTTGCGTCGAGTAGAAGTAGGTATCCTCTGAGCCCTGGATACAGGTAATATCTGCGTCGGATACGTGCTGACATATCGCGTCCAGCAGCGTAGCCAGGTCACTTTCAGGAACCGAATAAGGTGGCAACAAAAACACACTGCGTGCCACCAGTTGACCTGACGCAGAATGCTGGCGGATAAAATCCGCCACTATCGACTCCGCCGTTACGGGCTCTTCGACCTGCGATGCGTTGCTGGGCTCTATGGCCGGGTGTAACGCCTGTAGCCATTGCCTCTTTTGGCTATCCACCTCATCAGGAAGCGCCATGCACGCTTCCTCATCGGCGACCAGAGCGTTGCTCACGTTAGTCATCTTGCGTTCCTTACGCCGGCAACAGATTGTGTGCAGCCAGGTCGGCTGCCACATCCTCAAGGCCGAGTCGGTGAAGGGTGTCGCGAGTTGGGCAGCCTAACGCCGGGTCCCAGCCCATTTCCTGATAGAACATGGTAAGCGACTGACGCATATCTTCCCGGTCCATCTTGTCGGTCCCTTCGGTAAAGACCGGGATCTTCGGATCTTTATCGAACACCCAGGAGCAGATCAGGTCGTGCTCATTACGCATATCCATGGTTTGCATCAACTTGACTGTATAAGCACGATGCAGGGTAAAAATGCGCTCCGCCGCCAAATCCAGACTAGCCTGAGTCGTTTCATCCCCCGTTACGGCCTGGAAGAATTTCGCTTCCAGATCGAGATCTCCGCGATAGTTTCGACTCTTCAGTGGCGAGACCGTCATTGGCCAGACCCAGTTACACAGCGTAACCGCATTGTGCAGACAGACTTTCAGCAGCGTCCATTTGGCGTATTTGATTTTGGCGGCATTAATCGGGGTGTAGTTTTTGGTTTCATCGTATGCATCCTGTGAACCAAACAGTTCGCCCGCCACTTCGCGCTGTAGCGCCAGCGGTAAACCGGAGCCGATAAAGTTGATATGGGTATGTGTCATACAGTCGCGGTTGAACATACAGTTGGTGATCGCCCCCACCTGCGCCGAGGCTTCGTTCGCATGGTGAACAGGGAAACCAAACGGCGACCACAGTTTATTCTTCGCGTAACCCCAGTACTCTTCGCCTAAATTCCAGCGTTCTGCAATCGCATAGGAGCCATCTGCCAGGTGGCTGAGTTCACCCACGCGGTGCGCCAGTCGATAGTAGAAATCCTTGATAAAGTTCGGATCGCCTGCTTCCAGTTGATCCCAACGGATCTCTGCATACTCTGTTGCAGGTAACACCCGCTTAAAGACGCCTTTGGCGTAGCAGTACGTAAAGTCACGATGTAACTGACCGTAGTTACACCAAATGCCATAATCATCGAACAGGTTCAGGCCAACCAGGTTCCCTACGACGCGCCCATCGTCTTTATCGTCGAAATCTTTCGGCCCATTCGGAAAAATAGTGGTATGTACAAAGTTCGCCACGCAGGTATTCCCGCCGGTACTCGGCACACCAAAGTCTTTCACACGGGGAACATTGAGTTGCGACATACAGCGAATTGGACATGAATGGCAGCCACTCATTTTGACGGTGTACTTCTCAGCGGCCGGGCCGAGATCAAATACGGATTTATGGGTACGAAAACCGACAGTATTCTGGTTTCCCGGCGGAATTTCCCCCGTTTCGATTGGCCCTCCTTCCGCAGCGCCCCAGAACAGCCCTTTGCGAGCCGTCCAGCGCGAATTAGGTGAAGAGTATTCAGCCCAGGCCTGCGGCGTGCTCGGCACAACATGGTTATTGTTGGCGCCGATAAGTTCGGTCATCATGTAGTCATTAAGCCGCTTCATCTCTTTGCGATCGGCAATATTGACCCCTTTGGTCCCTTCTACCGCGATGGCCTTCAGGTTTTTCGACCCCATGATTGCGCCAGTGCCGGCCCCGCCGCTGTGGTTACGGCTGTTAATCATGCAGGAAAGCGGAACGAGATTTTCACCCGCCTGACCAATAGCTGCAACGCACGTTTCCGGACTGGTGATACGGCAAATTTCTTCGGTGGTTGCGCGCGTACCCTTACCCCATATGAAGTCCGCTTTTTCGATGCTGACCTTATCGTCTTTGATGTTGATCCAGACCGGAGAAGGTGATTTCCCTTCGATAATAATGGCGTCGTAACCCGCGAATTTCATTTGTGCGGCAAAGAAACCGCCCATATGGGCATCGACCACTAAATTGCCTTTGGTAAATGTCGATAATGAGGTGATATTGACGCGAGAACTGCAGGGGGCGCCCGAACCGGTTAGCGGCCCGGTCGCGAAAACCAGTTTATTTCCTTCATCAAAAGGTTTGGTGCCTGGCTGGACTTCGTCGTACATAATTTTATAGCCAAAGCCCATCCCACCGACAAATTTCTTAAATTTACTGGAATCTTCAACGGTGATATTACCCGTGGAGAGATTGACCCGTAAAATATTACCTGTCCAACCATTAGCCATCATGTTTTCCTTTGCAAGAAGGTCCGATAGATATACTCGCCACCTTTCAGGCAGTTCTTTTATTCAAAAACTGCAATTTTTCTGGCAATAAATGACGCGTATCAGGCAGCCCTGCTATCCATCAAACAGTAATATCTTTCCACTCAATAATTTTTAATGCCCCAGTCGGACAAGCATTAGCGCATTCCCCGCATAAAACACATTTTGAGGATTTCTTCGTTACGGTATTAACAGTCGCCATCATCCATGGGCAGGCCGTGGTACAGGCACTGCAGCCAATACAGCGTTTATGATCTACGGCAATGCAACCGTCTTCCTGTTTCCAGGTAATTGCGCCAATCGGGCAGACTTTCATGCACTGGGGATCTTTACACTGACGGCAAGTGTCTGCGGTGTAGTTTAAATCGCCGTACAACCCGCCACCGGACCCGACTCCATCATCGCCAAAGAAGTAGTTTCGATGAATTTTGATGCGGGAAAAGAAGGTGCCAACAGCGCCATCGTTATAATTAGTACAGGAAATTTCACAGCGGTGGCAGCCAGTACAGCGGGCTCGTTGAGTCACCAGCACCCCTTTCGGCGTATTGATAAGTCCGACGGTGCCGCTATCGATATCTTCCTGCTTACACCCCAAAAGGGATAGCAGCGCGGGGGCAATAGTTAATCCTGCCAGCCCCTTCCCTGATATACGCAGAAACTCAAGCCGCGTTAAACCACAATCTAAAAATGGACGATCAACCTGGTTCATTTATTTCGCATCCTCTTCGCAAACGCTGTAGTAGCAACAGATCCAGGCTAATTTTAATGAATGCAGATCAGGTCAAATCGGCCATAAATGTTGCCAACAACACGTGAATTTTTGCCCTAACCTGATCGCACAGATGACGGTGGTTAAACTGAATCAATCCATACCCTAAACACGGGTATAATCCTTTAGGGTTAGGCGGATAAATAATGTGGTTATTCCCCCCCTGTAACCTTGATCGTTATCAATTAAAAATCGGAAGGGAAATAATTAATGTGGAGTGATATTTATTATCATTAAGCGAGATTGAAATAATATTTCATATGCACGATAAATATTTGGGAGTACAATCACAAATACCGTGTTATATACCACTCGATATATAATGAAATATATAACGAAATTTGTAATTTTAGTGACCAAACTAAATTATATTTATTGGAAGATAACGAAGATTAAAATAAGAGGACGGCAGAATATTTCTACCGACCTCTTTTATGGATTAACCGGCCAATGCTTTGATCACCGTCTCAATAGCCTGTTTTTCTAACTCACTGCGCTTCACACGCTGATTGGCGAGGGTTGTTCTCAGTACACCAGCAATGACGATATGCTTAGGCTCTTGCCCCAGATCGCGCATTTCCAGCACTACTTTACCGACTACTCTGCACATCTCGCGGTACAGCTCGTCGTCTTTGGTCTGATTTCCCATATTCACCCGCTCGTCATTAACTCAAACCCACAGCATATATCACTCTGGTGAATTAGACAAAATCCAATGAAAATCAAACAAATGTCACAATTTCACTGGATCCGCTGAAGTCGATTTACCAGCCCGGCAAGGCTTCCGGCCTGCATTTTTTCCATCACCCGCGCCCGATGCACTTCAACCGTGCGAACGGCAATATTCATGGCATCGGCTATTTCCCGGTTTATCAATCCCTTTGCAACCAGATTCGCCAGTTCTCGTTCCTTCGGTGTAAGTTGCTGATAGCAAGCAACGATTTCCTGTCGCGAAAAAGCCGCTACCGAGGCCTGCAAAGCATTTTCCAGCGCAGCCTGTAGCGGTGAGGCTGAAACCGGCTTCTGTAAGAAATCAACGGCTCCGCGCTTCATTTGTTCAACCGCCATGGGCACATCACCATGCCCGGTCAGGAATACCACCGCCAGGGTGCTCTCGCGCTGACGCATTGCTTCATGCACGGCATGTCCATCCAGTACCGGCATGCGCATATCCAGCAGCAATACGCCGACCTGGTGCAGATCGGCCTGAGCCAAAAACGCGCCACCCTGCTCCCAGCAATGCACCTCATACCCCATACTTTCCAGTAAAAATGCACAGGCCTGAGTTACAGCTACATCGTCATCCAACAAATGAATTATTGCCACGACGCCCTCCTTCCTGTGTTTGCTTAAATTGTAATGTCACCACGACGCCGGCCAGACCGTCAGGCGCGGGGTGATTTTTGATACTAATATCGCCATTTGCATAGCGAACCAGTCGCTGACAAATGGCCAGCCCGAGTCCCATCCCTTCCTTGCGGGTGGTCATAAAGGGCTGGAATGCCTGATACAGCTGCGCATCGTCGATCCCTCCGGCGTTATCCTGCACCAGGATGCGCACACCATGTTCCTCACTGCACGCTGAGAACCACACCGTTTTAGCCCCCGCCTGGGCCGCGTTTAGTACCAGATTAGCCAGAACCTGCTCCAGCAAAACGGTCGGCAGTGTCACCGTGAGCGAATTGTCGACCTGCGTTTGTAACGCTACCGTCGGGAATTGCTGTGCCATGCGTAATAACTGCCAGACATGATGGATCGCATCATGAACGTTAATGGGCTCCCAGTCATCGGTCATCACCGGATTTCCCTGAGCCTGACTGACCCACTGACGTAAATTGCGTAGCGTATCGGCGCCCCGCTGTGCCTGCACGTCAATCTGTTCAAGGGCGGGTAACAACGGATGCTGCTGATCCTGGCCGCGCAGACGAATCAGGCAGCCCTGTGCATAGTGACGGATAGCCGAAAGCGGCTGGTTGAGTTCATGAGCAAATCCGGATGTCATCTCTCCCAGCACACTCATTTGACGCGCGGTTTCCAGCGCCTGTTCCTGTTTGCGCAACAGCACATTATTACGCTCAAGCAGTCTTCCGCGTCGGCGGACCAACAGCATGACCCAGATGTAATTGAGCGTCAGCAACAACAGGACGATACCCGCCGCCCCCATGACCAGACGATGTTGAATAAACCAGCTTTTAACATCCAGCCAGAGTTGGCGCTGCTGTGGGTGCTGGCGGACATCGCGCAGCAAGGCTTCTACTTCGCGGGTCGAGGCCGGCGCGCCCCAACGAAAGACGGCGTTTTGTGGCGCGTTAAACAGTACCCGCGTCACGCGATCGGCCAGTTCATCACTGACCGCGGGCAATGCAGCAAACGACCAGTCAGGATAGAGCGGCGTGCTGGTTACGCAAGGAATTGACGTTGGATAGGTAATCACGGCCCTAAAGTCCGCTTTGCGGATTAGCCCTTCTTCGTCCATTTTTTCCAGCAGACACACAGGCACAATCACCGCCTGAACCGCTTTTTCGCGTAATAAATACAGCAAGGCATCAGCAGGAAAGCCGGTAAACGTCAGACGTAAATCACGCTCAGGGCGCAAACCAGCATCGCTGAGTGCTTTGTACCCCAACAAATAACCGCCAAATGCCTGGGCATCAATGGCACCTACCGTTTTACCAATCAGATCGTGTGCATTCGCAATCCCACTGTCGCGTCTGACGAGGACAGCACTGCCAATCACGTTGCTGGTTGCCTTTCCGCCACGTGTGGAACGTAATGATGCCAGCCAGCGCAGCGCGGCATGGCTGTTTAGCTGCACGAATTGTGCAGGATTGGTGACCACAAACTGGACTGTTCCACGGTTAACCGCCTCCTGCATCTGCTGAAGATCCAGCGGTTGAATATGAAACTGTTCACCCGGGATTTGCTGATTTAACAGGGTTTCCAGCGGTTGCCAGTGGGTACGTGTAGAGACCTCTCCACGCATCGCCAAAACACCCACATTCCACGAACCTGCCCATGCCACGGTGTTTAGCATCCACACGGAGGCCAATACCGTCAGACATCGAACGACGTTACATCCCACTGAATTATCCCTGTCAATGATGTTGTTTTAGATCAACAACAAGCCGGGTATGTGGTTAACCACAATAGAGCTACCCCCGCCACGATTTTTACACTGTAAATCATTGAGATTCTTTATTCATCACACGCAAATCAACGGCGTGACCAATGTTTCGTTGTTGCATCGTGACGGGAGAAAATATGGACAGCAGTAAACGGCAGTTTCTCCAGCAACTGGGCGTCCTGACCGCTGGCGCATCACTGGTTCCCCTGGCACAGGCCCAGTTTCCTTTTTCGCCTGAACGGCATGAAGGATCGCCCCAGCACCGCTATGGCATGCTGGTCGATCTGCGTCGGTGTATCGGCTGCCAGGCCTGCACCGTGAGTTGCGCGATTGAAAACCAGACGCCGCAAGGTGAGTTTCGTACCAACGTTAATCAGTATCAGGTGCAACTTGAAGGCCAGCAAAGCGTCACCAACGTCCTGCTGCCGCGCCTGTGCAACCATTGTGATAACCCCCCTTGCGTGCCGGTGTGTCCGGTGCAGGCCACCTTTCAGCGCGAAGATGGCATTGTGGTTGTCGACAACACACGCTGTGTTGGCTGCGCCTACTGTGTGCAGGCCTGCCCATACGATGCACGGTTTATCAACCATGAAACGCAAACCGCCGATAAATGCACTTTTTGCGTTCATCGACTGGAAGCGGGCCTGCTCCCGGCCTGCGTCGAGTCGTGCGTTGGTGGCGCGCGCATCATCGGTGATATCAAAGATCCACACAGCCGGATTTCTCAAATGCTGCATCAACATCATGACGCCATCAAGGTCCTGAAACCGGAAAATGGCACCTCGCCACACGTGTTCTATCTGGGCCTGGATGAGGCCTTTGTAACACCATTAATGGGGCGTGCCCAGCCCGCGCTTTGGCAGGAGGTTTAAATGAACCCTACCCTGATTATCGAAGAGGTTCTGACGCATCCACAGGACGTAAGCTGGTTACCCTGGGCGGTGCAATATTTCTTTTTTATCGGCATTGCCGCCTGCGCCGCACTGTTTGCCTGCGTGCTCCACTGGCGCAAAAAGGAGAGGCCGGAGTTAGAAAACCTCACGCTGCTGGTCGCCCTGACCTGCGCGATTACCGCGCCGTTGGCACTGACGGCTGATTTACACCAGACGGCACGCGTCTGGCATTTCTATGCCTGGCCGACACCGTGGTCATGGATGCCGTGGGGGGCGCTATTTTTACCGCTGTTCACCGGGTTTTTAGGGTTATGGTTTATCGCACAGCACGTTAAGCGATTAACCGCGAAAAGTTACAGCGTCACAAAATGGTTAGCCGTGGGAAGTGCGCTGTCGGCCATTGGACTGTTGGTCTATACCGGTCGCGAGGTCTCTATTGTCGAGGCGCGTCCGATCTGGTTCAGCTACGCCTTCCCGGTAGCGATGTTCCTCAGTGCCCTGCAAACGTTCCTTGCCCTGCTTATCGCCACGGTGAAAAACGCAGGGACAACATTACCGCGCAAGCTGGCATGGGGGCAGATTGTCACGCTGTGCGCACTGGCTATCGTAGTGGTGATGTGGGCAAGTGGCGACACGCTATCGGGGTCAGCGATTCGCCAGTGGCTGGATGTAGCGACTTCTGCGCGGCATTACGCCATCGGTTGGATTGCACTTTGGGTTACCTCACTGGGCCTTTGCGCCCTGGTGTTACGCCATCCGTTATCACTGCCATTACGTATTTTGCTGGCAATAAGTGCAATGGCATTGTGCTGGCTGATGCGCTGGACATTACTCATTCAGGTACAGACCGTGCCGAAATATAACGCCCAGTTTAACCCCTATACCCTGCCCGGTGGCACTGATGGCTGGCTGGCTATTCTTGGCACTTTTGGCCTGTGGGTCGCACTGATCATTATGGTTCGTGAAGCCCTGAACGCGATCGCAAGGAGAATGCAACATGGCTAATTTAACCCGTCGTCAGTGGCTTAAAGTGGGCCTTGCCGTAGGTGGTATGGTAACTTTTGGTCTGAGTTATCGGGATGTGGCAAAGCGTGCGATTGATGGTTTGCTGAACGGAACCTCGGGCAAAATTACCCGCGACCGTATCTTTGGTAACGCCCTTATCCCCGAAGCCAATGCCCAACCGCGCTGGCAGCAGAACCCGCAGCAGGTGATCTCCATGACGCAGTGCTTCGGCTGCTGGACGCAATGTGGCGTGCGTGTCCGTGTTGATAACGAACAAGGCAAAGTATTGCGTATTGCGGGCAACCCGTACCATCCACTATCTCACGAACACCACATTGACTCCTCGGTTCCCTTTGCCACTGCGATGGAACAACTGGCGGGTGAAACCGGCCTCGATGCCCGCTCCACCGCCTGTGCTCGCGGTGCGACGTTACTTGAAGGCCTGTACAGCCCACTGCGTATTCTGGATCCAATGAAACGCGTGGGTAAACGTGGGGAAGGCAAATGGCAGCGCATCAGCTTTGAGCAACTGATCAAAGAAGTGGTGGAAGGCGGCGATCTGTTTGGCGAAGGCCACGTTGACGGTCTGCGAGCGATCCACGATCCCGATACACCGATTGATGCCCGACACCCCGGTTTCGGCCCAAAATCCAATCAGCTACTGGTCACTAATACCAGTGATGAAGGACGTGATACATTTTTGCGTCGCTTTGCTCTGAACAGTTTCGGCAGCAAAAACTTTGGTGCACATGGTGCGTACTGTGGTCTGGCTTATCGCGCCGGATCTGGCGCGTTGATGGGCGATCTGGATAAAAATACCCACGTAAAACCCGACTGGGATAATGTCGAATTTGCGTTGTTTATGGGGACGTCTCCAGCACAATCCGGCAACCCGTTTAAGCGCCAGGCTCGCCAGCTCGCCAGTGCCCGTTTACGTGATGACTTCCGCTATGTTGTGGTCGCACCAGCCCTGCCGCTAACGACAGTGCTTGCCGACGATCGTGGGCACTGGCAGCCCGTACGCCCAGGGACGGACTCCGCACTGGCAATGGGGATGATCCGCTGGATAATCGAAAAGCAGCGCTATAACGCTGATTACCTGGCTGTTCCTGACGTACAGGCCATGAAGCAGGCCGGGGAAAAAAGCTGGACCAACGCCACCCATCTGGTCATTACCGATGAAATTCCAACGCTCGCCGGTCAGCATTTAACGCTGGCGCATTTACGCGCAGACGGCGCCAACGAACCAACAGTCATTAACGAAGCCGGCGAGATCGTCGCCGCCAGCAGTTGCCAACGTGCCCAGCTGTTCATCTCCCGTGAAGTCACGCTGGCCGGGGGGCAAACCGTCACGGTAAAAAGTGGCTTCCAGTGTCTGAAAGCGTCCGCTGAGAAACTGTCAATGGCGCAATACAGCCAGCAGTGTGGCGTTTCTGAGGCAGACATTGGCGCGCTGGCCGATGCGTTCACTCGTCACGGACGGAAAGCGGCAGTGATCACCCACGGCGGGATGATGGCAGGTAACGGTTTTTATAATGCCTGGTCGGTGATGATGCTCAATGCGTTGATCGGGAACCTGAGCCTCGAAGGCGGCGTGTTCGTCGGCGGCGGTAAGTTCAACGGTGCAACTGACGGCCCGCGCTACAATATGGACAGTTTTGCCGGGAAGGTGAAACCTAAAGGTCTGAGCATCGCCCGCAGCAAGACAGCCTATGAGTCTTCCGAAGAGTACCGCAACAAAGTCGCCGCCGGGCAATCGCCCTTCCCGGCCAAAGCCCCCTGGTATCCGTTTGTCGCAGGCCAGCTTACCGAATTACTGGTTTCAGCACTGGAAGGTTATCCGTATCCGCTAAAGGCCTGGATCTCCAACATGACCAACCCGTTTTATGGGATTGCGGGCTTACGCGGTGTGGCAGAAGAAAAGCTAAAAGACCCTGCGCGTTTGCCGCTGTTTATCGCTATTGATGCGTTCATGAACGAAACAACCGCACTTGCGGATTACATCGTACCGGACACGCATAACTTTGAAAGCTGGGGATTCAGCGCCCCATGGGCCGGTGTCGCCAGTAAAGCCACCACCGCCCGCTGGCCTGTCGTTGCGCCTGCCACCAGCAGGACCGCCGACGGTCAACCGGTATCCATGGAGTCGTTCTGCATCGCGGTGGCAAAACGCATTGGCCTCCCCGGTTTTGGTGACAATGCCATTACCGACCCGCAGGGGAACCCGTATCCGCTTAACCGCGCCGAAGATTATTATCTGCGACTTGCCGCCAACATTGCCTTTATGGGCAAAGCGCCGGTTGCAGAGGCACGGGAAGATGATATCGCACTGACCGGGGTGCAACGAATCTTGCCGGTAATGACCCAAACGTTAAAAGCCGATGAGGTGAGTCGCGTGGCGTTTATCTATTCGCGCGGTGGCCGTTTTGCACCAGACAACAGTGGTCGGGTCGATAACCGCGTCGGCAATGCGTGGGAAAAACCGTTGCAAATATGGAATGCGGATGTCGCTGCACACCGTCATGCGATTACCGGCGAACGCTACAGCGGCTGTCCGGCCTGGTATCCTTCGCGGCTTTCTGACGGGCGTTCAGTAGAGGAACTATTCCCTGAGCAGGAATGGCCGCTGAAGTTGATTTCATTTAAATCGAATACCATGTCCAGCGCGTCGGCCGTGATCCCTCGGCTGCATCATCTTAAGCCGGTCAATCTGGTGGCGCTTAACCCGCAGGACGGCAAGCGCTATGGTTTATCTCACGGCGATACCGTTCGCATCACCACGCCGGGTGGGCAGGTTGAAGCGCAAATCAGCTTACTGCATGGCGTAATGCCAGGGGTAATCGCGATTGAGCATGGCTATGGACATAAGGAGATGGGCGCTGCGCAGCATACGCTCGACGGTGAGCCGATGCCGTTTGATAAAAAGATAAAGTCGGGAATCAATATCAACGATCTGGGTTTTGCGGATCCGACACGAAAGGTTGCCAACACCTGGCTGGATTGGGTTTCAGGAGCCGCTGTGCGTCAGGGGTTGCCAGCGAGGCTTGAACGAGTGTAACGCGGGTGCCGGATGACAACGCTAACGCGTTTTACCCGGCCTACAGGACAACGTAGGCCGGGTAAGCCAAAAACGGATCAGTTATTAACCGGAATAACCGCGCCTTTATATTTGGTGCGGATCCAGTCCTGGATCTCTTTTGAGTGCAGCACATCAACCAGTGCCACGATATCCTTTTTCTTCTCATCACCGCGATGAACGGTAATGATATTGGCATACGGGTTGTTTTCACCGCTTTCTACGGCAATCGGATCTTTCACCGGATCCAGCCCGGCGTCGATTGCGTAGTTGGCGTTAATCACAACCGCATCCCCTTCTTCATTGTTATACATCTGCGGTAACAGCGCTGCTTCAACGTTAGGTAAGAACTTCAGCTTTTTCGGGTTCTCTACGATGTCGCTAATGCGCGCCGTCACTTTATCCACACCCGGCTTCAGCTTGATCACGCCCTCTTTTTCAAAAATCGACAGAATACGACCTTCTTCAGATACCGCATCACGCATGATCACCTTGCCACCTTCCGGCAGATCCTTCAGTGACTTCACCTTTTTCGAATAGATACCAATCGGCTCGATATGAATCGCCCCTGCGCTGACGAAATCGTAGGATTTGTCGCCAGCATGATCTTTAATCACGCTATTCAGGTACGGGATATGCTGGAAATAGTTTGCATCAATCTCACGACCCGCCAGGGCGGTGTTCGGCAGAATGTAGTCCTGGAATGGTTTAATCTCCAGGTCTATCCCTTGCTTCGCCAGAATCGGCCTGGCCTGCTCAAGGATCTCCGCATGGGGTACGTTTGACGCGCCAACGGTCAGCGTATCAGCCCAGGAAGCAAAGCTCAGGGCGCTTAAGGTTGCTGCTGCGAGTAATGTCAGTGATTTTTTCATGATGATGGTTTCCGTATTTTATTAGCGTTTATCTAACAGAGAGGTGATCACATCGCCGCAAAGCTGAATGATGAAGACGATGAGCAGAATCGTTACCGTCGCCACCAGCGTGACGTCGCTGTGGTTGCGCTGGAATCCTTCCAGATAAGCCAGGTTCCCTAAACCACCGGCACCAATCACCCCCGCCATCGCGCTGTAGCTAACCAGTGCAATCAGCGTCACGGTGATCCCGGACACCAGAGCGGGTGAGGATTCCGGCAGTAAAACCCGAAAAACAAGCGTAGTCAGACGTGCGCCCATCGAGCGCGTCGCTTCAATAACGCCTTTATCTACTTCACGCAGGGCGATTTCGACCAGGCGTGCGTAAAAAGGTGCAGCCCCCACAATCAACGCGGGCAACGCGGCATTCGCACCGAGAATGGTGCCAACGATCGTTTTGGTAAAAGGTATTAGCAACACGATCAGAATGATGAACGGGATCGAGCGGAAAATATTGACCACCAGCGAGATCGCGCTATACAAGGCGCGGTTCTGGAATAGTCCACCGCGAGCGGTCAGGAACAGCGCCAGCCCGAGTGCAATCCCAAGGACAAACGTTGCTGCGCCAGAAAATGCCGTCATATAGAGCGTTTCCTGGGTCGCTGCCAGCAGTTGGTCCCACTTCAGGTGGGGAAACAGATCTTCAGGCATGTTGAATCACCTCGCCTTCAATGTCGCTGTGGCGCAGGTCGGCCAGAATATTGTTAAGTTGTTCTTCGCTGGCCACGACGTGCACCCATAGCTGACCGAACACGCCATGCGCAGTTTGCGTCATCTTGCCGTGCAAAATGTTAAACGGCAGGCCATAACGCAGGGTTAATTCTCCAACAACCGGTCGGTGAGTGCGCTGCCCGGTAAAGGTTAACTTGATCACGACACCGCCCAGTTCGCTTGCCAATTGCGGATTAAACGCCTCCTCTTCGGTGTATTGGCTCACCTGCCGGACAAACTGTCGGGTAATCGGCTGCAGTGGATGGGTAAAGACAGTCAGTACATCGCCCTCTTCAACCACCCTGCCGTTTTCCATCACCGCTACGCGATCACAGATTTTGCGCACCACATGCATCTCGTGAGTGATCAACACAATGGTCAATTGGAAGCGACGGTTAATATCGAGCAGTAACTCCAGAATCTGGTCGGTAGTTTGCGGATCAAGAGCTGACGTCGCCTCGTCACAGAGCAGTACATCAGGATTATTCGCCAGCGCGCGGGCAATCCCCACACGCTGCTTTTGGCCGCCGCTAAGCTGCGATGGATACGCATTTTCGCGACCGCTCAGACCGACAAGAGTAATCAGCTCAGCCACTCGCGCCTTAATCATCGCTTTCGGCGCACCAGCAATTTGCATAGAGAAAGCGATATTTTCACTGACGGTGCGTGACCACAGTAAATTAAAGTGTTGAAACACCATGCTGATTTTCAACCGTGCCTGCCGCAGCGATTCCCCACGTGCGGCAGAAATATCGTGGCCGTTAATGGTCACGCTGCCGGACGTGGGCTTCTCAAGACCATTCAGCAGGCGAATCAAGGTGCTCTTCCCTGCACCACTGTAGCCAATGATCCCGTAAATCTGCCCCTGCTCAACCGTCAGGTTGACATCATCGACAGCGGTAATGGAAAGCCTGCCTGGCGTAAACACTTTCGAAATATTTTTCAGGACAATCATGTCGTTTGGGTATCCGCTGCTGCTTCGTTGTTATTCTGCTAGTGCTTTTGGCTGTTTAGCAGTATGGATGTCCAAATGAGTGTAATCAGCGAGATGATGTTTTAAAATGAATTAAAACGAATTTGATATAACTTTTAGAAATATGAAGACAGTCGAGCCGGGATGACCGAATAACATTCAACTGAGAGGACCAATGCAGGTTGTTGCGCAACAAACCTCGACGGTGGACAACCTCTTTATCCATACCGATGAACAAATTAGTGAATATTTCCTGTGAAACTGCACAGAACTCTTTTGAAACGCTGTTTCCATTTTCCTTTTTGATAATTTTCAGCGTATAATGCGCGCCAATTGTCTCTTGAATGGTTTCAGCACATTGACCTGTAAAACTCAACGACTACAAAACTCACCATCCCGTTGGGCTGAAACGCAAGCACACATTCCTCTGCACGCTTTATCGATGTCACCTATTCTTAGAGCGAGGCATCACAACTTTCGTAACTCAGGTTTAGCTTTCCATCCGTGCGCGATGGAAGCCAGATTTCCATATCCTTCTCAACTTAAAGACTAAGACTGTCATGAAAAAGACGAAAATTGTTTGCACCATCGGCCCAAAAACCGAATCCGAAGAGATGTTATCCAAAATGCTGGACGCGGGCATGAACGTCATGCGTCTGAACTTCTCCCACGGTGATTATGCAGAACACGGTCAGCGCATCAAGAATTTGCGCAACGTCATGAGCAAAACCGGTAAAAAAGCCGCTATTCTGCTCGACACCAAAGGTCCGGAAATCCGTACCATTAAGCTGGAAGGCGGTAACGACGTTTCTCTGAAAGCGGGCCAGACCTTCACTTTCACTACCGACAAATCTGTTGTGGGCAACAACGAAATTGTTGCTGTTACCTACGAAGGCTTTACTAAAGACCTGTCTGTCGGCAACACCGTACTGGTTGATGATGGCCTGATTGGCATGGAAGTTACCGCTATTGAAGGTAACAAAGTTATCTGTAAAGTGCTGAACAACGGCGATCTGGGCGAAAACAAAGGCGTTAACCTGCCAGGCGTTTCCATTGCCCTGCCAGCACTGGCTGAAAAAGACAAACAGGACCTGATCTTCGGTTGTGAGCAAGGCGTTGACTTCGTTGCGGCATCCTTTATCCGTAAGCGTTCTGACGTCGTTGAAATCCGTGAGCACCTGAAAGCACACGGCGGCGAAAACATCCAGATCATCTCTAAGATTGAAAACCAGGAAGGCCTGAACAACTTCGACGAAATCCTCGAAGCGTCCGACGGCATCATGGTTGCTCGCGGCGACATGGGTGTTGAGATCCCGGTTGAAGAAGTTATCTTCGCGCAGAAGATGATCATCGAGAAATGTATCCGTGCACGTAAGGTCGTTATCACTGCGACCCAGATGCTGGATTCCATGATCAAAAACCCACGTCCGACCCGCGCTGAAGCCGGCGACGTTGCGAACGCCATCCTCGATGGCACCGATGCCGTTATGCTGTCTGGTGAATCCGCGAAAGGTAAATACCCGCTGGAAGCTGTGACCATCATGGCCACCATCTGCGAACGTACCGACCGTGTGATGACCAGCCGTCTGGACTTCAATAATGACAGCCGTAAACTGCGCATCACTGAAGCAGTGTGCCGTGGTGCTGTTGAAACTGCAGAAAAACTGGATGCTCCGCTGATCGTCGTGGCAACCCAGGGCGGTAAATCTGCACGTGCGGTGCGTAAATACTTCCCGGATGCCACCATCCTGGCGCTGACCACCAATGAAACGACCGCTCGCCAACTGGTGCTGAGCAAAGGTGTCGTTGCACAGGTTGTTAAAGAAATCACCTCTACTGATGATTTCTACCGTCTGGGCAAAGAAGTGGCTCTGGAAAGCGGTCTGGCACAGAAAGGCGACGTCGTTGTTATGGTTTCCGGCGCACTGGTTCCGAGCGGCACGACCAATACGGCATCTGTTCACGTGCTGTAATAATTCCATCGCGAATTAATTTGCTTAAAAAGCGCCCTTGCGGCGCTTTTTTATTTTTTTGATAGCCACGATGAATAAAAAATCAAATCGGATTTCACTATCTAATCCGAGATTATCTAAGATGAATCCGATGGAAGCTTTCTGTTTTCTCTCGGGTTTTTAGCTGTTTTTGCACAATTCGATGCTTCTTTGAGCGAACGATCAAAAATAAGTGCATTCCCATCAAAAAAATATTCTCAACATAAAAAACTTTGTGTAATACTTGTAACGCTACATGGAGATTAACTCAATCTAGAGGGTATTAATAATGAATCGTACTAAACTGGTACTGGGCGCGGTAATCCTGGGTTCTACTCTGCTGGCAGGTTGCTCCAGCAACGCTAAAATCGATCAGCTGTCTTCTGACGTTCAGACTCTGAACGCTAAAGTTGACCAGCTGAGCAACGACGTGAACGCAATGCGTTCCGACGTTCAGGCTGCTAAAGATGACGCAGCTCGCGCTAACCAGCGTCTGGACAACGCAGCTACTAAATACCGCAAGTAATAGTATCTGTGTAATAAAAATGGCGCACATTGTGCGCCATTTTTTTTGCCCGTGATTTCCTTCCCTGTTACTGCGTTGTGCGCATCTGCGCATCCTCCCCTGGCGCACCGTTCTGCGCTGACTTCACTTCGGGTCCATTGGCAACAACAGGTGTCTGCCCGGCACTTACAGTCACGGGATAACCCGCACGGCGATACAGTGCCCTGTCCACCAGACTATGATCAACGGCTTTACTGTCTTTAAACTGGGTAAAACCTGCTGGTAGCACATAGGGCATGGTCTGAACGTTTTGTTCCTCTTCCGGTGACAACGGCCTGTGCACCTCAACATAGCGCATACCATTTGGCTCAACGGCGTACTTTATCGGCTCGTTGATCACTCTGACAGGCGTACCGGGTCGCACCTGCTCGAACAACGCTTTGATATCCGGCGCGTTCATACGGATACATCCAGAGCTTACGCGCAGACCAACACTGTCAGGAGCACTGGTCCCATGGATAAGGTATTCACCATTTCCATGCGCCAGACGCAATGCAAAGCGTCCTAACGGGTTATTTGGCCCCGCAGGCACTACCGGCGGTAATGTTATGCCGCGCTCCAGAGAGCGCTTACGGATGCCCGGTGTAGGCGTCCAGGTCGGGTTGGGTATTTTTTGCCCTACACGGGTTTCCATCACCGGTGTTTCCAGCCCCTGCAAACCAATGCCAATGGGGAATACCTGAACCTTATTTTCTCCCGGCGGGAAGTAATACAAACGCAGTTCCGCCAGATTCACAATAATGCCTTCGCGTGGCACATCCGGTAGCAATAATTGCGAGGGAATGGTGATCAGGGTTCCAGGCCTGGGTACGGGGGCTATGGTGTTATTTGCTTCAAGGATCAGCATTGCAGCGGTGTCAAAACGCCGGGCTATCGCCTGGAGATTCTTATCACCTTCCTGCACGGTGTATGTTTGATTTTGCCCAACAAGACGGCTATTCGCCGGAGGCAACGGATAATCGACCGCCCAAGCGGTCTGTATAGCGCTGTAAGCGCCGATCAGCATTAACGTAATAATAGACGCGCGTTTCATACTCACTCACCCCCCTGGCGTTATTGCCGGATGACGGCAAGCGTCCGATCCGGCCTACGAGTCATTGCGGTGCCTTTCACGGAATCATTCCAGTCAGCCTGAAAGATGACGTGTTTTATCAGTTTAGCTAAGAGTTGCGGCTTTGGTGCGGATCGCCCGTATCATCGCTTCCAGCCCCTGTGAACGTGAAGGTGTGAGATGCTGTGCGAGCGCCATTTTTTCGAACCACGGACGCACATCAAAATTCACAATATCCTGAGCCGTCATCCGGTCATACAAAATGAAAACGACGGCGATAAGTCCTTTCACAATTGCCGCATCACTGTCGCCCTGTAATTCCATAATACCTTCAGCATTCTGCCGCATAACAATCCATACCTGACTTTGACATCCCTGAATGCTATTTTCCGGGCAGCGATCGTCGGCATTTAATTCCGGCAGCCGCTGACCCAGTTCAATGATGTACAGGTATTTCTCTTCCCAATTAGCGCAACGCAGAAAATTACGCAACAGTTTTTCTTTATCCGGTAGCGCAGCCATAATGCCTCCCTGTTATCCCAACAAGTGATGAATACGCTTGAGTCCCGTCACCAGGCGATCCACTTCTTCATGGGTGTTATACATGGCAATGGAAGCCCGACACATAGCGGGAACGTTATAATAAGCCATCAACGGCATAGCACAGTGATGTCCCGTGCGAACGGCAATGCCATAGTTATCAAGAAAGCTACCGACGTCATACGCGTGATGTTTGCCAAGGTTAAAGGCGATCACGCCTAAACGATTCTCCGGGCCGTAGAGCGTCAAATCAGGGACCTCCGCCAGTTGCTCCAACGCATAACGCATCATGAACTGCTCATATTCACTGATTTCTGCCAGCCCCAGCGCGCTAACATATTCAATGGCCGCCCCCAGACCGATAATCCCTCCGGTGTTCGGCGTTCCGGCTTCAAAACGCCAGGGGGCTTTGGCCCACGTCGTTCCCTGGCTCAGACTGACGGTTGCTATCATCGAGCCACCGCCTTCCCACGGCGGCATTTCCTGCAGCAGCGATTCTCTGGCATACAGCACGCCAATGCCGGTGGGTCCATAAAGCTTATGTCCGGAGAAAACATAAAAGTCACAATCCAGTGCCTGCACATCCACCGGGTGGTGCATGACCGCCTGCGCGCCATCTACCAGCACTTTTGCGCCGTACTGATGCGCCAGCGCGATCATCTCCGGCAGCGGGTTTTCCGTGCCCAGGACATTCGATACGTGAGTAATGGCCAGCAGTTGAGTGCGGTCATCAAACAGCGTCGGCAACGTTTCCAGTTGCAACGTCCCGTCGGCATTCAGTGGGATAACGCGCAGTTCCGCACCTACACGGGCGCACAGCATCTGCCAGGGGACAATATTGGCGTGGTGTTCCATTTCACTGATGATGATGTTATCCCCAGCCCGTACGTTGCCGGTTCCCCAGCTGTTCGCCACCAGGTTGATACCCTCCGTCGTACCGCGGACAAACACCAGCTCTTCGGCTGAACGCGCGTTAATAAACAATGACGCCAGCTTGCGGACATTCTCCATTTTTTCCGTAGCCTGGGCGCTGAGCGTATGAATACCCCGATGGACTGCCGCATAGCCATGCCGATAAAACTCAGCCTCGGCATCAATCACCTGGTTGGGTTTTTGCGCACTGGCAGCACTGTCGAGGTAAGCCAGCGGTAAGCCGTTGACCTCACGCGTCAGGACCGGAAAGTCCGCCCGTACTTTTTCAATGGGAAATGTCATGCTACGCCTCCCGGCAGACGTTGGGCTATCCGCGCCAGTACCTGTTGTTTCAGCGTTTCATCGCTCAGAGCTTCCGTCAGCTCAGCGGCAAACGCGTAGAGAATCATCTGTTGGGCATCCTGCTGGCCAATCCCACGTGAACGCAGATAGAACATCTGTTCATCGTCGATCCGCCCTACCGTCGCCCCGTGGCTGCATTTCACGTCATCAGCGTAGATTTCCAGTTGCGGCTTGGTATCCACTTCTGCCAGTTTACCGAGCAGTAAATTATTGTTCGTCATCTGGCCATCAGTTTTAATGGCATGCTGCGCCACGTTAATCAGGCCATTAAACACCGCACGGCCTTTATCGCTGACAATCGTTTTATGTAGCTGGCGGCTGTTGCAATACCCTTTATGGTGTGCAAGCCAGGTTCGGGTATCGCAAACCTCATTTTTCACCGGCATCGCCAGGCTGTTAAGGCGCAGCGTGCTGTTCTCCCCATTAAGCTGGGTACTGGTGTTATGGCGTAATACCGCACCACCGAGTAAGAAGCTGTAGCTCACCGCCGTCGCATCTGCTCCTAACTGGATATCGTTATGCGCGAAATGGTGGCTAACCGGATTCTCAAACGCCAGTTTGATATGGTGCAGATGCGCATTTGCCGCCACGTTCATCGTTAAGCGTGCACCAGTAAAATGTCGATGCGCATTCAGGCTAACATAGTGCTCAATGACGGTAGCTTCTGCGCCTTCAGCCAGTTCAAGATGGTGGCGATAGTGCGCAGTATTCACCTCATCACCCGCCAGTCCCTGGGTGATGTGCATCAACAGCAGCGGTTTCGCCGGATGTTGATGACGTTTAACCTGAATGCGGGTGACGCTGCGTGAGAGGCTTTCGGTCAGATGCAGAAACACCTCTGGCTGGATAGCCGCAGGAAGTGCCTGATGCGCATCATCAACGGTAATGTCAAAGCCGCTACCGTCAATGCTGTCGCTAAGCGCCTCGCAAAACTGACCGTCAACAAACACCAGACGTAGGGCATCAATAGCGCAGCTCAGTGCGTCACACTGTGCTGAAGTTATTGCAGAAAAACGACTGACAAACTGGCTGTTGGTTAACCCTTCCAGCGGCGTATATTTCCAGTCCTCATGTTTACGCGTCGGCAACCCCAGACGCAACATCTGTTGCAGGTGTTGTTGCGCATGCTGTGAGCGACGCTCACCCTGCGCTTCAAACAGATGATGCCACTGCTGGAGCGCGTTACTGCTGTTCACTGAGCCAGCCATACCCTTGCTCCTCCAGCTGTTTAACCAGCGTAAAATCACCAGACTTCACAATGCGCCCCTGGTAGAGAACGTGGACGTAATCGGGTTTGATATAGTCGAGGATTCGCTGGTAGTGGGTGACAATAACAAACGAACGCTTTCCGTCACGCAATGCGTTCACGCCATCTGCCACGATTTTCAGCGCATCGATATCCAGACCAGAGTCAGACTCATCAAGAATGCACAGCTGTGGTTCCAGTACCGCCATTTGCAGAATGTCATTACGTTTTTTCTCACCACCGGAGAAACCCACATTCACGGAGCGGGTGAGCAAATCTGCCGGCATCTTCAGCAACGCAATCTTCTCTTCCATCAGGTCCTGGAAGTCAAACCTGTCCAGCGACTCTTCGCCACGGTAACTGCGCACGGCATTCAGTGCCGTTTGCAGGAAAAACTGATTGCTGACGCCGGGGATCTCCACTGGATACTGAAACGCCATAAAGATACCTTCACCGGCCCGGTCTTCCGGTGACAGTTCCAGCAAGTTCTTACCGTTAAATTCAACCGTCCCGCCAGTGACTTCATAATCTTCTCGTCCGGCGAGTGTCGCAGACAACGTGCTTTTCCCGGAACCGTTCGGCCCCATAATGGCGTGTACTTCCCCGGGGCGAATCTCAAGACTCAGCCCACGCAGGATCGCCTTTTCTTCCACACTGACCTGTAAATCTTTAATGCTTAACATGTGCTTTCCTTAAATTTTAGCCGACGCTGTGTTCAAGACTTATGGCGAGAAGTTTTTGCGCTTCCACAGCGAATTCCAGCGGCAGCTCAGAGAACACGTCTTTACAGAAGCCATTGACGATCATTGAGATAGCATCTTCTTCGCTGATGCCTCGTTGCAGGCAGTAGAACAGCTGGTCTTCACCAATGCGCGAGGTCGTCGCTTCGTGTTCAAGCTGAGCGCTGTTGTTACGACACTCAACATACGGGAAGGTATGCGCCCCACAGTCCGCACCAATCAACATGGAGTCACATTGGGTGTAGTTACGGGCGTTAGTCGCGGTAGGCATAATTTTCACTAAGCCACGATAGCTGTTCTGGCTATGTCCGGCGGAAATCCCTTTCGAGATAATGGTCGATTTCGTGTTCTTGCCGATATGAATCATTTTGGTGCCGGTATCAGCCTGCTGATGCCCGCTGGTCAGCGCAACGGAATAGAATTCACCGATCGAATTATCACCGCGCAGAATACAGCTCGGGTATTTCCAGGTAATGGCTGAACCGGTCTCTGACTGCGTCCATGACATTTTGCTGTTTTCACCGTCACACAGCGCACGTTTGGTCACGAAATTCAGGATGCCGCCGGTATTGCCATCGCCGGGGAACCAGTTTTGTACCGTTGAATACTTCACTTCAGCATCTTTATGGATGATCACCTCAACCACTGCCGCATGCAGCTGGTAACTGTCACGTACCGGAGCCGAACAACCTTCGATATAACTGACGTAACTCCCCTCATCCGCCACCAGAATTGTGCGTTCAAACTGTCCGGTTTTTTCTGCATTGATACGGAAATAGGTCGACAGTTCCATTGGGCAACGCACACCTTTCGGCACATAAATAAACGTGCCGTCCGATGCCACCGCCGCATTCAGCGCGGCAAAGAAATTGTCATTCCCCGGGACGACGGTACCGAGGTATTTTTTTACCAGTTCGGGATGATCGTGGATGGCCTCGCCGAACGAGCAGAAAATAATACCTTGTTCCGCCAGCTTATCGCGGTAGGTCGTTGCGACTGATACCGAATCGAAAATGGCATCCACCGCCACTTCTTTGCCTTCACGGACCGGTACGCCAAGCTGCTCGAACGCGTCTTCAACCTCTTTGCTTAAAAACGCATTTGCGCCCGTTTGCTGAACTGCTCCCGGCTCAGAGGCGCAGGTTTCATCACAGTTGCCGCAAGAAGGCGCAGAGTAATAGCTGTAATCCTGATAGTTCAGTTTGTCATAGTGCGCTTTTAGCCAGTGTGGTTCTTCCATCGTCAGCCACGCTTTAAACGCATTCAGACGGAATTCCAGCATCCAGTCGGGTTCATTTCGTTTTGCCGAAATTGCCCGTACAACCTCTTCGTTGATCCCTTTGGCCAGTTCATCGGTTTTGAGTTGGGTAAAGAACCCCTCTTTGTAGTTGAGGTGCCCGCCAGCCCAGGTGTTGACATCGTCAGTTGCTTCAGTGTTACGAGACATAGTACCGCCTATACCCCAAAACTTTCGCCACAGCCACATTCGTTCTGGGCTTTCGGGTTATGAAATTTAAATAACTGATTTAATCCTTCACGAACGAAATCGACTTCAGTTCCATCGATAAACGGCATCGCCTGTAACGGGACATAAAGTCTGGCGCCCTCTGTTTCAAATAGCAGATCGTCTTTCTCAGGTTGCTTGACGGTGTCCAGCACATAACCGAATCCCGCGCACCCGGTTTGTTTCACGCCTAACCGCACGCCCAACATATCGGGTTGCCTTGCCACCAGTTCACGAATATGCGCCGCTGCCGCTGGCGTTAACGTCAGCCCGCGCCACGCAAAGTCGTTGGGATTAAATGTTCCTGAATGCAATTCCATAGGGTTACCTCGAGTCATTAGCTTTCACGCTATAACACCATGTTAGTGATAATGATTATCACTTCAACCCCTCAACAGCAGGGGCATTCGGGTTAACCGCCCTTTTTGACGACTTTTATTAAGCATAGACCCTGCGGCGAGGGTTAACAGAGATGGATTTTTTTGTTCAATACATTGATTAATAATAGATTATGAATGCGTAATCGTTCCGGCAGGTCAAACGCTAAAAGATGTATAGATAATGTCTATTTATGTGATAGCTTTTAAAAGTTTAATCAAATCATGCAATTACAACATAATCAGTGGCTTAGCTTTTTTACTATGCGGTCAGTTGCAGACATTTACGGGCTTTTTAATGCCCTTAATTACGCCCCAAATGCCATTTTGCCCCCAAATCTGCCCCCAAAAAATAACGCAAGCATGAGAAAAAGCAGATAAGCCGGACTGTTCAGGAAATGTTTGAAGAGGAAGTTCTTTCATGCGATCAATGGTTAATTCAACTTTCATAATGGCCTCCATTGCACACACTGTGTTTTTATACAGCATACCTGTGCACAGAAATGATCAACGTTTTAAGAGCACAAATTGTTAATTTTCTGTCAGGAGTAAAAAAGAAAACAAGCCATAGCGGGTTGAATTAGCAGTGTTTTATTAAGCCGCTATTCGTTTCTGCTGATACAACCCCGAGAGATTCGCCCTCACTAACGCCTCATCAATGAGCAACTGTGTAACCATGAGGCAAAGCGTTATCCAACTTTCATTCATATTTTTCAATCGCAATGGGGCTGGTTAGTGCCAGAAGCGGACCTTATGGAGGCTGTCATATGAAATACGCTTGTAACCTGACTCCAGACTCACTGATTGTCTCAACGACAGACAATGTGTGATTGTCCCTACCAAAAGAAGTGGGAGAACATACTACCTGCTAATGTTCGCACACAGAATGCCGTTTTATTTTGCAATGCCCCAATTTCAGGTGGCAAGGATCCGTTTCGGAATGCAAAAGGAAAAATTAATGCACATTAAAATGGGTAATTCTCAAAATCCAATTACGACCTATACCTCCGCCTCATCAACGACGGGGCAAAAAACTGAATCATCGACAACCGCTAAATCGACATCGTTAACTTCCGCCACGCAGACCACCTTTTCAAGCCAGGCGAGTCTGCTCAGCGATGCGGCAACCCGGGCAGAAATACGTGATGCATCCAGCAGTCGCAGCCAGTTGCAAAGCATGGCTGAGTCGCTGTTAACGGTGATTGATGGCCCGATTTATACCCAGAATAAGGCGAAACACGATCAGGAAATCCCTGATACGCAAGGCACTGAACTTCTGCAACTGGCGAGCAAAGCGACAGATTTTCTCAACGGCAAAACCACCAATCCGTTTGCAGGCATGCAGCGCGAACAGCTCGCACTGATTGCCTATGATGATGGCAGTGCATTTACCGTCAATGAGCGACGCGCGGCCTTAAAAGAGATCGGCAGTCAGGAAGATAAATGGACGCAACAATTTATCAGTAGTGCGCAAAAAGAGATCAGCGCTTCCGGCAGCTACAAAAAATCTTATAGTGCGCTGCTGAGTCACTATCGTGAGCTGCCGGCTATTGAACAGGCGCAATACTCTGAAGGTCTGGAACAACAACTGGTAAGCAAGGTGGCTAAATCCACAAGTGACAGTACCGGCGAAAATACGGTCTTTACCGACGCCTTACTGACGTTGCAAAAACAGCAAATTTCCTCCATGCGGATGCAAATCTCCTCCCTGAGCCTGTTTTCGCTGACTGCGAATAAACGTTAATCACCACGGCCAGGACGGCGCTCCGTTATCAACATGAAGGGCCATGTCAGTTTGTCCAGAGCCAGCGCTGGTTTCTTGCCGTTACACTATCTGTTAAAGCTAAGTTCGGATGTCCGCACTGTGCCAGAAGCGGACGTTGCTTTTACTTCGGTATATCAATCATAGGGGAGATTAACTGGTAATATTAGTTGTTAATCGACATTGCTATGTTAGCTTATGCCTCATTAATCAAGTACTAGGAGTTATGCCATGGATATCAAGGAGTTTCCTCCGGGAGTGATGGAACATCTTGGCTGGTATGTATACCGATTAATTGATCCAAGGGATGGAAGTACCTTTTATGTGGGGAAAGGAAAAGGGAATCGAGTATTTGCTCATATGCGCGGTGAAGTCGCTGCGGTTGATGATGATGAATTGCTCAGTAATAAACTCAAGCAACTTCGAGAGATAAGGTTGGCTGGTCTTGAGGTCATCCATGTAATCCACCGACACGGTATGGCAGATGAAAAGACCGCGTACGAGGTTGAAGCTGCACTTATCGACGCCTACCCCGGTTTAACTAACATCATGAGCGGTGCTGGCAGTAATGAATATGGTGCAGCACACATCAAAGAATTGATCGCAACATATCAACCCGAAACAGTCGTGTTCCAACATAAAGTCCTGATGATTTCCGTAAATAGAAGTTCAAAGGATGTAGACCTCTATGATGCCGTACGATTTAGCTGGCGTGTGCGTGTTGAGCGTGCTCGCAAGGCTGAATTTATACTGGCTACAGTTAGGGGAATCGTCAGAGGGGTTTATATAGCTGATGAGTGGCTCGAATCTACCCGTGAGAATTTCCCTGAGATGCCTTCATGGAATGCAGATGAGGAGTTTGAATCTACTCAAAAATCCCGCTTTGGATTCAGGGGAAGACTCGCCCCTCCTGATATAGCAAAAATTTATCTTGGTAAAAAGATTCCGGACGTTCTTAGAAAGAAAGGCGCTATGTCTCCTGTAAAATACTCTCCAGATTTTTGATGTCTGAATAGTGAAAGGCACTATTTCTGTTAGTGCTTTTTTGGGAAAAAGTGGCAACGTCTGCTCCTCGCTCTTAGCTGACATGATCGATCGGGAAAATCTTCCGCACATATCTCCCGACTGTAACTATGAAGCACAGGTTTAAGCTCAGAAAATTTTGGTTTATTAAGTATGGGTAAACGCGTAACTCATTAATTTATAATAAGTGTAATATTGCGGATACACCAGCACGGAAAGTTAACGTGTTGACAATAAATTCGGTATCGAAAACCGGGTTAGGTACAAGTCTACCGAGGTTAAAATCCCTGTCTCTCGGCGATTATTCAAGAAGTAACCCTTCCTGTTGATAGTGACACATACCGTTGAGAAAAAATGGGAAAAACCAGTGAAAAAAAATAGCGCCAGAGTAATGACTGACGCTACAGTGTTAATCACATTTTTATGTTCAGGGTTGAGCTTATTTTTACCTTTCTGTCGTATACGAGAACCTGAGATTCATGGATGTTATTTGGTCTTTTCTTGTACTTCTTTTTCAGCAGCTTCAACATCACGATACCAGCGAGGATGATGTTTCTTAGCCCACCGTCGACTGACTTTTCCTTCGATCATGCCGGTGATGGAGCCTTTCACCCAGAACGCCATATACATATGAATCAAAATAGCGTGGATCAGCACGATAGCCGCAGTTGCGTGAATCAATAAACCCCAGCGAACGACGACGATTGGAAAATAATGGGTAAAGTAAGGTCGCCAGATAATGCCCCCCGTCACCAGTAGTACAAAGATCAGGCTCATGATGCTCCAGAACATCATTTTCTGTCCGGCATTATATTTCCCGACATCCGCGACTTTATGTTCATTTCCTTTCAGTACCTCGACAATACCTTTAATCCATGGAATATCTTGTTTATCAGGGATATTGTGATGGACAAAACGGACGAACATAAACATCAGTACGACGAAGATCAGCACGCCGAAGAAGGGATGCAATATCCTTCCCATCTGCGGTGTACCAAAGGTTTCGGTCAACCATTGCAGAGTAGGGAAGAACAGAGCGATACCAGAAAGCGCTACCAGAAAGAAACTGATTACTACTGTCCAGTGACAGGCACGATCAATGAACTTCGTTCTCAGGATCATTTTGCTTTTACTCATGAGCGTTTTCCTCATCATCTGTCTCTTTGTTGGGCCCAATCCCTACATAGTGGTAAATCAGCCCAGCAAAGGTAGCGATAAATCCAGCAGCGGAAAGCGGTTTGAGGATCCCTTTCCATAGATTCACCGGGGTAGCAATATGCGGATCGTTCGGTAAGTTATGGTAAAGTTCCGGCTGATCGGCATGGTGCAAAACATACATCACATGAGTACCGCCCACACCTTGCGGGTTGTACACACCCGCGTTGGTGTATCCGCGTTTTTTTAGTTGTGTTGCACGGGTTTCCGCTACGTTCAGCATCTCTTTCTTGGTGCCAAACTGGATGGCACCTGTCGGGCAGGTTTTCACACAGGCTGGCTCCTGGCCGACGCTGATCCTGTCCACGCAGAGCGTGCATTTATAGACACGATTATCTTCAGGGTTCAGCCGTGGGACATTAAACGGGCAACCGGCAATACAGTAACCACAACCGATACAGTGCTCAGACTGAAAATCGACGATACCGTTGGCGTACTGGATGATTGCTCCTGCAGATGGACATGCTTTAAGACAGCCAGGATCCGCGCAGTGCATGCAGCCATCTTTGCGGATCAACCATTCCAGCTTCTCATTCTGGGTGGTTTCGCTAAAACGCATCACAGTCCAGGATTTGGCACTGAGATCTGTAGGGTTGTCATATACACCGTTGCAATATCCGACGTCATCGCGGATGTCGTTCCATTCGGAGCAGGCTACCTGACAGCCCTTGCAGCCAATACAGGTCGTGACATCAATGAGTTTTGCCACTTCGGCACGAAAATCCCGTGCATGCGGCGGTGGAGTAATATTGTTGGTTGCAGAGCGTTTAATAATATCTTGTGATTGCATAGCCATTAGATCCTCCCTTACGCTCGCTCAATGTTAACCAGGAATGCTTTGTATTCTGGTGTTTGTGAGTTGGCGTCGCCGACGGATGGCGTCAGCGTGTTAGCGAGGAACCCTTTGCGTGTAGCCCCTTCAAATCCCCAGTGGCATGGGATCCCAATTGTATCCACCTGCCTGCCATCAATTGTCAGCGTTTGCAGGCGTTTGGTTACAACGGCTTTCGCTTTGATAAAACCACGTTTGGACATGACCTTCACTGTGTCGCCTGCCGTAATCCCCTTCTTGCTCGCCAGCGCTTCGCCAATTTCGACGAACTGATCAGGTTGGGCGATGGCGTTCAGAAGAGCATGTTTAGTCCAGTGACGGAATAGCTCGGTAATCGAGTACGTGGTCGCGACGTATGGGAAAATGTCGGATTTGCCCATATTAGCGATATCTCCAGGGTAGATGCGCACAACCGGACTGGAAACAACATCCGGATGAAGCGGGTTGGTACCAATAGGTGATTCAATGGGTTCGTAATGTTCCGGGAATGGCCCGTCGTTCATTTTGTCGAGCGAAAACAGACGTGCGACACCTTCCGGATTCATGATAAAGGGCCCAACGTTACTGCCCGGAGCGGCCTGACTGTAGTCCGCCACATCCATTCCGGTCCATTTATTACCGTCCCAGTGTAGAAGGGCCCGTTTGACATCCCATGGCTTGCCGGCTGGGTCAGCTGAAGCGCGGTTGTAGAGAATTCGGCGATTCGCCGGCCAGGACCATGCCCAACCTGGCGTACAGCCCAGACCATACGGATCGCTGTTATCGCGATTGGCCATTTGGTTACCTTGCTCGGTCCAGCTTCCACAGTAGACCCAACAGAAGCTGCTGGTCGAGCCATCATCACGAAGCTGAGCAAAGCTGCTCAATTGTTGACCTTTCTTCGCGATCAATTGCCCTTTATCATCGTAGAGGTCTGCCAGCGCTATTCCGTTGGCTTCGCGGGCAATTTCTTCCGGATGTGGGTCATACGGGTCTTTATAGTTCCAGTTGATGCTCATAAGCGGTTCCGGATTCGCACCACCTTCTTGTTGGTATAGCTCACGCAGACGCATAAACAGACGGCCGAGAATTTTGCCATCATGCAACGCCTCACCCGGCGGTTCGGCTGCGGCCCAATGCCACTGTAACCATCGTCCAGAGTTAGCAATTGAACCGTTCTCCTCTGCAAAACAGGATGACGGCAGGCGGAACACTTCTGTCTGGATATCTTCCGGTTTAACCTCGTTCATTTCACCGTGGTGCTGCCAGAAGTTAGATGATTCGGTAACCAGTGGATCGATAACCACCATATACTTCAGCTTCGAAAGTGCGCGGGACGATTTGTTTTTATCGGGAAATGCAGCCAGTGGATTGAAGCCCTGAACGATGTAGCCGTTTATTTTGCCTTCCAGCATCAGCTCGGCCTGAGTCATCACGTCATAAAGACGATCCCATTTAGGCAGCCAGTCATAACCCCAGCTATTTTCCGCAGTTGCATGATCACCCCAGAAGCTTTTCATCATGCTGACAAAGAACTTCGGCGTATTCTGCCAGTAGTTCACTTCATTTACGCCCAACGCAGGTGGGGTAATTTGCGAGATATAGGTCTGATAGTCCGGCTGTTTTTCGGAAGGCAGCGGCATATACCCGGGGAGGTTGGTCGACAGCAGGCCAAGGTCAGTATAGCCCTGAATGTTTGAGTGGCCACGCAGGGCGTTTACGCCACCGCCAGCCATACCGATATTGCCCAATAGCAGTTGCAGCATTCCGGCCGCACGAATGATCTGCGCCCCGGCAGAATGGTGTGTCCAGCCCAACGCGTACAGAATAGTCGCGGTGCGGTCAGGTACGCTGGTGCTGGCGAGAATGTCGCAAATACGGTTGAAGTCCTCCACCGATGTTCCGCACAGGCGACTCACCATTTCCGGGGTGTAACGATCGACATGAGTTTTGAGTAAATTCCAGACACAGCGGGGATGACTCAGCGTTTCATCACGCAGGGCATTTTCCTGCTCATCAAGCTGATAGAACCAACTCGATTTATCATATTGCCGTTTTTTAGGGTCATAGCCGCTGAATAATCCGTCATTGAACTGATAGTCTTCGCGGATCAGTAGAGCAGCATTGGTGTAATGGAGTACGTATTCGTACTGTACGCGCTTGTGTTTCAGCAGATACCGAATGACACCCAGCAGGAACGCGGTATCCGAACCCGCACGGATCGGTGCATAGAGATCGGCAACAGCGGCGCTACGGTTAAAACGTGGGTCGACCACCACAACGGTGGCGTCATTTTTGGTCTGTGCTTCAACCACCCATTTAAAACCAACTGGGTGAGCTTCAGCCGCGTTGCCGCCCATAATCAGCACCACGTTGGCGTTTTTAATATCCACCCAGTTGTTGGTCATTGCGCCACGACCAAACGTTGGTGCCAGCGCAGAAACAGTTGGACCATGGCACAGACGAGCCTGGCAGTCGATGGCGACCATCCCCAGGCTACGGGTAAATTTGTCGTCGAGGATACCGGTTTCATTGCTGGCTGCCGAAGAACACAGCATGCCTGTGGTCGTCCAGCGATTGACGGTCACACCCTGCGCATTTTTCTCGATGAAATTAGCATCGCGATCATCCTTCATTAACCGCGCGATACGGTTGATGGCATCATCCCAACTGATACGTTCCCATTTATCAGAACCAGGGGCGCGATATTCGGGATACTGCAGGCGTGTTTCACTGTGAATATAATCCAACACGCCAGCACCTTTCGGACACAAAGAACCGCGGCTGACCGGATGATCAGGATCACCTTCAATGTGGTAGATGCTTTCTTTGACGTTTTTAGCTGTATCGCCAAGACTGTACATCAGCATGCCGCAACCTACTGAGCAATAAGTACAGTTATTACGAGTCTCTTTTGCTTTTAAGAGTTTGTACTGACGTGTTTCCGCATGAACGGAAAAAGATGATAAGAATCCGAGAGATGCAACAGTTGTTCCTGCCATACCACCCGCGCAGATTCGAAAGAACTGCCTCCGGCTGAGCTCCATTTTTTCTCCAGCTTAAACTTAAGACATGAAAAAGTTCGGTTATTGTAAGGTTAAATCGAATGATAAACCATTAACTTTTAGTGGTTATTGACATGATGAAATATTGTTTTTTTGATCTCGAGGGGATTGCCAGGTAAAGAGTTGAACTGATATCTGATGATGGAGAAGCGCTAGAAGGGTTGGCGCTGGATGGTGTCGAACTATTAGGCATCGTGACATACTTCATCAACCGTAGGAGTAATGATAATTGCCCGGTGATCTGACATCGATTCGCGTCGGGATAATACCCCCGGTTTTACCGCAACAATACCTCGCATAAAAAACCAGCATAACAGGCTAGTTCTTAAGGGGAATTTTGGTCGGCACGAGAAGATTTGAACTTCCGCCTCCCTGGCACCTTATAATGGAGCTGAAGGCTGCTATGTGCCATTAGCGGACGTTGTCAATAACAAGTCTTAGTTGAACAACGGGGAGCTGGTCAGTATTTCTGCTCTTCACTTTCGCAGACCAAACCGTATATAATTATGAGGGAATAAAGGTTTAATCATTATTTTATCATTAAAAATAAATAGGTTAGGCGATATGGCGATGACATCGTAGATATTATCGACAATGAGTTGTAGATGGGTTCTGAACACGGGTACATTCGCATCATCCGCTATGACAAATACAGTTTCATTGCCTAAACCGCCCCCGTTAAACATATCATGACTAAGTTCATAATCGCTGAAGTCCATTTCCGACCATCTGAGATTACCGCTATGCCATGGATATTGATGAAAAATATCCATTATCGCGCTCAAATCATCCCCTTCCACAACATTAAAATCTGTCTTGAGCAGTTCCTTACATTCCTCAAACAATGTCATGTCCACTCCCTTTAGGCTTTATGGCTTTATGGCTGTATCTTTTATCATAACCTCCCTGGAGGATTGTCTAAAGGAATTACGAACTTCTGCTCCTCGCGCACAGCCGATCTTCAGCATAGATTGCCTGTCCTCTTCGAGCCAGAATAGAAAGTTGCCTACCCTTATAAGATTGTGTTTACTTGATATCCGATGACGACTTTAGGTTAGGGAGCAATTATGAAGATCAACAGGGTGGTATTAGCGAGTGTAGTGATGTTAACAGGCTGCGTGGTCGCCGATATGGACTCATCCAATTACGACTACGTCCCCTGGGTTCAAGTATTCCAGAAGCCGGAGGCTTCTGGCTTAACCAATGTTGCACAACGTAAAGTCGATCTGTATGCCTGCGGTGTTAACCCAAGGGCAAACCTTGACGGAGCTAACTGGAGTCTGAATGGAATAGAACCTGGAGAGACATTTGAAAGTTTTAATACCAGGCGCGATCACATCCTGAGCTGCATGGAGGAAAAGGGATATAAAGTGTATGGCTTTGCGGCGTGCGGTCCGAAAAAAGCCCCGACGGGACTTTGTCCTAATTAGCCAGAACAGAGATGCTGAGTCGACACGTTTAAACTAAACCCAATAAGCAGAAATCCATAGTGAATGACAGGACGCTCCGGGCATCGCCATACTAATTCAGTTCCTGGCGGAGGTTGTCTCATGACGGGATGAGTGCTCACGCCAGACAATCCATGCTACAGCCGCTTCCCATGATATATATCCGTTATTGCCATGTTTCGCCCTACGGAGCTCAACTGCATCACCAAACCTTTCAATGCTTTCAATGATGATTTTTTCAAATTCTATGCGTTTTTCTTCGTCGTTCGTTGAATCCATGTTCTCCCCAGCAGCATCCTACTACTCGCTCTTAATGCATAAAAAATAACATATCCGTTAGAGAGTGAAAAACCCGCAAAAGCGGGTTTAATTTTGATGGTGAATGCCATTTTTCGGCAACTATTTCTGACAAACCTTCTTAGATTTGCTGATTGAGCCATCATTACAAACAAACTTTTCGCCCGAGCAATGCGATATTCCGCCTTTCTTACCTGAGCATGGTTTGTTTGCTGCCGTTGCTGTCAGTGAGAAAAGTGACACCAATAAAACAACAAGAACTTTCTTCATATCCCTATCCCATCAGTAAAAGACAGGGAATCGTAGCAGGAATTGATGAAGCGAAAAAGAAAACCTGCCGTAGCGGGTTGAATTAGAAATTTTTTATTAAGCCGCTATTTGTTTCTGCTGACAAAGCTCCGGCAAATTAGCACGCACCAGAGCTTCAGCGAAGAGCGGCGAAACCACTTTACCGCAACAGGCTACCGACTAGCCTTTCGCATACTTCACACTACGGAAGTCCTGGTCAATAATATAATACTGCTCCGATAAACGCTGGAGCAGTACATATAGTTATCAAGGCAAAACATAAGTAGCACTTTTACTGCCATGCAAAAATGTCATTAAAAAGTGAGATTAATTTTACCCCAAAAGGTTCTGCCCGATTCATTAACTGATGTGTTTGATGAATAACCGAAACTGCTGTTTCCAGCAAGATTCAGGTGTTCGCTGTACGTTTTGTCAAACAAGTTATCAACGCCGGCGCTAATTTTAACGTACTTATTAACTTTGTATGCAGCATTCGCCGAAAACACAGCAAAACCAGGACTACTATTAAAATCTTTACCAACGACGTTGCCTTCGTTAATAGCAACACGGTTCTGACTGCTAACAAGACGCAAAAGGCCAGTACTGCTCCAGTCGCCCCGTTCCCAGGTCAGCCCCAGACGGACTTCAAGCGGTGGCGTCTGTGGTAAAGGCTGATGGTTGGATGTATTTTCCCCCCAGGAATAAGCAAGGCTGGCATCCGTTTTCCATGAGTCTGACCATTTATATGCAATACCTGCCTCCCCCCCCATAATGGTTGCATTGACGTTATCAACCTGGCTGATAGATGCATTATCAGGATCATAGCGGAACAGAATAAAATCATTTACACGACCAATATAAGCGGAGACCCAAGTGTTTATACGTTCACCGTTGTACTGAGCGCCTATATCAATCTGAGTTGTTTTTTCCGTTTTGAGTTTATCGAAGGCATCACCAGAACCTCCAGGCCCATAAGTCGGCGAAAAAAGCTCCCAGTAATCGGGGAAACGCTCCGTGTAGCCTATCCCTGCATAAAACATAACCGGTATGTCAGCCATATTATGTTCGAAGCGAACAAAACCGGCCGGTAATGTATCAGTCCGTTTTGCTGAACCCACATCAGTGTAATTATCAACCAGAACGCGATCGAGACGTGCGCCCCCCTTCACCTTGTTCTGCTCTGTTACACTCCAGGTCAGTTCGCTGAAAAGACCGTAATCGTGGAAACGGGCGTCTTTATTCCAGCGATCATCAATTTTATTACGGTGTGTACTAAGTTGTGTATCTGCGCCACTGCGAAGCTCAAAATCTGAGAAAAGGAAGGTTCCCATCATTCTTCCACCAACAGTGCGACGGTCAACCTCCATCGCCATTGGCATACTCATATTCATCGAAGAGTCTGAGTCCATTGAGGAACCCATAGCATCTCCCATCTCATCACCTGACATCCCCCACGACATACTACTGCCCGGAGAGCGCAGGGAATAGTTATCCATAGTATGATCTGCATAGTTGTAATATACATTTGCCTCAAACTTATCGAATACCTCGCCAATACCGGATTTTTCAAAGCGCATTCCTAAGCTTTCCCTCTTAAACTGCGAACCATCCATACCGCGACCAGCATAGCTTGCTTCACCATCGCCTTTACCTGCAGTAAGCTCGAGAAGTGTGTCTTTGTCTGGTGTCCAGCCTATAGCCATATCGCCATTCCACTTATCCCATCTGGAGGGCACGCGGTCTCCATTTCCATCCTTGTAGTCATCCGAACGTGACTTATTGCCAATGAGGCGAAGATATCCCTCCTCTCCGCCCAGACTGACATCAGCATTTTCATCCCAGCGATTGTTTGACGCAGCAAGAAGACTGGCAGTACCCTGCCCCCCCGCCTTTTCAAAGCGTGGCTGTTCACGATCAAAACGGATAGTTCCCGCCGAGTTTCCAGACCCCCAGAGCACAGTTTGTGGGCCTTTAATCAGAGTTAATACATCAAAGCTTTCAGGAGAAATATAGGAGCTTGGTGCATCCATGCGTGCCGGACAAGCACCAGGCATTTCACCATTATCAGTCAGAATTCTAAGACGAGAGCCAAACATGCCACGAAACACAGGATCACCGTTGGTTCCACCGTTACGTATCTGTGAGAACCCAGGAATAGTTTTCAGATAATCCGAGCCGTCGCTTGCCGGAACTGGCTGACGGGGTATTTTGGGCGAGGTCACAATTTCGAGCGGAGTGGAAACTGGCGCAGTTACAATCATCACAGAATCATTCTCTATCTGAGAATGGTCGTGCTTTTCTTCTGCAAAAGTAGCGTCTGACATCAACGCCAGCAGGACAAGAGAAGCAAGTGGCGTACGTACAAAATAGTGGGGGTTCATAAAGTACCTTACTGTTTTTCAGGTGTAACAAAATCTGCCCTTAAAAAATGAGCATGACGTTACTGACTTACTGTTTTGTTGTTTAAAACGAAGACTGAAATACAGCAGGTGGGGCACGAGCACGCTGTGGTGCCCAGGGTTGAAAGAGCGTGACGCAGTTAAGCGGAATTAATGAGAAGCGAAGGACAAAAAGCAGGAGTAACCACAACAAAACTACAAGCGCAAACTGGATAAACGGTAGTTGTACAAGTAGCTGACAATAACCGCAGGCAATCTCTTCCATCGGAGACATAGCCTTACCAGACATCATCTGCTGATCCATCAGCGAAGACGGTTCACAGACCGCAGACATCGCCATGTCATGGTGTATCCCTGACATGGTCCCTGGCATAGAATGCGTGATGTGCTGGCAACCTGTCCGGTGGGCTATCGTTCTGGAGATGGCCGGTGCAACGAACAGCATGGCGACAGCAATCAGCGCCAGCCATGCGGCTATGTGATTAGTTCGTATGCGCCCTTGCAAAATGTTTCCAGCTATTAATTTATCTGCCGAAAGTGTATCTGATTTAATCTTTGAGTGTCACAAAAAGTTGAATGGTAACAATAAGTATTCTTATTATCTGGAGAGTGTAGGATTATGTGCTATTAAAGTGGAAGAACAAGAATCACTTTCGAAATATTTGCAATTACATAGCGAATATTGCTGCCATCACGTTGTATTGAAGCTTAATAGCTAAAACATATGCTGACTTCCGCTGGACCGACGGTTTCAGGAACATCAGCCAGTGGGAGGTTTTCCAGCTCGATAACCCTGTTGGTGGCCTATTGCAGTAGCTGCCCCATCACTTGTGCTCCTGCTGTTGATCAGCTTTGATGTGCAGCCGTGGTTCTCCGTCTTTCGGCTCCGGCCAATGGCGCGCCATATTCACCGCCAACTTTTCTTCCATCGCCAGGGTAATCTGCTCGTCACTGATACCGGCACGACGTTGCGCATCCCATAACAAGAAGTGCATGTCAGCCCATTCGCTAAGGTCGCCTGGTTCAGCAGCAGCCTCGAGCGCTTCTTTGGAAAGGTGCTTCAGCGGACCAACTGGACCGACATCGCCGAAAGTAGCCGGTGACCATGCTGCATGTTCACGGCGTACTTGTTCACGGACTATCGACTCCAGAACTCCATCAATCACCTTCACGGCATCAGCCATTGCGTATCCGCAGTTACCGCCGTCGCTTTGTGCTGCTGCTTTGCTGAGGATTTCGCGTATCTGGTGCAGGCGATCGAGTGATACAGGACCGTGCGCCGGGTGGTTGTTAGTTGTCATGCTGCGGTTCCTTCTGTCTTATTAGCGATTACGCCATCGTAAACCTCTTTAAGATGCCCACGTAAATCCATGCGACGTAGAGCGCTAAACATGTAATCGCATTCGGCCTGTTTGTTGGCCTGAAATGGTTTGCTATCCCGATTAACCCAAAGCCCGTTACCAGGCCATCCGTGCACCTTCTTAACCCGACCTTTAATAACGTGAAGTAAGCCCAGCCTGACGGAAGGTCTTCAACATTCACAATTCCCGGCTCGCTAATCATGAAGCGCCAATCTCCCATGCCCTTCTCGGGTTCAATCCGGAAAGGCTTCTTACGGTCTGCTAACAGGTCAGAGCGAGAGTATTTAGCCTCAATCAGACAGCTAGCGCCGTTGCGAAATCCGATAGCATCAGCCTGTTCGCCATAAAGTGTCCATGCACGGAACCGGTCATGAAACGCCACTTTGAAGCCGTTATTCTGAAGAAAGCGCCAGGCGATTTGGCAGAGCTCGTCGTGCGTTAATGGTATTAAGTCCATCTCACTCTCCCTTCACGCCAATGCCAGCGGCGATTAGCGCCTCTTTGTCGGCCTTTCCACGAGCATTCCACCCCTCATCAAACCAAGCGGTTGCGTCGTCTTCTGATAATTCAGATTCTGCCGCATTATCTGCTGGCAGCTTCACGGTGACGGGCATTGGGCGGCATACCAATAGCGCGAGAAGTTCACGTAGGCACGCTATTTCAAATTGCTGCTGCGGAACAGCCGTTCCCACGCCGCGCGCATTCAGTCCCTCCAGAAAGGAAAGACGCGCACGGACGCTATCAATGGTTACGGTTTTCATTCGACCTCCAACTTGATGCCAGCGGCTGGAGCATGGCAATACCAACAGCAATGCCCCCATCGCGCCCCAAAGCTAATGGTCGATTAAAAAAAGTTGTTTAGATTTAGCATAATACATTCAACTTACATAATTAATGTCTATTTAAGAGATAGGTGGGGATGACTACGGAGGCAATGCGGTTCAAAAGCCTGTGGGCCATAAAAAACCCTTAAGTCTGCTTGCTGGCAGACTTAAGGGTTCCGGCCCCATCCGGCGCTTATCTCCGGCACTCACAATGGCTTAGCTCTTGAAGGGGCGATCAGAACAATCTCATACACTAATAAATTTTTTTTAACACAAATTGCGCTTTGACTATTTTACAAACGCATTCAATCACATAGTTAGCGCTGAGTCTCATTCAGTGCGTCCAGCAACAGTCGCAGCCCCGCAGGCTGGTGATCACGGGAAAGATATAAACCATAAATTGGCAGGCGTTTAGGCTGTAGTTGCGGTAGAAGTCGTATTAATCTCCCTTGCACCAGCCCATCTCTCGCCTCCTGCTCAGGTACCAACGCAATCCCCATCCCCGTCAGGGCGGATTCACATAGCAGTGACGAGATACCGGCGCTTAAATTACCTTTAATAGCCACAGTGACGGCTTGCCCTTGCGCATCCAGAAAATGCCATGACTTTCCGGCGAATCCGCTGTAATAAAGGCAATTATGCTGCGCAAGATCGTCGACGGTTTTTGGGATGCCATGCTGGTTAAGGTAATCCACAGAGGCACATAACACCGACTCACAATCCCCTAAGCGCCGGGCAATCGTTCCGGGTTCGGGATTTTCCGTGATGCGGATCGCCACATCGATACGCTCCCCAACCAGGCTTACCGGTTGATTGTTGATCTCAACTTCAATGCGGAGTTCAGGATAGCGCGCAAGAAACGCGGGTAGCACCGGCGCCAGAATATGTATGGCAGTAAAATGTGCACACGCCACCCGTAGCGTGCCCGAGGGGGTTTGCGCGAGTCCGGCGGCACCGATATCTCGCGAAAGCTGTGCCAGGGTGCGGGTTTTCACCAACGCTTCTTCGCCGGCAGGTGTGATTGTCAACCGTCGTGACGAACGATGGATAAGCCGCGCCCCGGCCCACTTTTCCATTTCGTCCAGATAGCGACTGACCATCGGTCGGGAAAGCCCCAGCGCACGCGCGGCGGCACTCAAACTGCCTAAATCACAGATATGGTTAAAAACTGTTGCCGCCATAACTCTGTCCATTGCATCCCATCCGATCGTTTTATGAAACTCAGCATGTCCTGATAAGGGAATTCTAACAGATCCGAATTTCCTTAAAATACGGGAACGATCAAAAGACAATTTCCTGCACAAGGTTACCCATTATGAAAATCAATACGCTGGCTATGCTGCTCCCCCTGTTTGCCTCTTCGGCATTTGCCGCTCCACTACAGCTGGATGTCTATAATCCGCAGGAAAAGGCTATTTTCCCGGTCTCTTCTACGCTGGTGTCCGGCCCGAAAGAAGCAATTTTGTTTGATGCCCAATTCAGCACCAAAGACGGTGAAAAGCTGGTGCAAATGATTCGCTCCAGCGGTAAGACGCTGAAAGCCATTGTGATCACGTCTGGCGATCCGGATTTCTATTTTGGCCTTGAGCCACTCGTCAAAGCCTTCCCCGGTGTCAACGTGCTGGCTACGCCGCACGTGGTGGATCATATTCGTGCCACCAAAGAAGCCAAATTACAGTTCTGGGGCCCACAGATGAAAGACGGTGCACCCACTTCGCTCACTGTACCGCAGGCCACCACACAAACTCGCTTTACGGTTGATGGCGAAACGCTGGAATTACGTCATCCTAATGACTATGCGGCATATGTCTGGATCCCTGCGAACCGCGCCATCATTGGCGGAACCGGTATCGCTTCAGGTATTCACGTCTGGACTGCGGACACGCAGTCATCGGCAGAGCGCATGGCATGGCGTAACGTGCTGAGCGAAATGCAGCAATTACATCCTGCCCAGGTGGTTCCAGGTCATTATATTGGTGAACGCCCGGCGGGTGATAAGGCAATTCGCTTCACCCAGGATTACCTTCAGTCGTTTGAACAGGCGTTGGGTGCGAAAAAAGGTTCAGCCTACGTGATAAAAACAATGACCGCAGCATGGCCTGGCCTTGCAGACGAAAGCTCTCTGGAACTGAGTGCAAAAGTGAATACAGGTGAGATGAAGTGGTAAACAAGATGTAAGGCAAAAAATAACCCCGAACATGTGTCGGGGTTTTTATTACGACAGGCATACCGGAATCAATGAACGCCCAGGCGCCAGGCAAAATAGATCTCTTCTTTCAGTTCAGTCGAAGAGAGCGTTAATAAATCGGCAAACTCCAGCTCTAATTGTTTCAGTCTTTTCAGGTACTGAGCTGGTGAAAGATCGGTTTTATCACGACGTAAAAATTCTATTGCCAGTTGGGCCGGGTCTAATTGGGTAGACATATCATCCTCGCTTGTGTTCAGAACCTGCACAGTATAACACCATTACCTGCGCAGATAATGACCAAACTCAACATGCATCACAAAATAGCAGTCGTCAGTCGCGAGGTGCAGCATAACCGGCCCTGCTCATCGAAGATTTCGATTTGCCACACCTGATGACGTGAACCGGTATGCACAGGGCTGCACACCCCTCTGACAAGCCCTTCACGTGCAGAACGAACGTGGTTGGCGTTAATCTCAAGGCCCACCACCTTCTGATCGCCCTGCGTACACAGATATCCGGCCACCGAGCCAATGCTTTCAGCCAGTACGACAGACGCCCCGCCGTGAAGCAAACCAAAGGGCTGTTTGGTGCGATGGTCCACGGGCATTGTGGCTTCCAGAGTCGTGTCGCCGATATGCACAAAACGAATATCGAGCAGCCCTACCATATTCCCTTCACCCATGGCGTTAAGCGCCTCAAGTGTGACTTCACGTTTCCAGATCATCCTATAATCTCCAGTAATGCCTGTAATGGGTGGCGAACGCCCGTGCCTTCTACCCGTTTAACCTGGCTGCGACATGAATACCCGGCAGCCAGACAACGATTACGCGGCAATCGTTGCATTGCCTGGTGCCATGATAACTCATAGATCCCTAAAGAGTTCTGGTGATTCTTCACTTCATGGCCATACGTACCCGCCATCCCGCAGCACCCCACGCTGACATTTTCCAGTTTGGCCCCAAACCGGGCAAAAATCGTGGCCCACTGCGCAGGCGCTCCCGGCAGAGCGGTCACTTCGGTACAGTGTCCGAAGAAGTACCACGGTTCACCACCAATAGCGACCGGCGGTTGTGACGCCAGTACAGCCGATAGCCATTCATTGACCAGTAAGACATGGAAATCGCCGCGCTGCTCGCCGAGCGCCAGCTTGTATTCATCGCGATAGCATAGCACCAGCGCCGGATCGACACCGACCATCGGGATATTCAGCTTTGCCACCCGGTTGAGGAAATCAGCGGTCTTTTTCGCCGTTTTCGCAAACCGGTTTAAAAAGCCCTTTATATGCTGCGCTTTGCCGTTAGGCGAGAATGGCAACAGCACCGGCTGTAAACCCAATTTTTCTACCAGGCGGATGAAATCAGCCACTACCTGTGCATCGTAATAGCTGGTGAAAGGGTCCTGCACCACCAGCACCGTACGTGCTTTTTGCTCCTGGCTGAGAACTTCAAGCTGTTCCAGCGTCATATTCGCCGATCGATGCCCGACCAGCTGTCGTTGTAATGATGGCGCAGACAACAGCGGCAAATCCACCATGCCGATGTGTTTTTTAGCCAGATTACGTACCAACGGTTGATTGATGAAAAAGTTGAACGTTTTAGGTGCGCGCGCCATTAGCGGTGCATAACTCTCAACGGTTGCTACCATGTGATCGCGGAGCGGGCGCAGATAGCGCGTGTGATACAACTGCAGGAAGCGTGAGCGGAACTCCGGAACGTCAATTTTTATCGGGCACTGCGTAGAACATGCTTTACATGCCAAACACCCGGACATTGCCTCTTTCACTTCATGCGAGAAATCATATTCGCCCTTACGTGCATGCCAGCTGTTCCGGGTTCGGGCGATGAGTGTACGTAAACTGGCACGTTTTTCTGGCAACTCTTTTTCCAGTTTCACGGGGTCGATCCCACGATCGGCCAACAGACGCAACCATTCCCGTACCAGCGTTGCCCGCCCTTTTGGTGAGTGAATGCGATTGAGGCTAATTTTCATCGACGGACACATCGGGCTTTTCGCATCGAAGTTAAAGCATAACCCGTTGCCGTTACACTCCATTGCCCCACGCCACTCCTGTCGAACGGCCAGCGGGATCTGACGATCGTAAGTCCCACGTTTAACCGCATCCACTTTCATCATTGGCGCATCGATGGCTTCCGGAGGGCAAATCTTCCCCGGATTGAGCCGGTTTTGCGGATCAAACGCCGACTTCACTTTGCGCAGTTCGCGATACAGTTCCTCGCCAAAGAACGCCGGGCTGTATTCAGCACGGAAACCTTTCCCGTGTTCGCCCCACAGCAGACCACCGTATTTTGCCGTCAGCGCCACCACATCATCAGAGATGCGTTTCATCAGCACTTCTTGTTGCGGATCGCACATATCCAGCGCGGGTCTAACGTGCAGTACCCCGGCATCCACGTGACCAAACATGCCATAGCTCAGGCCATGACTATCGAGTAGCGCACGAAACTCGGCAATATAGTCAGCCAGGTGTTCCGGCGGTACGCAGGTATCTTCGGCAAACGGAATCGGCTTCGCAGAGCCTTTGGCATTACCCAGCAGGCCAACGGCCTTTTTCCGCATGGCGTAGATGCGCTCGACACCGGCCAGTTCGGTACACTGTTGCCAGCCAATCACACCGGCTTCCTGTCGGGCAATTAGCCCGTCCAGGCGTTCACACAGCGCACTGACCTGCGAATCAATTAATGCTTCATCGTCACCAGCAAACTCGACGATATTCAGCCCGAGCATCGTTTTATCCGGGACATCGGTGATCAATTCGCTGACCGAGTGCCAGACAATATCTTCACGCGCCAGATTAAGCACTTTGGAATCGACGGTTTCGACCGACAGCGCACGCGCTTCCACCATCACCGGCGCATTACGCAATGCAGAGTCAAACGAATCGTATTTGACGTTGACCAGTCGCCGAACTTTAGGCAGCGGCGTGATATCAAGGCGGGCTTCAGTGATAAATGCCAGCGTACCTTCAGACCCCGTAAGGATGCGGGTTAAATCAAACTCGGTCATCTCATCATTGAAGACATGCCGCAGGTCGTAGCCGGTTAAAAAACGATTGAGCTTTGGAAACTTGTCAATGATCAACTGCCGATTCTCACGGCACCGTTCATAAACCGTTTTATAGATACGCCCAATCGCCGTATTGTTTTTACCGAGCATTTCTGCAAACTCCACCGGCATCGGCTGAGTATCGAGAATATCCCCGCCCATCAATACCGCGCGAATACCCAGCACGTGATCGGACGTTTTACCGTAGACCAGCGAACCTTGCCCGGACGCGTCGGTGTTAATCATCCCCCCCAACGTCGCCCGGTTACTGGTGGATAATTCCGGCGCAAAGAAATAGCCGTAGGGTTTCAGATACTGGTTAAGCTGATCTTTTATCACCCCCGCCTCTACCCGCACCCAACCTTCCTGCGGATTGATTTCGATGATGCGGCTCATGTAACGGGACATATCAACAATAATGCCCTGATTAAGCGCCTGACCGTTGGTGCCAGTGCCGCCGCCGCGAGGGGTAAATATCAACGACGAAAAGAGCGGTTCTGACGCCAGGCGGGCGATAAGCGCCACATCAGCCGTCGAACGAGGGAAAACCACGGCATCAGGCAGAAGTTGATAAATGCTGTTATCCGTCGACATTGTCAGACGATCGGCATAGCTCGTTGCCGTATCGCCTGTGAACCCTTGCTGCTCCAGCGCCTGCAAAAAATTGAGCACCAGTTGAACGACACCTGGCGCCTGAGAAATTTGTGGAATCATTATAGTGACCCTTTCCTGCGGTCTGTGTTGTGGATTTAATCGTTTGCGTGTTGCTTTGTTTGTTGTATCACATTTTTTTCTAATACGCTCAGCAGATTTACAGGCAGAATCCGCCTGTTCAAAACCGCTGAAATTGCTCATCATTATAGAGTGTGATTAACGTGTTCACGTCGCGTCAACGTTCTGACGCAAAGACAAAGGTGAAAAGTATTTATGGTAAATTTCCGTCAGCCCAGGGATATTGCACAAGTGCTACTATCGGTGCTGTTTTTAGCCATCATGATTGTGGCCTGTCTCTGGATTGTGCAACCCTTTATCCTCGGTTTTGCCTGGGCAGGTACGGTGGTCATTGCGACCTGGCCCATCCTGATACGTATACAAAAATTGCTGTGGGGACGCCGCTCGCTGGCCGTGCTGGTGATGACCCTGTTGTTAGTTCTGTTATTCATTATTCCTATCGCTCTGTTGGTCAACAGCATCGTTGATGGCAGTGGTCCTCTGATTCATGCCGTTACCGCCGGCGATATGACGCTGCCGGACCTGGCGTGGCTAAACAGTATTCCTCTGGTGGGTGCCAAACTCTACGGCGCATGGCACAGCCTGTTGGATATGGGCGGTTCGGCTATCATGGCTAAGGTTCGTCCCTATATCGGTACCACAACCACCTGGTTTGTTGGTCAGGCCGCGCATATTGGCCGCTTTATGATGCACTGTGGCTTGATGTTGCTATTCAGCGCCCTGCTGTACTGGCGCGGTGAGCAGGTGGCGCTGGGTATTCGCCACTTCGCCTGCCGCCTTGCATCGAAACGCGGTGACGCTGCAATCCTGCTGGCAGCACAGGCCATTCGTGCGGTTGCATTAGGCGTGGTCGTCACTGCGCTGGTGCAGGCCGTCCTCGGTGGCATTGGTCTGGCGGTAACGGGGGTACCTTACGCTACGCTACTGGCGGTGTTGATGATCCTCTCCTGTCTGGTGCAACTGGGGCCTTTACCGGTACTGGTTCCTGCCATTATCTGGCTTTACTGGACAGGTGACTCTACCTGGGGCACGGTGCTACTTGTGTGGAGCGGCGTAGTCGGAACACTGGATAACGTTATTCGTCCCATGCTGATTCGTATGGGTGCTGATTTGCCATTGATCCTCATTCTTTCCGGGGTTATCGGTGGGTTGATTGCATTCGGTATGATTGGTCTGTTTATCGGCCCTGTGGTGCTGGCTGTTTCATGGCGCCTGTTCTCCGCATGGGTCAACGAAGCCCCTGCGCCGGGCACCGACCCGGATCAAATCCTCGAAGAAATCGCTGAAATCGAAAGCAATAAGTAATACAGCATCAGGCGGCAACATTGCCGCCTGATTGTTTAATGTTGCTTATCATCACCTCACCGTTCCCCGAACCAACCCCCCACGCCAGCCCTGTGTGAATACTCATTTATGTCGCAAATTCTTTACAGTTTTTAAACTATTGAGATGAATCTGATCGACGTGAAAAACCGGCATGCCTACTATTACCCCAAGGCTTTAGATCAACACATTGATTTATAAGCATGGAAATCCCCTGAGTGAAACAACGAATTGCTGTGTGTAGTCTTTGCCCATCTCCCACGATGGGCTTTTTTTTATCCTGCCCCCCCTAACGACCTCCATCACATTGGCTAGCCAATTGCTTTATTTCACTCTCTCACTCTCACACCAAATGCACTGACTTCACAGACTAATAACAAATAATATTGCACAAGATACTGTGACTCTCTTCAAGCCGAAATATCCACAGTAATGTTATTACTACTCCACCGTCTTTTATAAAGTGATCAAATAATGAACGCATTAGAATTGCAGGCTATCCGCCATATTTTTGCTATGACGGTGGAAGAAAGCGCCGCGTATATCGCGTGTGATGGCGACATTGTCGCCTGGCAACAATGGGAAAACGGGGAAAAAGAAATCCCGGAGAACATTGCGCGCATTTGTACGGAAATGAAAGCAAAGAGAAAGTTAAGAATTAACGCGATCATCGAAAAAATTAATAATCGTATTGGTAATAACACGATGCGTTTTTTCCCCGATCTGGTTTCTTTTCAGGCAGTTTATAGCCACGACAATTTTCTCGACTGGAAAATCTATCAATCGGCTGCTGTGGAACTCTATGCACACAACCTTGAGCGTTTGTGTTAAGCGGTTATAAAACATCACCACTACGTTGCAACACTGGCACCCGGCATGATGCCCTCGCTCACGCGCAGTCTGCATACTATTTGGGCTAATACGCCCTACGCGACATAGAACACAACATCCATTTAGCCTCTTCGCTGAGTAACACATTATGAAAAACACCTATTTCTCCACTGCGATAGGGCTGTACCTTAATTACCTGGTTCACGGTATGGGGGTCATTCTAATGTCCCTCAATATGTCCTCACTTGAACAGCAGTGGCAAACCAATGCCGCGGGGGTCTCGATTGTCATCTCCTCCCTTGGTATCGGTCGGTTAAGCGTCTTATTCGTTGCAGGCATGCTCTCCGATCGCTATGGCCGCAGACCGTTTATAATTTTTGGTATGATCTGCTACCTCATCTTCTTTTTTGGCATCATCAATACTCACAGCATTGTGATTGCCTACGCCTTTGGTTTTTTAGCGGGAATGGCAAACAGTTTTCTTGATGCCGGAACCTACCCAAGCCTGATGGAAGCCTTCCCCCGTTCGCCCGGCACCGCCAATATCCTGATTAAAGCCTTTGTGTCCAGCGGCCAGTTTCTGTTGCCGATGGTTATCAGCCTGCTGGTATGGGCTGAACTCTGGTTTGGCTGGTCCTTCTTGCTGGCGGCAGGAATTATGGCGGTCAACGGCATATTTTTGTTTCGCTGCCGCTTCCCCTCCCCCCCAGGTCCGAAGCATTCCATCGCGCCATCATCCGTTATACAGGAACCGATTCAACCAGAGCGCCGTTGTTCCCTTCTCGATCTGGGGAGTTACACTTTGTATGGCTATATCTCGATGGCCACATTTTATCTGGTTAGCCAGTGGCTGGCACAGTATGGTCAGTTTGTCGCCGGTATGCCGTATACGTTATCTATCAAGCTGTTAAGTATTTACACCTGTGGTTCGCTGCTGTGCGTATTCATTACTGCTCCCCTGGCGAGAAAAGCGGGTCGTGCAACATCTCTGTTGATGCTGTACACCTTTATCTCCTTTGTCGCGCTGCTGGCGGTTTGCCTGCATCCTACGACCTGGGTCGTGATTACATTCGCCTTTGTCATCGGGTTCTCTTCAGCCGGGGGCGTCGTGCAAATCGGTCTAACGCTAATGGCCGCTCGCTTTCCGCATGCGAAAGGTAAAGCTACCGGTATTTACTACAGCGCGGGCAGTATCGCGACCTTCACGATCCCATTGATTACCGCCAGGCTCTCCGAAACCAGCATTGCTCACATCATGTGGTTTGATGCGGGCATTGCTGCGCTCGGCTTCCTGCTGGCACTGTTTATTGGTTATCGCAGTCGACTTGCAGCAAAGCATCAGTTAAACATGGCACCACTCGCACAATAGCGTGGATGCAATATTGTTCCCCCTCTTATGCAAAATAATTGGACGTACTTTTAAAATAACGGCAAAACGTCGGTCTGGTGAATTAGGTTTCACAGTTTGATATGCAATATACCTGGTAACTTAAACGCCATGCTATGTAGGTACAATAACTACTGCCCGGTATATTAATCACAAGGTCGCCGAAATTTAAACTACACCGACGAGCACAGAATAATTTTAAAATCCGCAAGGAGTTGTGAAAAAATGTCTCAGAAAAAGACCTTTAACACGCCATTTCTTCTGGCGATAATCTGTATTTATTTAAGTTATTTTTTACACGGCATTAGCGTCATCACACTGGCGCAAAATATGACATCCCTGGCTGCAAAGTTTTCAACCGATAATGCAGGGATTGCCTATCTAATTTCCGGCATTGGTCTTGGTCGACTGGTCAGTATTTTATTCTTTAGCGTTCTCTCAGATAAGTTCGGTCGTCGGGCTATCATTCTGTTAGGCGTTATTCTCTATATGCTGTTCTTCTTCGGTATTCCCGCCAGCCCCAATCTGATGATTGCCTTTATTCTGGCTGTATGCGTTGGCGTAGCAAATTCAGCGCTGGATACCGGCGGTTATCCGGCGTTAATGGAATGTTTCCCCAAAGCATCCGGCTCGGCGGTTATTCTGGTTAAAGCCATGGTGTCGTTTGGCCAGATGATTTACCCCATCATCGTCAGTACCATGCTGCTCAACCATGTGTGGTACGGCTATGCAGTCATCATCCCGGGTATTCTGTTCGTGGTCATCACTCTGATGCTGTTAAAAAGTCGCTTTCCCAGCCAGATGGTGGATGCGGGTCTCGCCAAAGATCTGCCTCAGATGAACAGTAAACCCCTGGTCTGGTTGGAAGGTGTCGCCTCCGTGCTGTTTGGGGTTGCCGCATTCTCAACCTTTTATGTCATCGTGGTCTGGATGCCGAAATATGCCATGGCATTTGCTGGCATGGCAGAAACTGACGCCTTAAAAACCATCTCTTACTACAGTATGGGATCGCTGGTCTGCGTATTCATCTTTGCAGCCCTCCTGAAGAAAATGGTTCGCCCCATTTGGGCTAACGTTTTTAACGCGGGTCTGGCAAGCATTACCGCTGCGGTCATTTATTTGTATCCCTCTCCGCTGGTTTGTAACGCAGGATCGTTTCTGATTGGTTTCTCTGCTGCTGGCGGTATTTTACAGCTCGGCGTCTCGGTGATGTCAGAGTTTTTCCCGAAGAGCAAAGCCAAAGTCACCAGTGTTTATATGATGATGGGGGGTGTAGCCAACTTTATTATCCCACTGATCACCGGATACCTTTCTAACATCGGCCTGCAATACATCATTTTGCTGGACCTTGCATTTGCTCTGCTGGCATTCATCACCGCCATCATCGTCTTTATTCGCTATTACCGCGTATTTGATATCCCCAAAAATGATGTGCGGTTGGGCGAACGTTATTTTCAATAAATTGTTTAGAAGGAGTATCAAATGGACGTAACTGCAAAATATGAACTGATTGGTCTGATGGCCTACCCTATCAGACACAGTCTGTCCCCTGAAATGCAAAATAAAGCATTAGAGAAAGCGGGTCTGCCTTTTACATACATGGCATTTGAAGTCGATAACTCAACATTTGCTAATGCAATTGCCGGTTTAAAAGCGTTAAAAATGCGCGGCACCGGGGTTTCCATGCCCAATAAACAGTTGGCCTGTGAATATGTTGATGAATTAACACCTGCCGCCAAACTGGTTGGAGCCATCAACACCATCGTTAATGATGATGGCTACCTGCGTGGTTACAACACCGACGGCACCGGCCATATTCGCGCGATTAAAGAAAGTGGCTTCGATATTAAAGGTAAAACCATGGTACTGTTGGGTGCGGGCGGCGCGTCTACAGCCATTGGCGCTCAGGCAGCCATTGAAGGCATCAAAGAAATTAAGATCTTTAACCGTAAAGATGAGTTCTTTGAAAAGGCGCAGGCATTCGCCAAACGTGTTAATGAAAACACCAACTGCCTTGTCACCGTTATCGACCTTGCCGATCGCCAGGCTTTTGCTGAGGCACTGGCCAGCGCGGATATTTTGACCAACGGCACGAAAGTCGGCATGAAACCGCTGGATAACGAATCTATTGTGACCGACGTTTCCCTGCTTCGCCCGGAACTGCTGGTGACAGAATGTGTGTATAACCCGCATATGACCAAGTTATTGCAACAGGCACAACATGCCGGTTGCAAAACGATTGATGGTTACGGCATGTTGTTGTGGCAAGGGGCTGAGCAGTTCAAGCTCTGGACCGGGAAAGATTTCCCGCTGGAGTATGTCAAACAGGTTATGGGTTTTGCGGCCTGATGGGCAGTATTTGTGAATAGTTAAAGGGTAATCAATGAAAACCGTAACCGTAAGAAACCTCGTGATTGGCGAGGGTGCGCCGAAGATCATTGTCTCACTGATGGGTAAAGACATCTCAACGGTAAAAAGCGAAGCACTGGCCTATCGCGAAGCGGATTTCGACATCCTGGAATGGCGTGTTGACCATTTCGCAGATGTCGCTTCCATTGACGCAGTACTGGAAGCCGCACGCGCGATCCGTGATGTGATGGCTGATAAACCGTTGCTGTTCACCTTCCGTAGTGCACAGGAAGGGGGTGAACAGGCACTGTCCATCGAAAACTATATTGCATTAAACCGCGCAGCAGTGGACAGCGGTCTGGTGGATATGATCGACCTGGAGCTTTTCACCGGTGATGACCTGGTTAAAGCCACCGTCGAGCATGCACACGCGAAAAATGTCTTCGTTATTATGTCGAACCATGATTTTCACAAAACACCTGCGGCCGATGATATTGTCCAGCGACTGCGTAAAATGCAGGAACTTGGTGCTGATATTCCTAAAATCGCGTTGATGCCGCAAAGCAAAACGGATGTGCTGACATTGCTTAGCGCAACGCTGGAGATGCAGGAACGTTACGCCGACCGCCCAATTATTACCATGTCAATGGCGAAAACCGGTGTGATCTCTCGACTGTCCGGCGAAGTCTTCGGCTCAGCGGCGACGTTTGGTGCGGTGAAAAAAGCCTCGGCCCCAGGACAAATCTCCGTCACCGATCTACGCACCGTTCTGACAATATTACACCAGGCTTAATAGCCGAATATTATTAAATTGCAATAAATAACGCCCTGCCCCAGATATTCGTTTTACCACGAATATCTGGCAGACGATTAAATATTTTCAAATAACGCAAAACACTATTATCGAATATAGCGATAGGTATTCGCACGAATATAACCTGGAGTTTATATGAAACTTTCAAGACCGACACGTTTAGATGGTCGGGTACCGGTACTCTCTGCAGCTGACGCAATTGATTATATTCCTGATGAAGCCACAATCTGCGTATTAGGCGCTGGCGGTGGGATACTTGAAGCTACAACATTAATTAATGCACTGGCCGAGAAATATAAAAATAGCCAATCCCCACGTAATTTGTCGATAATTAGCCCAACAGGACTGGGCGACCGCGCAGACCGGGGTATTAGTCCACTGGCACAGGAAGGTTTAGTTAAATGGGCGTTGTGCGGCCACTGGGGACAATCTCCACGGATATCCGACCTCGCGGAACAAAATAAAATTGCGGCCTACAACTATCCACAAGGCGTATTAACTCAAACCCTGCGTGCCTCTGCGGCCCATCAGCCAGGTATTTTGAGTGACATCGGCATTGGCACGTTTGTCGATCCTCGCCAACAAGGTGGCAAACTCAATGAAGTGACCACCGAAGATCTGATCAAACTGGTAGAAATTGATAACAAAGAGTATCTCTACTACAAAGCCATTGCGCCCAATATCGCCTTTATTCGCGCCACCACCTGTGACAGCGAAGGCTACGCCACCTTTGAAGACGAAGTGATGTATCTCGATGCGCTGGTCATTGCGCAGGCCGTGCATAACAACGGCGGCATCGTCATGATGCAGGTACAAAAAATGGTCAAGAAAGCCACACTGCACCCTAAAGCAGTGCGGATCCCTGGCTATCTGGTGGATATCGTCGTTATCGATCCTGAACAGACTCAATTGTATGGCGGAGCGCCGGTTAACCGCTTTATTTCAGGCGATTTCGTCCTTGATGACAGCCTGCAAACTGCCCTGCCGCTTAACCAACGTAAACTGGTAGCCAGACGTGCTCTGTTCGAAATGCGGAAAGGTGCAGTGGGTAACGTTGGCGTAGGAATTGCCGATGGTATTGGTCTCGTCGCGCGTGAAGAAGGCTGCGCCGATGACTTCATACTGACGGTTGAAACCGGGCCAATCGGTGGTATTACCTCGCAGGGTATTGCTTTTGGGGCCAACGTCAACACCCGCGCTATTCTGGATATGACCTCCCAGTTTGACTTCTATCACGGCGGCGGGCTTGATGTGTGCTATTTAAGTTTCGCCGAAGTCGATCAGCACGGCAACGTCGGTGTGCATAAATTCAATGGCAAAATAATGGGCACTGGCGGTTTTATTGATATAAGCGCCACCTCGAAGAAAATTATTTTCTGCGGCACCCTGACAGCCGGAAGTCTGAAAACAAATGTTGCCGACGGCAAATTGAATATCGTGCAGGAAGGTCGGGTGAAGAAATTCGTTAGCGAATTACCTGAAATCACCTTCAGTGGAAAAATTGCCCTCGAACGTGGACTGGATGTGCGTTACATCACCGAGCGCGCCGTATTTACGTTAAAAGAAGATGGTCTCCATTTAGTGGAAATTGCCCCGGGAGTTTCTTTACAAGAAGACATTTTGGACAAAATGGATTTCACTCCCGTTATTTCTCCAGACCTGAAACTGATGGACGAAAGATTATTTATCGATGCCACGATGGGTTTTGTTTTGCCCGACGCTGCCAATTAAAAGGAGTATCCTGATGGACTTTTCATTAACTGAAGAACAAGAGCTGCTGCTTGCCAGCATTCGGGAACTGATCACCAGTAATTTCCCGGAAGAATATTTCCGCACCTGTGATCAAACCTCCACCTACCCTAAAGAATTTATGCGCGCGCTTGCGGATAACGGCATTTCGATGCTGGGCGTTCCGGAAGAATTCGGTGGCATTCCGGCAGATTACGTCACGCAAATGCTGGCACTGATGGAAGTCTCAAAATGTGGTGCACCTGCCTTTCTGATCACTAACGGTCAGTGTATCCACAGTATGCGCCGTTTTGGCTCCGCAGAGCAGCTACGTAAAACCGCTGAAAGCACCATGGAAACGGGCGATCCGGCCTATGCGCTGGCGTTAACCGAACCGGGAGCTGGCTCAGATAACAACAGCGCCACCACCAGCTACACCCGCAAAAACGGCAAGGTGTACCTTAACGGGCAAAAAACCTTTATTACCGGTGCCAAAGAATACCCGTATATGCTGGTCCTGGCTCGCGATCCCGAGCCGAAAGATCCGAAGAAAGCTTTTACCTTGTGGTGGGTGGATTCGAAGAAACCCGGCATCAAAGTTAATCCGCTGCATAAAATCGGCTGGCACATGTTAAGTACCTGCGAAGTCTATCTTGATGACGTTGAAGTTGACGAAAGTGATATGGTCGGCGAAGAGGGTATGGGCTTCCTCAACGTGATGTACAACTTCGAGATGGAGCGCCTGATAAACGCAGCACGCAGCACCGGCTTTGCCGAATGTGCTTTCGAGGATGCCGCTCGTTACGCCAATCAGCGTATCGCCTTTGGTAAACCGATTGGCCATAACCAGATGATCCAGGAAAAACTGGCGCTGATGGCGGTTAAAATCGAAAACATGCGTAATATGGTATTGAAAGTCGCCTGGCAGGCCGATCAGGAACAATCACTGCGTACCAGTGCGGCGCTGGCAAAACTGTACTGCGCGCGCACAGCGATGGAAGTTATCGACGATGCGATTCAGATAATGGGGGGGCTGGGTTATACCGATGAAGCCCGTGTATCCCGGTTCTGGCGTGATGTGCGCTGTGAACGCATTGGCGGTGGCACCGATGAAATCATGATCTACGTCGCCGGGCGTCAGATCCTGAAAGATTATCAAAACAAGTAAGCCGTTCTGTCATCCGGATAGTGGATAAACGCTATCCGGACTTTCGACAGAAAATCAGACTTCCGGCTGCAGGCATTCCTGCTCAGTCAGATTGTTTTTAAACTGCTTACGATAATCGCTGGGAGTACACCCTACGTGTCGCTGAAAAAGTTTGGCAAAATGATCAACATTCTCATACCCTACCCGCCACGAGATTTCCGCTAACGACGCTTCCGTATTCGTCAGCGAAAATTTTGCTTCCGTCATCCGCCGTTGAATAACATAATTTATCGGCGAAATACGATATTCTTTAGTGAATTCGTGACAGATATAACTCACACTGGCGCGAAATTTTTTAGACAACTGATCAAGTGTGATTTTTTCGCGAAAGTTGTTATTCAAATACACCAGAACATCTTTAATTAACACGTCTTTTTTAATATACCCCTGTTCTGAACGATAAGCATTTTTAAAGTTTTCGTAATACAAGACGGTTAATGCGTAGGCAAAGGCATCATAAGCAGAGGATGACAGATTATTTTTACACTGCGGTATCATAATACTCAGTTCATTAAAAATGCTCTTAATTACCTCCTTTCCCTGGCCGACGCTGATGACCGGACACGAATGTAATTGCAACAACTGGTTATCCTGCCAGCCATTGAAACGAAAACCATACAGTGCACAGGTATAGGTAGTGGCAGGCGCGCTACTATCCGAGGCGACGGCGTGTAACCGCCCTTGTTCTATCACTACAATATCCCCGGCGTGAGCGACGTACAATGAAGAATCAATGATTAATCGCGCGACACCTTTTTTGACAAAGATAAGTTCTGTTTCATTGTCATGCACATGGTGACCAGACTCCCAGTTAGGATCATCACTGATGACGAATCGCGAAAATCTGGGGGTCTTCCCCTGCTCAAAAAGGGTTTCCATGGCATTATCAAAACATCGTTGATACATGACAGCCTCCACCTTTAGATGGTAAATACGCGGAAAGTTAATAGTGTTAAATGAAAACGATTAACTACGTTATACAACGATATTCTATCCAGGCGAAACAAAATTATTTGCACCGGTTGCAAGATGACACTTCTTGCTCAAGAACGCTGTTAGCCTGCGTTATTTACGTTTTATCCTCATTGAAAATAATAAATGTTATTAACTCAACATTAACGATTTACATATCAGAAACAAACACCCCCAGATATCGATTAAAAATATGATGCTTTTCTCAATTCTCCTCTCGACTCTTGTTTTCGTGGTGTAATCTTCTGTACACAATATTTACCCCTCGCTTAAAAACCGAGCATTCCCATTGCACATTTTTCTGCAAGATTGTTGGGAATGAAAACAGATTGCCCCGTCGAAAACAGGCCCCGCTCTGCCGCACACTATTTTCAGTCAAATTTTCCCTACTGCCGATAATGACGCGCACCGTCATCATCCGAACGTGACTCACTGGAGATGCCATGAAAATAATAACCTGCTTTAAGTTGGTGCCTGAAGAACAGGACATTGTTGTTACCCCAGAGCGCTCGCTTAACTTTGATCGGGCCGATGCCAAAATCAGTCAATTTGATCTGAATGCGATCGAAGCCGCCACACAACTTACCGCTGAAGGCGATGAGATTGTCGCCTTAACGGTGGGCGGCTCCTTGTTGCAAAATTCTAAAGTACGTAAAGACGTGCTATCCCGCGGTCCGGATAGCCTGTTTATGGTGCAGGACCCACAACTGGAACATGCGCTGCCACGCGATACTGCCCAGGCACTGGCTTGTGCGGCTAAAAACATTGAATTCGATCTGATGCTGTTCGGTGAAGGGTCCGGCGATATCTACGCACAACAGGTCGGTTTACTGGTAGGCGAGCTCCTACAGCTTCCTGTGATTAACGCGGTAAGCAACATCCAACGTAGCGGCGACCGCATTCTGGTTGAGCGCACCCTTGAAGATGAAGTCGAAGTCATTGACCTGTCGCTCCCGGCAGTAATTTGTGTGACCTCAGATATCAATACACCGCGGATTCCATCAATGAAAGCCATTCTTGGTGCCGGCAAAAAACCCGTCACACCATGGCAGGCCAGCGATATTGGCTGGACGCCAGCGTCACCACTAGCGGAATTAGTCAGCCTTAGCGTTCCACCGCAGACAGAACGCAAGCACATCATTTTGGAAAATGACTCAGCAGAAGCCATTGCCGAACTGGCCGAACATCTGAAAAAAGCCCTGAACTAAGCCCAACGGAGAACAATCATCATGAGTAAATTAGCCAACGTATGGGTGTTTAGCGATAACGTAGAACGCTATGCGGAATTAATGACCGGTGCCCGCCAGTGGGGCGAGCAGGTACACCTTATTGTACAGGGCAACGAACAGGTCGATCAGGTTAAAGCGCTGGGTGCCGATGACATCATCGTGCTCGAACACGCCAGTGGACTGCAGCGTGTTGAAAACTACGCCGAGACTGTCTCAGCCTTACTGCAAACGCACACCGGCCTATTGCTGATGCCTGCGTCTAAACGCGCAAAATCACTGGGCGCGCGGTTAAGCATTCAACTCAATGCGGCGATGGTAAACGACGCCACAACGGTCACTCTCGATGCCGGTGCGCTGTTTGCAGAACACCGTATGTATGGCGGTCTGGCATTCGGTAAAGAAAAACTGAATAGCGCACTGGCGATTATCACACTTGCCCCTGGCATGTTTGAACCAGTAGAAGCAAATCCTGCGCACACTTGCCCTGTCGTCTCAGCACCTTATATCACGCCGCTTCATGAAATTGTTTGCCAGGAACGTCGGGCCAAATCCCTCAGCAGCGTGGATCTCAGTAAAGCCAAACGCGTGGTTGGCGTCGGTCGTGGCCTGGTGGCCGAGAGCGATCTGCAGATGGTACGCAATCTTGCCGCCGTTCTGGGTGCCGAAGTGGGTTGTTCACGCCCTATTGCCGAAGGTGAAAACTGGATGGAGCGCGAGCGCTATATTGGCGTTTCCGGTGTGCTGTTGAAATCAGATTTGTACCTGACACTGGGCATCTCAGGACAAATTCAACATATGGTCGGCGGGAACGGCGCGAAGATTATAGTCGCCATCAATAAAGATAAAAAAGCCCCTATCTTCAACTACGCCGATTACGGTCTGGTTGGTGACATTTACAAAGTCGTCCCGGCCCTTATCGAACAGCTCAGTCGCTAACTGCCACATTTAACGCACATATCCCGCTGCACTCGCGGCGGGAAAGGAGCAAATAACATGTCAGATGAGAAATTTGATGCCATTGTGGTCGGTGCTGGCGTGGCGGGTGCAGTAGCGGGTTACGTGATGGCCCAGGCAGGGCTGGACGTGCTGGTTATTGAACGCGGAAACAGTGCTGGCAGCAAAAATATGACCGGTGGACGGCTCTACACACATAGCCTTGAGCACATTATGCCCGGCTTCGCAGTGGAAGCCCCTGTCGAACGGATAGTTACCCGCGAAAAAATCTCTTTCCTTACCGAAGAAAGTGCCGTCACCCTCGATTTCCATCGTGAAAAAGACAATAGCCCGGCGCAGGACTCATATACCGTATTGCGCAACAGGCTTGATCCCTGGTTGATGGAAAAGGCCGAACAGGCCGGGGCTCAATTTATTCCTGGCGTTCGCGTCGATTCCCTGATTCGGGAAGGGAACAAAGTCACTGGCGTGCAGGCAGGTGACGATATCCTGGAAGCCAATATCGTTATCCTGGCTGATGGCGTCAATTCTATGCTGGGACGTTCACTGGGAATGGTACCGACCTCTTCGGCGCAGCATTATGCCGTTGGCGTAAAAGAGCTGATCGGCCTGCCACCAGCTGTCATTGCAGATCGTTTTAACCTATCAGGAAATGAAGGTGCCGCCTGGTTGTTTGCCGGTTCGCCATCTCATGGTCTGATGGGCGGGGGTTTCCTGTACACCAACAAAGACTCCCTCTCTCTGGGACTGGTATGTGGTCTGGGCGATATCGAGCATGCGACAAAAAGCATTCCACAAATGCTGGAAGATTTTAAACAACACCCTACTATTCGCCCACTGATCGCCGGCGGTGAGCTGCTGGAGTATTCTGCGCACATGGTGCCGGAAGGCGGTCTGGCGATGGTACCGAAGCTGGTTGATGACGGTGTGATGATCGTCGGCGACGCCGCCGGTTTTTGTCTGAACCTGGGCTACACCGTGCGCGGCATGGATTTAGCGATTGCTTCAGCAGAGGCTGCGGCCAAAACCGCTATTGCAGCGAAAGAACGTCAGGATTTCTCCGCCAGCAGCCTGATGGACTACAAACGCGCCCTTGAACAGGGTTGTGTGATGCGTGATTTACAGCATTTCCGTAAGATCCCCGCGCTCATGGAAAACCCCCGTTTGTTTACCCAATATCCGCGCATGGTGGCCGATATCATGAGTGATATGTTCACCGTTGATGGCAGCCCAAACCAGCCAGTTCGCAAGACTATTTTGTCCCATGCGAAGAAGATTGGGCTGATGAATCTACTGAAAGACGGCATCAAGGGAGCAACCGCGCTATGAGTCAGGACAACACCGTAAATGTTGACGTCAAACTGGGCGTTAACAAATTCAATGTCGATGAGGGGCATCCGCACATCATCCTTGCCGAACATCCTGACATGAAAGAATTTGGCAAATTGCTGAAAGCCTGTCCTGCTGGACTGTATAAGCAGGACGAAAGTGGAAATATCCATTTTGATTCCGCAGGCTGCCTGGAATGTGGTACCTGCCGGGTTCTGTGCGGTTCCACTATCCTCGAACAATGGGAATACCCGGCTGGGACATTTGGTGTGGATTTCCGTTACGGCTAACACGTATCGCCTGTTGTACGCCGGATACAGCACACCTGTTATCCGGCAGGACGTGTACCGAAATTATCCAGGGAATAACTCATGAGTGTCACATTAACGTTTAATGCCGAACGTCGGGAAGCTTATCGACAACAAGGATTTTGGGGGGATGCATCGCTGGGTGATTACTGGAGCCAGACCGCCCAGGCGATGCCGGACAAAATCGCGGTGGTCGATAACCACGGCGATTCATACACCTACGCCGCGCTCGACAGTGCGGCCAGCCGTCTGGCGACCTGGTTGTTAGCCTGCGGAATCCAGCCAGGTGACCGCATCGCCTTTCAATTGCCCGGCTGGTGTGAATTTACCCTTATCTATCTGGCCTGTCTGAAAACTGGGGCGGTTTCCGTACCACTACTTCCTGCCTGGCGCGAAGCCGAGCTGGTATGGGTATTGAACAAATGCAAGGCAAAGATTTTTTTCGCACCTACGCTGTTTAAACAAACCCGGCCAGTGGATCTGATCCTGCCCTTGCAAAATCAGCTGCCACATCTGCAACAGATTGTTGCCGTTGATAAGCTGGCACCTGCGACAGACTCACTGGCACTCAGCCAGCTTCTTTTATCACCACCATTAACTCAGCCCATTAGTGTGCATGCCGATGAGCTGGCTGCGGTACTGTTTACCTCCGGAACGGAGGGGATGCCCAAAGGGGTAATGCTGACCCACAACAACATCCTGGCCAGTGAACGCACCTATTGTGCCCGTCTTAATCTCACCTGGCTGGATGTATTTTTAATGCCCGCGCCACTTGGCCATGCTACCGGTTTTTTACATGGCGTGACCGCACCGTTTTTAATTGGTGCACGCAGCGTACTGCTGGATATTTTCACTCCCGAAGCCTGTCTCGAATTGCTGGTACAACAGCGCTGTACCTGCGTACTCGGCGCCACACCGTTCGTCTATGACATGCTGTGTAGCGTGGAAAAACATCCCTACGATCTCTCGTCGTTACGCTTTTTCTTATGCGGCGGCACCACTATTCCGAAAAAAATAGCCCGCGATTGTCAGCAGCTCGGCATTAAACTTTTAAGCGTCTATGGCTCAACAGAAAGCTCGCCGCACGCAGTGGTCAATCTTGATGATTCGCTTTCCCGCATGATGAACACCGACGGATATGCCGCAGCCGGCGTGGAAATTAAAGTCGTCGATGAGGCACGTAACACGTTGCCTGCGGGCATGGAAGGAGAAGAGGCATCCCGCGGACCCAATGTTTTTATGGGCTACTTTGATGAACCTGAACTGACCGCCCGAGCACTGGATAATGACGGCTGGTATTACAGCGGCGATTTATGCCGAATGGACGAGGCCGGATACATCAAAATCACCGGGCGTAAGAAAGATATTATTGTGCGCGGTGGAGAAAATATCAGTAGCCGCGAGGTCGAGGATATTCTGTTGCAGCATCCGCGTATCCATGATGCCTGCGTTGTGGCAATGCCGGACGATCGTTTAGGCGAAAGATCGTGTGCGTATGTAGTGCTAAAACATCCGCACCATTCGCTGTCGCTGGAGTCTGTCGTGGCCTTTTTTAGCCGTAAACGGGTAGCAAAATACAAGTACCCGGAGCACATCGTGGTTGTCGAGAAGTTACCGCGCACGGCGTCTGGTAAGATCCAAAAATTTCAGCTACGTAAGGATATTATTCAGCGCTTAAGCGTGGAGAACATGGAGAGCGTTGAAGGGTAAAGTGCCGGATGGCGATGCTAACGCGTCTTACCCGGCCTACGTTGAATGCCAATCGTAGGCTGGTAAGGCGTTTACGCCGCCATCCGGCATCATGTTACTTGTTCAGTTCAGCCAGACTCAGCCAGGTCTGCACAACGGTGTCCGGGTTGAGCGACAGGCTGTCGATCCCTTCTTCCATCAACCAGGCCGCGAAGTCTTCGTGGTCAGATGGACCCTGGCCACAAATACCAACGTATTTGCCCTGTTTCTTAGCGGCACGAATCGCCATCGACAACAGTGCTTTCACCGCATCGTTACGCTCGTCAAACAGTTCAGAAACCACGCCAGAGTCACGGTCCAGACCCAGCGCCAGCTGGGTCATGTCGTTAGACCCTATAGAGAAGCCGTCGAAGTACTCGAGGAACTGTTCAGCCAGCAAGGCGTTGGATGGGATCTCACACATCATGATGATCTTCAGTCCATTTTCGCCACGCTTCAGCCCCTGACGTGCCAGCTCTTCCACGACCGCTTTCGCCTGGGCAACGGTACGAACAAACGGTACCATGACTTCCACGTTAGTCAGCCCCATGTCGTTACGGACGCGTTTTACGGCATCACATTCCAGCGCAAAACAGTCACGGAAGCTATCCGCAACATAACGCCCCGCACCACGGAAGCCCAACATCGGGTTCTCTTCATGCGGTTCATAACGCTCACCGCCGACCAGGTTGGCATATTCGTTGGACTTAAAGTCCGACATACGCACGATGACGCGTTTTGGATAAAACGCCGCACCCAGCGTCGCGATCCCTTCAGTCAGGCGACCCACGTAGAACTCACGTGGTGAATCAAACCCTTTCATCATCGCGCGGATTTCGTTTTGCAGTTCCGGCGTTTGATCATCGAATTCCAGCAGTGCACGTGGGTGCACGCCAATCATACGGTTGATAATAAATTCGAGACGCGCCAGACCGACACCTTCGTTTGGCAGACAAGCGAAGTCAAAAGCGCGGTCTGGGTTACCGACGTTCATCATCACCTTCAACGGCAGATCCGGCATGGTTTCCACGCTGGAGCTCTTCACGCTGAAGTCCAGCATGTCGGCATACACGTAGCCGGTGTCGCCTTCCGCACAGGAGACAGTGACTTTCTCACCGTCTTTCATGCGTTCGGTCGCGTCGCCACAGCCAACAACCGCCGGAATGCCCAGTTCACGGGCAATAATCGCCGCATGACAGGTACGACCGCCGCGGTTGGTGACAATCGCCGCCGCTTTTTTCATGATCGGTTCCCAGTCCGGGTCGGTCATGTCGGTAACCAGCACATCGCCTGGCTCGATACGGTTCATTTCGCTGATGTCATGAATGACTTTTACCGGGCCAGCACCGATGCGGTGACCGATGGCGCGACCTTCAGCAATAATTTTACCCTGAGCATGCAGCGTATAGCGCTCCATCACCTGGCCACGAGAACGCACAGTTTCCGGACGAGCCTGTACAATGAACAGCTTGCCGGTATGACCGTCCTTAGCCCATTCGATGTCCATCGGACGACCGTAGTGTTTCTCGATTTGTACCGCCTGCTTCGCCAGCGCCTGCACTTCCTCGTTGGTCAGTGAGAAAATATCACGTTGCGCCTGCGGAACGTCTTCAATGGTAACCTGCTTGCCATGCTCCTGAGTCGGCGCATAAATCATGCGGATTTTCTTAGAACCCATAGTACGACGCACGATGGACGGGCGGTTGGCCGCCAGGGTCGGTTTGTGCACGTAGAATTCATCCGGGTTCACAGCGCCCTGCACCACCATCTCACCCAGTCCCCACGCGGAGGTGATAAACACCACCTGATCGAAACCGGATTCGGTATCAATGGAGAACATGACGCCGGAAGACGCCAGGTCAGAACGCACCATACGCTGAACGCCCGCAGAGAGCGCTACGCCGCGGTGATCATAGCCCTGATGAACACGATAGGAGATTGCGCGGTCGTTAAACAGCGAGGCAAACACGTGTTTGACAGCGACCAGTACTGCATCAAACCCCTGGACGTTAAGGAAAGTTTCCTGCTGGCCCGCGAATGACGCATCTGGCATATCTTCTGCAGTAGCGGAGGAACGCACGGCAAAAGAAGCATTGGCATCGTCCGCTGACAGCTGCGCGTAGGCATCGCGGACGGCATTTTCCAGTTCAGGCTGGAAAGGAGTGTCGATAATCCACTGGCGGATCTGTGCACCCGCTTTTGCAAGCGCGGTAACATCGTCGATATCCGTTTTATCCAGCAGCTCATAAATGCGCTGGTTTACGCCGCTTTGGTCCAGAAACTGGTTAAACGCATCGGCGGTCGTTGCAAAACCATTCGGTACGGAAACGCCCATACCTGAAAGGTTAGTAATCATTTCACCCAGGGAGGCATTTTTGCCCCCAACTCTGTCTACATCATTCATGCCGAGTTGGTTATACCAAAGCACCAGCGGTGACGAGCCATTGTTGGACATCGAACAATCCTTATATATGAACGAGGTTAGGAAACTCAATTTTGCGTAATTATCTTGGCATATTTACTTCAGCGAAAAAAACGGTGAATCGTTCAAGCAACTTTATTTTTTATTTTTTCAGATTCTTTACGCATTTGCGCAAACCCGCGAACGGCACGGGATCACCACAAAATCAGTCGGTATAAACATTTGTTCCGAAAAATGAAATGTACTTTTCATTAAATATAAAAATACTGTTTCAATTTATAAAATAGATGCAGCAATATTCGCTTCTGACGAATTTTAATTTATGCTTTCAGAGAATTATGTCTACCTCCAGGATGAGCAAAATGGATAATGCTGTTGATCGTCATGTATTTTATATTTCTGATGGCACAGCCATCACCGCAGAGGTATTGGGTCACGCGGTAATGTCGCAATTTCCGGTCACGATCAGCAGCATTACGCTGCCGTTTGTTGAAAATGAGAGCCGTGCTCGTGCGGTTAAAGACCAGATTGACGCCATTTATCAACAAACGGGTGTGCGTCCTCTGGTGTTCTACTCCATCGTGTTGCCGGAAATTCGCTCGATCATTTTACAAAGTGAGGGTTTTTGCCAGGACATCGTCCAGGCACTGGTCGCCCCACTGCAACACGAGATGAAACTCGACCCCACACCGATCGCGCATCGCACGCACGGACTGAATCCGGGCAACCTCAACAAGTACGATGCGCGTATTGCAGCCATTGATTATACCCTCGCGCACGACGACGGTATCTCGTTGCGCAACCTTGATCAGGCGCAGGTGATTCTACTTGGCGTTTCCCGCTGCGGAAAAACGCCTACCAGCTTATACCTGGCAATGCAGTTTGGTATCCGGGCCGCTAACTACCCCTTTATTGCCGATGATATGGATAATCTGGTGCTGCCCGCCTCTCTGAAGCCGTTACAACACAAACTGTTTGGTCTGACGATTGACCCTGAACGCCTGACGGCGATCCGCGAAGAACGCCGTGAAAACAGTCGCTACGCCTCACTGCGCCAGTGCCGTATGGAAGTTGCTGAAGTAGAGGCGCTGTACCGGAAAAATCAAATTCCGTGGTTGAACAGTACCAATTATTCAGTAGAAGAGATTGCCACCAAGATCCTCGACATCATGGGGCTGAATCGCCGCATGTACTAGAATGCTAGTGCATTGGTTCGATTTTTTGCTATTATGCTCGCCACCAGGCAGGATGAGTGTGTTATTGTGATGCACATCACTTCCCGGTAGTCCTGCCGTTGAAGCAACAAATTTCTGAGATAAGTAATGAACAGAACCGATGAACTCCGTACTGCGCGTATTGACAACCTGGTCACTCCAGCAGAGCTTGCGCAACGGCATCCTGTCTCGTCCTCCGTCGCCCGCCATGTTACGGACTCCCGACGTCGGATAGAAAAAATTTTGAATGGTGAAGATCCTCGCTTGCTGGTCATCGTTGGTCCTTGCTCGATTCACGATCTCGATGCCGCCATGGAATACGCCACGCGTTTGCAGGCACTGCGCACTAAGCACCAGGCGCGTCTGGAAATCGTGATGCGTACCTATTTTGAAAAACCGCGTACCGTCGTGGGCTGGAAAGGCCTCATTTCCGACCCGGATTTGAATGGCAGCTATCGTGTAAATCATGGTATTGAGCTGGCACGTAAACTGCTGTTACAGGTCAACGAACTGGGTGTACCGACGGCCACTGAGTTCCTTGATATGGTGACAGGTCAGTTTATTGCCGATCTGATCAGTTGGGGCGCTATTGGCGCACGCACCACAGAGAGCCAAATTCACCGTGAAATGGCTTCCGCGCTCTCCTGTCCTGTCGGGTTCAAAAACGGGACTGATGGCAATACACGTATCGCCGTCGATGCTATTCGCGCGTCACGCGCCAGCCACATGTTCCTCTCACCGGATAAAACCGGTCAGATGACTATCTATCAGACCAGCGGCAACCCCTACGGTCATATCATCATGCGCGGTGGTAAAAAGCCGAACTACTCTGCCGAAGATATTGCCGCGGCCTGCGATACGCTGCATGAATTCTCTTTGCCGGAGCATCTGGTGGTGGATTTCAGCCATGGCAATTGCCAGAAGCAACATCGCCGTCAGTTAGACGTGTGCGATGACGTCTGTCAGCAGATCCGCAATGGTTCGACGGCAATAGCCGGGATCATGGCGGAAAGTTTCTTACGCGAAGGTACGCAAAAAATCGTCAGCGGCCAGCCACTGGTTTATGGTCAGTCAATCACCGATCCCTGCCTGAACTGGGAAGATACGGAACTGCTGGTCGAAAAACTCGCCGCGGCGGTAGACAGTCGATTCTAAAATCATGCCCGGGTGGCGGTTTCGCCTGACCCAACCTACGGTTCGTGCCCATCCAGGCCCGGTCAGCGTAATGCTACCGGGCTTTTTTAATGCCGCACAATCCCGCAAATTTGATCCCGTCACAATTATTTCACAAAAAGGCTTGATGCAAATTCTCAGTTTATTGATAATGATTATCATTGTTACATTGATTGTTATTTTTAAACACTATGTCACGTATGGATAACACTACAGCAACGCCTGCAAAAGAAAAAACACCGCCTCCTGTCACGTCTAACGAACGTCGGATTGACAGTAAAAGTCTGCTGGGAAATGAAGGACGAGTGATCATAGAACATGCTGGTCAGCACTACCTGTTGCGCCAGACACATGCCGGTAAACTCATTCTGACTAAATAAATACCTATTACGCCAGCCACCCAGGTGATACCCAGGCAGCCAGCGCTTTCGATTTTCTAATGGAGAGTTGCTATGCCACACCTGCACACGACATCGCTGCGCCCATCGCTTTTGGCGCTGGCGATCGTAAGTAGCCTTCCCGTCGCCGCATTTGCGGCGGCTGAAGATATAACGGTCACCGCCACCGGCAATGCCCGCAGTGCCTTTGAATCGCCAATGATGGTCAGCGTTATTGATGCGACCGCGCCGGAAAACCAGACTGCCAGTTCAGCGGCAGATCTGTTACGTAAAGTGCCTGGACTTACCCTTGACGGTACGGGACGGACCAACGGTCAGGACGTCAATCTGCGCGGCTATGACCGACGTGGAGTTCTGGTGCTGGTAGACGGCGTACGTCAGGGAACCGACACCGGACACCTGAACAGCACATTTCTTGATCCGGCGCTCATTAAACGTATCGAAGTGGTGCGTGGCCCTTCGGCTCTGCTGTATGGCAGCGGTGCGCTCGGCGGGGTAATCGCCTATGACACAGCAGATGCTAAAGACTTACTTGAAGCGGATAAAAACAGCGGTTACCGCGTGTTCGGTACTGCTGCCTCGGGCGATCATAGCCTCGGCATGGGTGCCAGCGCGTTTGGTCGAACCGACACGCTGGACGGTCTGCTCGCCTGGTCAACTCGCGATCGCGGTGACTTACGCCAGAGCGACGGTACCACCGCACCGAACGATGAAGCAATAAACAATATGCTGGCAAAAGGGAGCTGGAAAATTGACAGTGCCCAGACGCTGGCAGGTTCACTACGCTATTACAACAATGATGCACGTGAGCCCAAAAATCCGCAAACCAGCGCAGCAGATACCAGTAACAACCCGATGACCGATCGCTCAACGATCCAGCGTGACGCACAGTTGACCTACACGCTCGCCCCTGCGGACAATGACTGGCTGAACGCTGATGCACGCATTTACTGGTCCGAGGCTCGCATTAATGCCCAGAATCCGGATGCGACTAATGAGTTTCGCAAACAAACGACCAAAGGCGGGAAAATTGATAACCGCAGCCGGTTGTTTTCCGACTCCTTTGCTTCTCACCTGTTAACTTACGGTGGGGAATACTATCGCCAGGAACAACGCCCCGGTGGTGCGACGACCGGTTTCCCTGAGGCAAAAATTGATTTCAGCTCCGGCTGGCTACAGGATGAAATCACCCTACGGGATATGCCAGTAACATTACTGGGTGGTACACGCTATGACTCATATCGCGGTAGCAGCGAGGGTTATGCGGATGTCGATGCCGACAAATGGTCGTCCCGCGCAGGAATGACCGTCACGCCGGCCGACTGGCTGATGCTGTTCGGATCATGGGCTCAGGCTTTCCGCGCGCCGACAATGGGCGAGATGTACAACGATGCAAAACACTTCTCCATCGGCCGTTTTTACACCAACTATTGGGTACCCAATCCTAACCTGCGTCCGGAAACCAACGAAACGCAGGAGTATGGCTTCGGTTTGCGCTTTGACGATTTGCTGATGGTAAGCGATGCGCTCGAATTTAAAGCCAGCTATTTCGATACCAAAGCGAAAGATTACATCTCCACCAGCGTCAATTTTGCTGCCGCGACAACCATGTCCTATAACGTACCCAATGCCAAAATCTGGGGCTGGGACGTGATGGCGAAGTACTCCGCCGATCTGTTCAGTTTAGACATGGCCTACAACCGTACACGAGGCGAAGATACCGACACCGGTGAATACATTTCCAGCATTAACCCGGACACCGTCACCAGCAAACTGGACATACCCGTGGCACACAGCGGTTTCTCAGTCGGCTGGATAGGCACGTTTGCGGACCGTTCAACCCATATCAGCAGCAGCTACACCAAACAGCCCGGCTATGCAGTAAACGACTTTTACGTGAGCTATCAGGGTCAACAGGCACTGAAAGGTATGACCACCACACTGGTACTGGGTAACGCTTTTGATAAAGAGTACTGGTCTCCACAAGGCATTCCGCAAGATGGCCGTAACGGCAAAGTTTTCGTGAGTTATCAGTGGTAATCACCCTGCCCCGACAAGCCGGGGCAGCAATCTGGAAGGAAGAGGCAATGAATCACTACACACGCTGGCTGGAACTGAAAAAAGAACATCCTGGAAAATATGCGCGTGACATCGCGGGGTTGATGAACATTAGCGAAGCTGAGCTGACCTTTGCACGCGTCGGTCATGACGCGTGGCGTTTACGTGGCGAAGTGCGCGAAATCCTCGGCGCTCTGGAAACCGTAGGCGAAACAAAATGTATTTGCCGTAATGAGTATGCGGTGCATGAACAGGTTGGCGCTTTTACCAATCAGCACCTGAACGGTCATGCCGGACTGGTTCTTAATCCGCGCGCCCTCGACCTGCGCCTGTTCCTTAATCAGTGGGCAAGCGCCTTTCATATCAGTGAGACCACCGCCCACGGCGAGCGTCAGAGCATTCAGTTCTTTGACCATCAGGGGGATGCGTTACTGAAAGTCTATGTCACACAGAATACCCTCGTTGAGGAATGGGCTGCGTTGCTGACCCGTTTCATCTTCGCTGAAAACCCGCCACTGGTACTGCAACCTGCCGACACTTCTGCACCAGCCACCATCACGGTCGATGCGAAGACGGTTGATCAAGAGTGGCGAGCCATGACCGATGTACATCAGTTCTTTGGTCTGCTGAAACGCCACGATCTCACCCGTCAACAGGCATTTAATCTCGTTGGCGACGATCTGGCCTGTAAAGTTTCTAATAGCGCACTGGCGCAATTACTTGATACCGCGCGCCAGGATGGCAATGAAATTATGGTCTTCGTGGGTAATCGCGGCTGCGTACAGATTTTTACCGGCGTGATAGAAAAACTGGTGCCGATGAAAGGCTGGCTAAATATATTCAACCCGGCATTTACCTTACATCTGCTGGAAGAGAGCGTGGCAGAAACGTGGGTAACGCGCAAACCGACCGCCGATGGCCACGTCACCAGTCTGGAACTGTTTGCTGCCGACGGTACGCAAATCGCCCAGCTGTATGGTCAACGTACGGAAGGCGAACCAGAGCAGACGCAATGGCGCGCGCAGATTGACGCGCTCACGCCTAAAGGGCTGGCCGCATGAAAAAACTGCTGGTCCTGATTGCGTTGTTCCCCGTCGCGGCGCTGGCAGCGCCTGAAGAAAGGGTTGTGGCTCTCGGTGGCGATGTCACCGAAATTGTGTATGCGCTGGATGCGCAATCATCCCTCGTGGCACGTGACAGCACCAGCCAGTGGCCACAGGAAGCGACCCAATTACCCGATGTAGGCTATTTACGTCAGCTCAACGCCGAAGGTATCCTGGCTACCCGCCCTACGCTGGTGCTAGCCAGCGCACAAGCGCAGCCTTCTCTGGCCCTGAAGCAGGTCGAGCACAGCAACGTCAGGGTTGTCATGGTCCCTGCCAGCAATACGCTTAGCGTGATTGATGAGAAAGTGCGGGTTATTGCGCAGGCTACACACCAGGAGGCTAAAGGCGAAGCCCTGCGCAACAGGTTACGCCAGGAACTCGCAGCATTACCCGCCACGGAGCTTAATAAACGCGTCCTGTTTATTCTCAATCATGGTGGAATGACCGCAATGGCTGCAGGGCAGGAAACGGGGGCTGATGCCGCTATTCGCGCAGCTGGCTTACGTAACGCAATGCAGGGTTTTAGCCGTTACCAGCCGTTATCACAAGAAGGCGTAATAGCCAGCCAGCCCGACCTGGTGGTGATCTCGCGGGATGGTATTCAGGCCGTTGGTGGTGAAGCTAACCTGTGGGCACTGCCAGGGCTTGCGCAAACGCCTGCCGGGCGCAATAAGCAGGTGCTGCAGATTGATGATATGGCATTACTGGGCTTTAGCGTTCGTACGGCACAGGCCATTTTGCAGCTACGCGCCAAAGCGGAGCAATTGCCCTGATGGCCCGACGAATCACCTGCTCGTTATGGACGCTGGCCTTTCTGCTGGGTGTAGTGACGATACTGGCGACCGGTTTTGGCGCGTTGCGCCTGCCGGTAAGCCTGCTCTGGCTGGACGGAGATGATGCGTTGCGTCAAATCTGGCTCACCATTCGGCTACCACGCGTTCTGCTGGCGCTGGTGATTGGCGGCTCACTGGCACTGGCTGGTTGCGTCATGCAGGGATTGTTTCGCAACCCGCTTGCCGACCCAGGGCTACTGGGCATTAGCAGCGGTGCGGCCTGCGCCGTCGCCCTGTGGGTGGTGTTACCTGTCTCATTACCCGCGTTACTCATGCTGTATGCGCCAATGATGGCGGCATTTCTCGGTGCGCTGGCTGCCACCGTGGTGATTTTTATCCTCAGCCAGCAGCGTGACGGTTCGCTATCGCGTCTGTTGTTGGTCGGAATTGCCATCAACGCACTCTGCGGGGCCGCGGTCGGCGTTCTGTCGTGGATCAGCAATGATGCGCAGCTGCGGCAGCTGTCACTTTGGGGGATGGGCAGTTTGGGTTCTGCGCAGTGGTCAACACTACTGGCTGTCACCTCGCTAATGCTCCCAACAGTACTGGTTATCTGGCGCCTGGCCACGGCACTGAACCTGCTACAACTGGGTGAGGAGGAGGCGCATTATCTCGGCATTGATGTTCGGACGATCCAACGTATTTTGTTGTTGTGCAGCGCATTACTCGTGGCCGCTGCTGTAGCGGTCAGCGGAGTCATTGGGTTCATCGGTTTGGTTGTTCCGCATTTAATGCGTATGTGGCTCGGATCAGACCATCGTGCCGTGATCCCCGGCTCTGTTCTGGCTGGCGCGTTGTTACTACTGATTGCCGATACTCTCGCCCGCACCGCAGTTGCGCCTGCGGAAATGCCCGTTGGTCTGCTGACCAGTATTCTCGGTGCGCCATGGTTTTTATGGCTTATTTTTCGTCAGCGAGGAGCGCATGGCTGAACATTTTATTGCCGAAGGACTTCACTATCGCCTTGCTGAGCGCTCGGTTATTGACGACGTATCGCTCAAACTCGCTAAAGGTGAACTGGTCGTGTTAATCGGGCCGAATGGTGCGGGAAAATCCACCCTGCTACGTCTGTTGACCGGCTTTCTTAAACCGACTGCCGGACACTGTTTGTTAGATGGCAAATCACTGGCTGACTGGAGTACGCAGTCGCTGTCGCGCCATCGTGCGGTTATGCGTCAGCAAACACAGGTAGGTTTTGACTGGCAGACAGAAGCCGTCATCGCGATGGGCCGTGCCCCCTGGTCCCAACATCCCGAGCCCGAGCTTATCGCTCAGGTAATGGCAATCACCGGCTGCACACCGTTGGCGGGCAGGCAATACGCTGCGCTTTCCGGTGGCGAACAACAACGCGTTCAGTTAGCCCGTGCGCTGGCGCAATTGTGGTGCAACACCGGACCCCGCGGTTGGCTATTTCTCGACGAACCGACGTCAGCGTTAGATCTTTACCATCAGCAGCATCTGCTGAGATTACTAAAGACACTCACCGCTGCAGGAGAATTGCATGTTTGCATCATCCTTCACGATCTCAATCTGGCTGCACTGTGGGCTGACCGGATCATACTGCTCCATCAAGGAAGCATTGTGTCTCAAGGGACGCCCGACGCCGTGTTACAGGCTGATGATCTGATACGCTGGTACGGTGCCCAGGTTCACGTTGGCCAACACCCGGCCAACGCATCCCCACACGTTTTTCTCGCACCTTAGCTGGAACAACTCACCTCCAGCCGTTTACCCCAGTCAGGTGGACGGCTGATATAATCATCATCCCGATCGATGAACGGCGTACGTAACGCAGCGTGTAACCGATGTAGTTCGCTATAATCACCCTGCTCTGCCTGGCTTATTGCCCGCTGCGCCAGCCAGTTACGTAGCACCATCGCCGGATTCGCCGTCTTCATCTGCGCTTGTCTGGCAACGTCAGCCACATTGTCTTGTTGCAGACGCGTGCGGTAACGTGTGAACCAGTCGTCAAATGCCGCACGGTCAATAAACTCATCGCGCAGTGGGGACAAGGCGCTGTGTTGCTCAGTTTGGCTGAGCATGCGGAACGTTCGCGTGTAGTCGCTACCTTCCCGCGCCATCAGGCTAAACAGTTCGCTAAGGATTTCGTTATCGTTTTTCTGCTCGCTAAAGAAACCCAGTTTTTGCCGCATGCGTTGCCCATAGCGGGTTAGCAAGGCCAGTTGATAACCGTCCAGCGCATCATTGAGCACATCAACCGGGATGAATGGTGAAAGCGTCTGCGCCAGACGTTGCAGGTTCCACAAAGCCGCAGCAGGCTGATTATCAAAACTATAGCGCCCCTGATGATCGGAGTGGTTGCAGATAAAATCTGGCACGTAATCATCAAGGAAACCGAAGGGACCATAATCCATCGTCAGGCCAAGAATCGACATGTTGTCCGTGTTCATCACCCCATGCGCAAAGCCTACGGCTTGCCAGTCGGCCATTAACGTCGCCGTGCGCGTAACAACATCCGCAAACCACAACTGATACTTATCCGCCTCTTCCTGCCATTGTGGCCAGTAATGACGGATCGCAAAGTCAGCAAGCTGGCGTACTTTTTCCGGTTCACGACGATAATAAAAGTGCTCAAAATGGCCAAAACGCATATGGCTTTGTGCCACGCGAATGAGCATCGCGCCTGCTTCAGTGGTCTCTCGCTGCACCGGAGTCTCGCTGGTGACAATCGACAAGGCCCGGGTTGTAGGTATCCCCAGATAATGCATGGCTTCACTGGCCAGACTCTCTCTAATCGTCGAGCGCAGCACGGCGCGCCCATCCCCCATGCGGGAATAAGGCGTTAATCCAGCGCCTTTCAGATGCCAGTCAAGGGTTGTGCCATCGGCAAGCAATTGCTCACCCAGCAAAATCCCTCGTCCATCGCCAAGCTGCCCAGCCCAGACACCGAACTGATGCCCGCTGTAGACTTGTGCCAAAGGCAACATCCCAGGTAATAGCGATTCGCCCCCCCATACACCTGCCCCACCAGAAGCATCAAACAACGCAGCTGGAATACCCAATTGCGCAGCCAGAGCATCGTTATGCCAGATGATGCGCGCGTTTTTCAGGGGGGTGGGCGAAAGAGCGGTATAGGTTGCTGGTAATTCATCATGCCAGCGAGTAGTAAAAGACAGGGTCATAGGGCCTCCTGTCTCTAGTGTAGACTGTTAATAGTCTGTTAAACACCAGCAAATAAAAGGGTTATCATTTTACCAGTGAAATGATCTTTGCAGGTGATACCGCCGGCCACAGCCCCCCTTGCATCGCGCTGAATCCCAAAGGTAATACCCGCGCCAGCATCTCTTGTGTATCAATACCGCTAATGATGATTGATTCACAACTGGGGGATAATTGCGCCAGAATAGCCCGCATAAACGGCTCAAACGAAATATGTGTAATCCTCTGTTGAACAAAGTTTTTATCCAGCACGACACGTTTAAACAGACCATCAAAAATTGCCCGCGTGGATATGCCCCCGGCTCCGTAGTTTGTCAGTATTAATGGGAATCGCGCAGCCAGGGCAGCCAGTGTGGGATTTTCTTTGCCACTGTTTAACTCCGGATAACTTTCATTAATCGTCAGTTCAATAAATGAAAATCGTTCAACACGTGAAGCATATTCAGCATCTGATAATAAAGTATTAGCAACCGCTGGCGTTAAATTAAGCCAGGCAGGAATTTTGCGTTGAATAAAAAAATGTTGGCACGTTTCGATTAATTCCAGCTTCTCGGCAAATAAACGACATTGATCGTCGTCTGACATCCGGGGCATCACCAGCTCTGTTGGCATGCGTACGTTGCCATCGGCACTGACAAAATTTGTAACAATATCGACGTACTCAAGGTCGCCTTTTTCACTTCGTGCAGGAAGAAAAGAGAACTCTGAATGATAAAGATAATCCAGTGAAACAATCATTGTGCCAGCCCCTCTGCATGGGTGTAATCCGGGATCCTGTAGCAAAGGATGGAAAAATACGTTGCTGCTGATACAAATAGAGGCCCTTTCATTTTTCCCTTTTTAGCCAGTAAATCGAATCCTTTTTTTTTAGCTTATCCTGATTATAAACGAATATCCAGCTTTGCACTTTTTAATATCTCGGGATAAATCATATTTTTAGCAAGATACGCTCTTAACGTTTGGGGTTATTGACCGACAAACAGCAGAAGTGAAAGTTGGCATTTAAAATGAGGATGACGAGACAACCGCGCGCCGATCTCGTCATCCGTAATGATTAAATTCGGCGTGCCTGCCAAAAGTTTTTACGCCAGTAGACGTTATCCAGCGAAGAACGCATCACTCCGCGACTGGTTGAAGCATGGATAAATTGATTATTGGTATCGTAGATTCCGACATGCAGACCACTTTCACCGGAACCCGTTTTAAAGAAAACCAGATCGCCGGGTAGCAAATCATCTTTATCGATCTCGGTACCAATCTTTGATTGAGTACGCGTATCTCGCGGTAATTGAAGATCGAATTGGTCACGCATCGTCATCAACACAAATCCCGAACAATCCACCCCGCTACGGCTCATGCCGCCATAGCGATAGGGAGTTCCATGCCAGGTTTGCAACTGATCGTTAAGACCCGCGATAACAGCGATAGAGTCCGACAGTCGGGCATTCGGCGCAGGAGCACGATGGCTGCTGCACCCCGCCAAAAACAATGCTGTGATGAAAAGGAGCCAAAAGCGCATTCAGGACGAATCCTCTGATTTTTATTTTTGTGTCAATTTAGCGTGGAAATTATGTGATTTTCAAGAACCCATTTAACTTAAGTGGTTGATATGAGCATTCTGTGGCCTTCAATATCCAGGCGACGGAAATTTACACCATAGGCCAACGACAGATTTGCTGGCGTCAACACCACATCACGCGAACCGCTCGCCAGCAGCTTTCCGCGTTTGAGCAACCACGCCTTGTGCGCATGGCGTAGCGTATGGTTAAGATCATGACTACTCATCACAATGGCGATTCCCTGCAGACACAGCTGGCTCAACACTCTATCCAGCGCGTTTTGTTGCGCCACATCCAGGCTATTCATCGGCTCATCCAGCAACAAAAGTTGCCCATGCGGATTAGACTGCGGACTCATTTGCAGGATGACGGCCGCCAGACGCACACGTTGCCATTCCCCCCCTGAAAGCTGATTAACACCACGTCCCAGTTTATCTCCCAGCCCAAGCGCATCAGCCACCTCCTGCAGCAGGTCTGTTCGCGCTTTATCAGACTGATGCAGCGTCAGAAAATGCCAGACCGGCATCGCAAATGGCGGATTTTGCTGTTGCGCAAGATAAGCACGATATTGCGCCAGCTTCGCTGCCGGCCAGTCACCGAGCGGTATATCACCGAAGGTGATGCTCCCCTCTCCGGTCGTCAGTCCCGCCATTCGCGCCAACAACGTACTTTTCCCCGCGCCGTTGGGGCCCACTAAATGCAGGATCTCGCCTGCTTTAATTTCACCAGATAGCGGGCCGAGTCGGGTCGATTCAGCAACATCCTGTAGCAGCATTAATCGGGACATTAGTTGGCCAATGCAGTCTTTATAGCGTGTACAAGAATCGGGTCCTCAGGCGTCATATCAGGTGAATAACGTTGCAGCACCTGTCCATCCCGACCGACTAAGAACTTTTCGAAGTTCCACAGAATATCGTCCGGGTAGAGCGGTGCCCGGCCTTTACTCGCCATACGCGCATAAAATCCGCTATCTGCCGGTGCAACCGCAGTGGGTGCCGCATCAATCAGCTTCTGATACAACGGATGGCGGGCTTCGCCATTGACATCAATCTTACTGAACATCGGGAAAGTAACACCCCAGGTTGTGCTGCAATACATCTTAATCTCGTCTTCACTGCCGGGCTCCTGCCCCAGAAACTGGTTGCAGGGGAATCCCAGAACGGTGAAACCCTGCCCATGCCAGGCTTTCTGCAGGTTTTCCAGTTGCTCATACTGTGGCGTTAACCCACATTTTGAGGCTACGTTGACAATTAACAGTACATTTCCGGCATACGCCTGTAATGAGGTCGCCTCGCCGTCGATGGTTGTCACTTCCGTATTAAAAAGCGTGTTTTGCATAGCATCTCCAGAACAACAGGTGAATAGTGGAATGACCCTGTTCAGCTTGTAAGCATAGACCGAATCTGCACTTTCTAGCGCGCAGCTTTTAACAATAACCAGATAAATACCGGTGCGCCCATCGTGGCCGTCACTACGCCAATGGGTAACTCAGCCGATGCCAGTACCAGACGTGCGACGACATCAGCAAACAGTAGTGCAATTGCCCCCGCCAACGCACACCCAGGGAGTAAAACGCGGTGATCGGTTAATCCACACAGTCGCAGAATATGGGGGATCACCAGCCCGATAAAACCAATTGCCCCTGCCAGCGCCACGCTCACACCCACCATCCATCCCGTGGCAACCACCAGCAGGTTGCGCCAGAACCATAAAGGCAGCCCCAGCTGGCGCGCGGAGGTTTCCCCCAGCGCCAGCATATTCATCGGCTGCGACTGGCAGCAAATCCACAGCAATACGGGGAGCAACGCGACCATGAGCCAGGCCTGATGCCAGTCTACGCCACCGAAGCCCCCCATCATCCAGTACATCAACTGTCGAAGATCGAAAGAGGTGGAAAAATAGATAGCCCAGGTCATCAGAGCGCTGCAGATAATCCCCAGCGCCACGCCGGCCAGCAGCAAACGACTGGTCGATAAATGTCGACGGGCAAAACGAAGAAGAATGAGGGTGATAATCAGCGCACCAGCAATGGCGCATAGGCCCAATGCCCAGCCGGGCAATTGCCCCTGCCCCAACAGAACAGCCGCAATAAGCCCTACCCCCGCGCCATTAGACACGCCGAGTAAGCCAGGCTCCGCGAGTGGGTTTTCAAACAGCGCCTGCATCACTGCGCCAGAGAGTGCCAGTGCGGCACCGACCAGCAATACGGCAAGTGTACGGGGAAGTCGAATTTGCCAGACGAACAGATCGCCGCGAGCGCTAAACCAATCACCGGGAGCAATCCACTGTTCTCCTGCGCATAAACTTATAATTGTTGCCAGCAGCATCAGCACTGACAGAGACAGTATCCAGCGCACGTTTCGTCGCTGTTGTTGATGGGCAAAAGTCAGCATGTTTTCCATTCTGCTGAAAAGAGATGGGGGTGATTCTACGGTGCTGATTCAGTAGTGAAAAGGAAAAAGGCCGCATAGCGGCCTTTTTAGTTATACGCGTCATACTTTGCGTATCGTTAAATCACTCTTCTTTGGGCGTTGCGTTTTCAACCCGGCTTTTTAACTTCTGCCCGGGTCTGAAGGTCACCACGCGCCGTGCTGTAATGGGAATATCTTCGCCCGTTTTCGGATTACGGCCCGGACGTTGATTCTTATCACGCAGATCGAAGTTACCAAAACCAGAGAGTTTTACCTGCTCACCATTTTCCAGAGCACGACGGATCTCTTCGAAAAATAGCTCGACCAGTTCTTTGGCATCCCGCTTGCTAAGCCCAAGCTTATCAAACAGATATTCTGACATTTCAGCTTTTGTAAGCGCCATAGGTTCAATCCCTCAATGATGCCTGGAATCGCTCTTTTAATGCCTCTACACATTTGGCGACGGTAGCGGCAATCTCCTCTTCTTCAAGTGTACGGCTGGTATCCTGAAGGATCAGGCTGATAGCGAGGCTCTTATAACCCTCCGCAACACCCTTACCGCGGTACACGTCAAACAAGTTTACGCCAACTACCTGATTTACGCCAACTTTCTTACATTCGGATAAAATATCCGCTGCGGGAACGTTTTCAGCCACAACAACGGCGATGTCACGGCGGTTCGCCGGGAAGCGAGAAACTTCACGCGCCTGAGGCACCACGCGGTCTGCGAGCTTATTCCACTCCAGTTCGAACACCAGAGTGCGACCGTTCAGATCCAGTTTACGTTCCAGTTCAGGATGAACAACCCCAATGAAACCAATACGTTCACCTTTCAGATAAATCGCCGCAGACTGGCCCGGATGCAGGGCTGGATTCGCTTCAGCTTTGAACTGGATGTCCGCCAGTTTACCGGTCAGGTCGAGAACAGCTTCCAGATCGCCCTTCAGATCATAGAAATCAACCGTCTCTTTCGCCAGATTCCAGTGTTCATCGTGGCGGTTGCCGCAGATCACGCCAGCCAGCATCAGATCCTGACGGATACCGAGGTTAGCCTGCGTATCCGGTACAAAACGCAAACCCGTTTCAAAAATGCGCACACGGTTTTGCTGACGGTTTTGGTTATAAACCACCGTTGACAGCAAACCGGTCCACAGAGAAAGACGCATTGCTGACATATCGATAGAGATTGGGCTTGGCAGCAGCAGCGCCTCTTCTCCCGGATGCAACAGCGACTGGACTTTAGGATCAACAAAGCTGTAGGTAATAACTTCCTGGTAGCCTTTGTCATTCAGCATGGTTTTAACACGTTTCAGCGAGAGGTCCGCTTCACGATGTTCACCCATGATAAGTCCTGCCTGAATTGGGGTATTTGGGATATTGTCGTAACCGTATACGCGGGCAATTTCTTCGACCAGATCTTCTTCAATCTCCATATCGAAACGCCAGCTTGGCGCGACCGCCTGCCACTCGTCCTGGCCAACGGTCACTTCACAACCCAGACGGGTCAGGATATCAGCCACCTGATCATCGGCAATATGATGGCCAATCAGACGGTTCAGCTTGCTACGACGCAGGGTGATGGTCGCGCGCTTCGGCAACGTCGCTTCGTTGGTCACATCGATCACCGGGCCGGCTTCGCCGCCACAGATATCAATCAGCAGACGCGTTGCTCGCTCCATTGCTTTGTACTGCAGCGCAGGATCGACACCACGCTCATAGCGGTGAGAAGCATCGGTGTGCAGGCCGTGACGGCGCGCACGACCAGTAATAGACAGTGGGCTGAAGAACGCGCATTCCAGCAGAACGTTTTGCGTTTCATCATTCACACCAGAGTGCTCACCACCAAAGATCCCCCCCATGGCCAGCGCTTTGTTGTGGTCAGCAATCACCAGCGTATCCGCACTCAGTTTTGCTTCACTGCCGTCGAGCAGGACCAGGGTTTCCCCTTCTTTTGCCATACGCACGACAATTCCGCCTTCAATGCGGTCTTTGTCGAATGCGTGCATCGGCTGGCCCAGTTCGAGCAGTACATAGTTAGTCACGTCAACCACTGCATCGATGGAGCGAATACCGCAACGGCGCAGTTTCTCTTTCATCCACAGTGGCGTTGGCGCTTTCACGTTGATACCTTTCACCACCCGTCCCAAATAGCGTGGGCACGCGTCAGCAGCATCAACCTGAATAGGCAGCACATCGTTAATGGTCGCCGCTACCGGAGTGATTTCCGGTTCAACCAGTGGAGCTTTGTTCAGCACAGCCACATCACGCGCAACACCGATAATGCCTAAGCAGTCGGCACGGTTCGGCGTAACGCTGATTTCAATGGTGTTATCGTTGAGTTTCAGATATTCACGAATGTCGGTGCCAATCGGCGCATCAGCAGGCAGTTCAATAATACCGTTATGATCGTCGGAAATACCCAGTTCAGAGAAGGAGCACAGCATCCCCTCAGACGGCTCACCGCGAAGCTTAGCCGCTTTGATTTTAAAATCACCAGGCAGAACGGCACCAATGGTCGCTACCGCAACTTTCAGTCCCTGGCGGCAGTTCGGCGCACCACAGACGATATCCAGCAGGCGATCGCCACCGACGTTCACTTTAGTGACACGCAGCTTGTCAGCGTTCGGGTGCTGACCGCACTCAACCACTTCACCGACAACAACACCGTTAAATTCACCGGCAACGGCTTCCACACCGTCAACTTCCAGGCCCGCCATCGTAATTTGGTTTGACAGCGCATCGCTATCAATTGCTGGGTTAACCCATTCGCGTAACCACAGTTCACTGAATTTCATTGTATTACCCTGCCTTTATTTAAACTGTTTGAGGAAACGCAGATCGTTTTCGAAGAATGAACGCAGATCGGTAACGCCATAACGCAACATGGTCAGACGCTCCATCCCCATGCCGAAGGCAAAACCGGAGTAGATTTCTGGATCGATACCGACGTTGCGCAGCACGTTAGGGTGGACCATACCGCAGCCCAGTACTTCCAGCCATTTTCCGTTTTTACCCATGACGTCAACTTCCGCAGAAGGTTCAGTGAACGGGAAGTAAGAAGGACGGAAACGAACCTGCAGATCTTCTTCAAAGAAGTTACGCAGGAAATCGTGCAGCGTACCTTTCAGGTTGGTGAAGTTGATATTGGTATCAACGATCAGGCCTTCCATCTGATGGAACATCGGGGTGTGCGTCTGATCGTAGTCGTTACGATATACACGGCCCGGCGCAATGATGCGGATCGGCGGCTGTTTTTCTTTCATGGTGCGGATCTGTACGCCGGAGGTCTGCGTGCGCAGCAGACGCGTTGCGTCAAACCAGAAGGTATCGTGGTCAGCACGCGCTGGGTGATGGCCAGGAATATTCAACGCGTCAAAGTTATGATAATCGTCCTCAATCTCCGGACCCGTCGCCACGGTAAAGCCCAGCTCACCGAAGAAACTTTCAATCCTGTCGATAGTACGCGTTACCGGGTGCAGTCCACCATTTTCGATACGGCGTCCCGGCAGGGAGATATCGATAGTTTCTTCAGCCAGGCGCGCGTTCAGTGCCGCATTTTCTAATTCGGCTTTACGCGCATTCAGCGCTTGCTGTACCTGCTCTTTGGCTTCGTTGATTACCGCACCTGCTGCCGGGCGCTCTTCTGGTGGCAGCTCGCGCAGGGTTGTCATCTGAAGGGTCAAGTGCCCTTTCTTGCCCAAATATTCGACGCGGACATTGTCTAACGCGGCAACATCTGAAGCCTGGTTAATGGCGGCCGTTGCACTGGCAACCAGCTCTGCGAGATGTGACATGGTTTTCCTCGTTATGTTGCGATATTCACTAGTCGCTCGTATATACGCAAAATCATTCAAGTTGTATCAACGCGGCAAAAGAGCGAATGCAGCCAACACAGAGACAACCTGAAGGATGGCGCGTATAAAAAAAGCCTCCACCAGGGAGGCTTTTAGGCGCTGTTTTCCGTTTCTTCTTTCACGCGCAAGCCTCCTGAGTTCAGGTGCTAAAGTAAAAGAAGAAGCGGAAAATAGCAGCATTCATGCTTGCGTTACCTTGTGTGGTAAAAACCGGACAACCTTTATTGAAAAGGCTTACGGATAAATTGTCAACCAATTGATTGAACTACAAATAAAAGAGAGGGAGCCAGGCTCCCTCTTTTCACCGGCTTATGCCAGAGCTGCTTTCGCTTTTTCGACCAGAGCGGTGAACGCTACTTTGTCGAATACTGCGATGTCAGCCAGGATCTTACGGTCGATTTCAACAGAGGCTTTTTTCAGGCCGTTGATGAATTTGCTGTAAGAAATACCGTTCTGACGTGCTGCTGCGTTGATACGCGCAATCCACAGTTGACGGAACTGACGCTTTTTCTGACGACGGTCACGATAAGCGTACTGACCAGCTTTGATAACAGCCTGGAAGGCAACGCGGTATACGCGAGAACGCGCACCGTAGTAGCCTTTAGCTTGTTTCAAAATTTTCTTGTGACGTGCACGGGCAACTACACCACGTTTTACGCGAGCCATATGTGCTCTCCTGTATCTATATTCTTAGTAAAAAAATTAATTAAACGTTAACGGCTTATGCGTACGGCAAGCACGCGATAACCAGACCCAGATCGCCTTTAGAAACGAGGCCTTTTGGACGCAGGTGACGTTTACGCTTAGTAGATTTTTTGGTCAGAATATGACGCAGGTTTGCGTGCTTACGCTTAAATCCACCACCACCGGTTTTTTTGAAACGCTTAGCAGCACCGCGTACGGTCTTAATTTTTGGCATTTTAATAACTTCCACTTCGCATTGTTAATAAACGAAACGTAGGCGAACAACGGCTGTGGAACCCGCAGGCTCCACAGACATTGCTACTTGAAGGCCTTACTGTTTCTTCTTAGGAGCGAGCACCATGATCATCTGACGGCCTTCGATCTTCGTTGGGAAGGATTCGACTACTGCCAGTTCACTCAGATCGTCACGGACGCGGTTGAGCACTTCCATACCGATCTGTTGGTGGGCCATCTCACGACCGCGAAAACGCAGCGTGATCTTAGCCTTATCGCCATCTTCCAGAAAGCGTACCAGGCTGCGGAGTTTTACCTGGTAATCGCCATCGTCGGTGCCAGGACGGAATTTAATTTCCTTAACCTGGATAACTTTTTGCTTTTTCTTCTGTTCCTTAGAAGACTTACTCTTTTCATAAAGGAACTTGCCGTAGTCCATAATACGACAAACTGGCGGTTCGGCGTTAGGGCTGATTTCAACTAAATCTACTCCAGCTTCTTCAGCCTTTTCGATCGCTTCTCTCAGACTCACAATACCCAAAGCTTCGCCTTCCAGACCTGTTAAGCGAACTTCCAGGGCGCGAATCTCGCCATTGATACGATTCGGACGTGCCGTTTGAACTCGTTTTCCGCCTTTAATACCTTATTCCTCCAGTTGTTGAAGACTGCGGCTGCGAATCTCTTGTTGCAGCTTCTCAATCACTTCATTTACGTCCAGGCTGCCCAAGTCTTTGCCACGACGGGTGCGCACGGCAACTTTGCCTGCTTCTACCTCTTTGTCGCCACAGACCAACATGTAAGGGACACGACGTAAAGTGTGCTCGCGGATTTTAAAGCCTATCTTCTCATTTCTCAAGTCTGCTTTTACACGAATACCCGCATTTTGTAGTTTCTGCGTTAATTCGTTGACGTATTCAGACTGAGAATCGGTAATGTTCATGACCACAACCTGAACCGGCGCAAGCCAGGTCGGGAAGAAGCCGGCGAACTCTTCAGTCAGGATACCGATGAAACGTTCCATAGACCCAAGAATTGCGCGGTGAATCATAACCGGCACCTGACGTTCGTTGTTCTCACCCACATAAGAGGCGCTCAAACGAGACGGCAGGGAGAAGTCCAGCTGTACAGTACCGCACTGCCATGCACGATCGAGGCAGTCATACAGGGTAAATTCAATTTTCGGACCGTAGAACGCGCCCTCACCCAGTTGGAACTCAAACGGGATGTTATTTTCTTCCAACGCAACGGCCAGGTCAGCTTCAGCACGGTCCCACATTTCATCGCTACCGATACGTTTTTCGGGGCGAGTGGACAGTTTGACGACGATTTTCTCGAAGCCAAAAGTGCTGTACATATCGTAGACCATACGAATGCAAGCGTTAACTTCATCACGAATCTGCTCTTCAGTACAGAAGATATGAGCATCATCCTGAGTAAAGCCACGTACACGCATCAGACCGTGCAGCGCACCTGACGGCTCGTTACGGTGACAGCTACCAAATTCAGCCATACGCAACGGCAGATCACGATAGGATTTCAGACCCTGATTAAAGATCTGAACGTGGCCGGGGCAGTTCATTGGTTTAATGCAGTATTCACGGTTCTCAGACGAGGTAGTGAACATTGCATCTTTGTAGTTGTCCCAGTGACCTGTTTTTTCCCACAGCACACGGTCCATCATGAACGGACCTTTAACTTCCTGATACTGATATTCTTTCAGTTTCGAGCGAACAAAAACTTCCAGCTCGCGGAAGATAGTCCAGCCATCGTTATGCCAGAACACCATACCCGGTGCTTCTTCCTGCATATGATACAGGTCAAGCTGCTTACCGATTTTGCGGTGGTCACGCTTGGCCGCTTCTTCCAGGCGTTGCAGGTATGCATTCAGGGCTTTTTTATCGGCCCATGCAGTACCATAAATACGCTGCAGCATCTTGTTGTTGCTGTCGCCGCGCCAGTATGCCCCTGCGGTCTTCATCAGTTTGAAGTGATGGCAGAAACGCATGTTCGGCACGTGCGGGCCACGGCACATATCGACGTATTCTTCATGATGGTACAAGCCTGGCTTGTCATCATGGGCAATGTTTTCATCAAGAATAGAGACTTTATAGGTCTCACCACGCTTCACGAAGGTTTCGCGCGCTTCGTACCAGCTGACTTTCTTCTTAATGACATCGTAGTTTTTCTCAGCGAGCTCGTGCATCCGCTTCTCGAGCGCGTCGACATCTTCCTGGGTTAACGTACGGTCAAGATCGATATCGTAGTAAAAACCGTTGTCAACAACCGGTCCGATCGCCATTTTGGTGTTCGGCCAAAGTTGTTTGATAGCATGCCCTAACAGGTGCGCACAAGAGTGACGAATGATCTCCAGACCTTCTTCATCTTTCGCGGTGATAATGGAGAGTTTCGCATCATGTTCAATCAGATCGGAAGCATCTACCAGCTCACCGTTAACACGGCCAGCAATAGTCGCTTTTGCCAGACCTGGACCGATGTCCAGCGCAACATCCATGGGGCTTACAGCGTGGTCGTAATGGCGTTGGCTGCCATCAGGAAGAGTAATAACAGGCATGTTATATCCTTATTTGCAGTGGTGCCCCACACGTAAGAGCACATACAAAGATTCAATATTTAAAATTATCAAAAAGGTCTGGGCTGATTCCCGCTTCACTCTGCGAAATATGTCACAGGTCACCTGACAGGCAACGCTGGACCTACGCCCGTTTTTTGATAACACCGTTTGACAGTGTACACGGCATTACGAGCCGATCAAAGCTGCAATCACAGCGCTTTCCATGATGTAAATCAATTCACGCACACCCTTCCATCTTTGTTACACTAAGCAGAATGGTCTGACCTGGGCAGGAAAAGAACAATGCCAACAAATCGTTTTGCCAAAAAACACTGGAAGATGGTTGTAATACTGCTGGTTATTTGTGCGGCAATGTTGATGCTACGCTGGGCAGCCATGATCTGGGGTTAAACGTCAGAAGCACTACGCCAGCCTGAGCAGATATATTCTACAGACTGTTAATTGTGTTTAATTATGATGGTAATGCTGGAATGCCATTTTCAGAACAGCCTATTTATTCATTAAATTGAAAGCATCTAAAAATGCGGGATGTCAGAAAAGCATAAAAAATAAAGCGCGGTCAGGATAATAAAAAGACTTAACGTTAATTTATAAAAGCCGGGCCATTTAAGTGGCCCGGTTAACTATTACATCCGATAGCCGAGCGAAAGCGTCGTGCGGCGATCGGTATGCTCCGGCGCGGTTGCCGGCGGTTCAGAGTTCCAGGTCACGTTGTACGCAACCTTCAATCCAAAGTGTTCGTTAATAGCAACATTCAAAGCCGTTTCAGAATTCAGCGTTGTATCATCGGCACCAAATACCGACACACCCTGCGTAAACTTGGTGTTATCCGTCATCTGCCACGCATAAGCCCCGGACGCATAACCTAACGGCTGCGTTTCAGTGGTGCCATCAGTGTGCTCGTCATAACGTACACCAGGACCGAATTCAAAGCGGAAACTGTGCACCGGTCCATTAAGAAACTGGCGACCATAACCGGCCGTTAGCACGTCACGCTCACGGTATCCGTTATAACGGTCTGTTAACCAACTGCCCTGACCAAAGAGATAGTCATAGTCAGTCATGTTGTAACGACTACGACCACCTACAGCATATTTCTCAGATGAACGCTCATCATTTGAGGAGGTGTTGCTGGCATTTCCCCACAGAGACCACGCCGTAGATTGACCATACCAGGTCATGGTGGTGTCTGCAGTTAAAGAAGAACTTTTTGTGTTGCCTGACTGGGCAAGATATCCCGCGTTCAGGTTACCTTCAAAAGGTTTTTTCGCGCTGGAAGGGTCATCCATGACAGTAAAAACGGAATCATCGGCGGCGGCATGCATTGACGCAAACACGCACCCCGTCAGCAATACTGCTGCGGGCACTGTCTTCAAAAGCTTCATTTATAAAGAGTCCGTACAACAAAAAAAGAGACCATAACGGTCTCGGAAACTTTCATGTGGATCAATGACAAAAGACCCTTGAAAGGTAACAAATTATAAAAAGACTCGAATAACATAGCAATAAATTCTTATTTCATTTTTTGAATAAGAGCGTTCCTAATCCTTTATTTTATTTATATATCTTTGGCACGAGAATTTTAAATAAATCTGCGAGAAATCATGTTGTTAATTACTTCACTTTCGTGTCGTTAAGTGCCAGACTGGAGTCAGCCTAACAGGAGGTAAAGATGGTACGTATCTATACGTTAACACTTGCGCCCTCTCTCGATAGCGCAACAATCACTCCACAAATCTACCCCGAAGGTAAACTTCGCTGTACCTCACCGGTTTTTGAACCTGGCGGCGGAGGCATCAACGTCGCCCGCGCTATTGCACATCTTGGCGGAACTGCAACGGCCATCTTTCCGGTCGGTGGTGCGACCGGCGAGCACTTAGTTTCTTTACTTGCCGACGAAAATGTTCCCGTCTCTACTGTCGAGGCCAAAGACTGGACCCGACAAAATCTCCATGTCCACGTCGAATCCAGCGGCGAGCAGTATCGTTTTGTCATGCCCGGTGCCGCGCTGACTGATGACGAATTCTACCAACTGCAGGATCAGGTACTGGAAATTGAATCGGGTGCGATACTGGTCATTAGCGGCAGTTTGCCGCCCGGTGTACAAATAGAGAAACTGACACGGCTCATCACCACCGCACAAAAACAGGGCATTCGCTGCATTGTCGATAGCTCCGGTGAGGCGCTAACGGCGGCATTAGCCATCGGCGGCATCGAACTGGTAAAACCCAACCTCAAAGAATTGAGTGCGCTGGTGAAGCGCGAACTCACACAACCCGATGACGTCCGCAAAGCGGCACAGGAGATTGTACAAAGCGGCAAAGCACTTCGCGTTGTCGTCTCTCTTGGGCCACAAGGGGCATTGGGCGTCAATAAAGAAACATGCGTTCAGGTCGTCCCTCCGCCGGTGAAAAACCAAAGTACCGTTGGCGCAGGCGACAGTATGGTCGGCGCGATGACGTTGAAACTGGCAGAAAATGCCCCTTTTGAAGAGATTGTGCGTTTTGGCGTCGCTGCGGGTAGCGCAGCAACGCTGAATCAGGGCACACGTCTGTGCGCTTTGGACGATACGCAAAAAATATATTCGTATCTTGCCCGGTAATTACCCCCTCCCCCTTATCAAGCATTAAGGGGGATTAACCCAAAAACTGTCGGCATGCGTATTATGCGTCTATGATAAAAAATCACGTGATTACAAAGAAGTGAATCATGTTAAACCGAAAGTCGCAATTTCTCAGGGAGGTGTGGAAGAACGACATACAATAAGTGCCTTTCCAGCGATGACGCGTCTACGGTGTGCGTCAGTTCGTGTTTTTTTACCGCATTCTTGCGCTAACCTTATGATCTGGCAGACAACATGGGGAGAGACATCATGTGGCAGGCTATCAGTCGTCTTTTAAGCGAGCAATTAGGTGAAGGCGAAATCGAACTGCGTAATGAACTGCCCGGCGGAGAGATCCACGCCGCATGGCATTTACGCTATGCGGGGCGCGATTTTTTCGTCAAATGTGATGAAAGAGAGCTGTTGTCTGGCTTTACGGCGGAGGCCGACCAGTTGGAACTGCTTTCCCGGAGTCAAACCGTTTCTGTTCCCAAAGTCTGGGCAGTGGGTGCTGACAGAGATTACAGTTTTCTGGTAATGGATTTCCTCCCTCCCCGCCCGCTTGATGCCCACAACGCGTTTATTCTCGGACAACAACTTGCACATTTGCACGAATGGAGCGATCAGCCACAGTTCGGCCTCGACTTCGATAATGCCCTCTCCACTACACCGCAACCCAATGCCTGGCAGCGTCGCTGGTCAACCTTCTTCGCCGAGCAACGCATCGGCTGGCAACTGGAACTTGCGGCGGAAAAAGGAATCGCGTTTGGCAATATTGACGCCATTGTCGATCATGTTCAGCAACGACTCGCCGCCCATCAGCCACAGCCTTCTCTCCTGCACGGTGATTTGTGGTCGGCAAACTGTGCGCTTGGACCGAATGGCCCCTACATCTTTGACCCTGCCTGTTACTGGGGCGACAGAGAGTGCGACCTGGCAATGTTGCCGTTACATACCGATCAGCCACCGCAGATTTATGACGGTTATCAGTCTGTGTCGCCGCTACCGTTAGATTTTCTCGACAGGCAGCCTATCTATCAGCTGTATACGTTGCTTAATCGGGCCATCCTGTTTGGCGGGCAGCACCTGGTGGTGGCGCAAAAAGCGATGGAAAGATTACTGGCGGCTTAACGTATAGACATACCGAAGGCAGCTTTGCTTATCAGGCCTGACGCTTCACGTAGCCCAGGCCTGATAATATCGGACTTACAAAAAGCCCAGTAATGAAAAGAAGAAATAGCCGATCACAATAACGATCACCGGCAAAATATAGAGCGGGAAGATTTGTAAAAAGATCGTATGGTGCGGCACGACAATGCGCGACTCAATTTGCTGACGCGATAACCCTTCACTGCCCTTTGCCTGTTCCAGAATCAACTGATCTTCAACTCCCTCGCGTAAAAAACGCGCCTGACGACTCATTCTGGCGCCAGAGTCCTGCAATGCCAGACCGATGAATATCAGAATAAAAATCAACCAAAAAACAAGATTCAGTCCGGTCTGAAAATCCGGTGTCGGTGAGTTATACCAAAACAGGTTAAGAAATGGCGTATTTACTCGCATCATGTCGATCATCACATGGGCAAAATCGAGCATTACCGCATTAATCCCTTCCTGCTTTTCGCTGTGCGCATACATAAACTTCAGTACTGAAACCAGTGTTGAAATCAGCGCCGGGATGAAAATTACCCATCCCAGCAACCTTTTCAAGACAGCAATGCGTCCAGCTTGTTGATACGTCATGAGTTCCCCTTGATAAAGACGTGTCCTTTTGGCCTAAGTTTACCCGTTGATAACCGTTTTCGCCTGCTCTTTAAAGGCGGTATACTGCCAAATTAGCCATAATGAACGCTTAGAGCTCGTTCTGGTGGGCTCTTAATCCCTGTTATCACCCTATAGGAGAGGTTGTGATGTCAACCCCGCGTCAAATTCTTGCTGCAATTTTCGATATGGATGGATTACTGGTCGATTCAGAACCACTCTGGGATCAGGCTGAACTGGATGTGATTGCAAGTTTAGGCGTAGATATCACCCGCCGCCATGAACTTCCCGATACGCTTGGTTTACGTATCGATATGGTTGTTGACCTTTGGTTCGCGCAACAACCGTGGAAAGGTCCCTCCCGTCAGGAGGTGACGGAACGCATCATTACACGGGCGATTGCACTGGTAGAAGAAACAAGACCCCTGTTGCCGGGCGTACGTGAAGCTGTGGCACTGTGCAAATCCCAGGGGATGCAGGTAGGACTGGCCTCCGCGTCACCGCTGCATATGCTGGAAATAGTGCTGACCATGTTTGATCTGCGCGATAGCTTTGACGCGCTGGCCTCTGCAGAAAAACTACCTTACAGCAAACCGCACCCGCAGGTTTACCTCGATTGTGCCCAGAAGCTGGGCGTATCCCCATTATCTTGTGTCGCGCTGGAAGATTCCGTGAACGGGATGATTGCGTCGAAAGCAGCCCGAATGCGCTCAATTGTTGTCCCCGCCCATGAAAATGAGGATGATCCCCGTTTTGTGCTTGCCGACGTCAAACTGGCCTCGTTGACTGAGCTCACTGCCGCGCATCTTCACGGTTAATCTCCCGCCGGGCAATAACTCTATTGCCCTTTTCTTTGCTTGCTTAATATTTTTGAAACGCAGTTTCAAAAATATTGTATTCTTGTTCAACCTCTTCTATTCTTCTCCTGTAGCAATGCATTAACAGTAAAAATAGCTGAGGTGAACATGGTTCTGGACGCTTTTCGTCTTAAGGATAAAGTTGCAATCGTCACCGGTTGTGATACCGGACTTGGGCAAGGAATGGCCCTGGCGCTGGCTGAAGCCGGATGTGACGTGGTTGGCGTAAACCGCAAAATCCCGCATGACACTGAGGAAAAAGTCACCGCAGTGGGTCGGCGCTTTATGGCCATTCAGGCCGACCTCAGCCAACAGAAAGCGCTGTCCAGCGTGGTTACGCAAACTGTGGCGGCATTTGGTCGGGTCGATATTCTGGTCAACAATGCTGGTACGATTCGTCGCCAGGACGCGCTGGATTTTAGTGAAAAAGACTGGGATGACGTAATGAACCTGAATCTCAAATCCGTTTTCTTTCTGTCGCAAGCGGTGGCGCGTCAGTTCCTGGCGCAGGGTAACGGCGGTAAAATTATCAATATTGCCTCAATGCTCTCTTTTCAGGGGGGGATCCGCGTTCCGTCCTACACCGCATCAAAAAGTGGCGTGCTTGGGATCACCCGCTTACTGGCTAATGAGTGGGCAGCTCAGGGAATTAATGTCAATGCCATCGCACCAGGTTATATGGCGACAAACAATACGCAGCAGTTGCGTGAAGACAGTGCGCGTAATCAGCAAATTGTCGATCGCATTCCCGCAGGGCGCTGGGGAACACCGGATGACTTGCAAGGCCCGGTCGTTTTTCTCGCCAGCCAGGCTTCTGATTATATTAATGGTTACACGCTTGCCGTGGACGGCGGTTGGTTGGCGCGTTAATCGTGCATTTGTGATAAAGGGTTACAACGTCACCTCTTCCGCCTACTGTATAAAACCCCTATACTGTATGAATTGACAGTTTATTGGGTTTTATCATGACGGCGGAAGGCCACCTTCTTTTTTCTATTGCCTGTGCGGTATTTGCCAAAAATGCCGAGCTGACGCCCGTTCTCGCTCAGGGTGACTGGTGGCATATTGTTCCTTCGGCCATTCTAACGTGTCTGCTGCCCGATATCGATCACCCGAAATCCCTGCTTGGGCAGCGGCTGAAGTGGATATCAAAGCCTGTTGCCCGGGCATTTGGCCATCGCGGGTTTACACACAGTCTGCTGGCCGTTTTTGCCCTGCTGGCCACATTTTACCTGAAAGTGCCGGATAGCTGGATAATCCCGGCCGATGCGCTACAAGGCATGGTGTTGGGCTATCTCAGTCACATACTGGCCGATATGCTGACCCCGGCAGGCGTGCCGCTGCTTTGGCCCTGTCGCTGGCGCTTCCGCCTGCCAATCCTCGTCCCGCAGAAGGGAAATCAGCTGGAGCGCTTTTTGTGCATGGCGCTGTTTGCATGGGCCATCTGGATGCCTCAGACGATGCCGGAGAACAGCGCGGTGCGCTGGTCATCGCAGATGATTAACACGCTACAGATGCAGTTTAATCGGTTTATAAAGCACCAGGCTGATTAATAAAACAGCCAAAATGTCATTTTAGGCATAAACAATTCCATTTGAATATAAGAGGCAAGTCACAGTTCTGCTAATCTTGCGCCAACAGAATCACCATAACACGGTGATACGCATAATAAGATCAGGAGAACGGGGATGAACTTTCCATTAATCGCGAACATTATCGTGTTCGTAGTACTGCTGTTCGTGCTGGCGCAAGCCCGCCACAAACAGTGGAGTCTGGCCAAAAAAGTACTGGTCGGTCTGGTCATGGGCGTGGTGTTTGGTCTCGCCCTGCACACCATTTACGGGTCCGACAGTCAGGTACTGAAAGATTCCGTACAGTGGTTTAACATTGTTGGCAACGGTTACGTGCAACTGCTGCAAATGATTGTCATGCCGTTGGTTTTTGCCTCTATTCTCAGTGCCGTTGCGCGTCTGCACAACGCCTCTCAGTTAGGCAAAATCAGTTTCCTCACTATCGGAACACTGCTGTTTACCACTCTGATCGCCGCGCTGGTGGGGGTTCTGGTGACAAACCTGTTTGGTCTGACTGCTGAAGGGCTGGTGCAAGGAGGCGCTGAAACCGCACGTCTGACCGCCATTGAAACCAATTATGTGGGTAAAGTTGCCGACCTCAGCGTGCCGCAGTTGGTGCTGTCGTTTATCCCGAAAAACCCATTTGCCGATCTTACTGGTGCAAACCCGACGTCGATTATCAGCGTCGTTATTTTCGCGGCCTTCCTGGGCGTTGCGGCACTTAAACTGTTGAAAGATGATGCGCCGAAAGGCGAGCGCGTATTAACGGCTATCGATACCCTGCAGAGCTGGGTGATGAAGCTGGTTCGTCTGGTGATGCAACTGACGCCGTACGGTGTTCTGGCGCTGATGACCAAAGTGGTTGCCGGTTCCAATCTGCAGGACATCATCAAGCTGGGTAGCTTCGTCGTTGCCTCGTATCTCGGCCTGGGCATTATGTTCGTCGTACACGGCATCCTGCTGGGTATTAACGGCATTAGCCCACTGAAATACTTCCGCAAAGTCTGGCCAGTACTGACTTTCGCCTTCACCAGCCGCTCCAGCGCCGCGTCTATTCCACTGAACGTCGAAGCGCAAACCCGCCGTCTGGGCGTCCCTGAGTCCATCGCCAGCTTTGCAGCCTCTTTTGGTGCAACGATTGGTCAAAACGGTTGTGCGGGTCTGTACCCGGCGATGCTGGCCGTGATGGTGGCACCGACTGTCGGTATTAACCCGCTTGACCCAATGTGGATTGCCACGCTGGTGGGTATCGTGACCGTCAGTTCCGCAGGGGTTGCGGGTGTGGGCGGTGGCGCGACCTTCGCGGCACTGATCGTACTGCCTGCCATGGGGCTGCCGGTCACACTGGTTGCTCTGCTGATCTCTGTTGAACCACTGATCGATATGGGCCGTACTGCATTGAACGTTAGCGGTTCCATGACCGCTGGTACGCTTACCAGCCAATGGCTGAAACAGACCGATAAAACAATTCTGGACAGCGACGATCACGCCGAACTGGCGCATCGCTAAAAGCCTGTCTGTGTAAAACAAAAAACCGCCGGTGAGTTATGCTCCGGCGGTTTTTTTATATCCGATTAATCGCTCAGTTCGTTTTCCTGGCGAATTTGGTTAGCCCAGCGCTGTGCCGACTCCGGAACCGTAAATGCAGGCGAACGCTGAAACGCCTCCCCCATTAAGACAAAAGCGACATATTTTCCGCGCAGTATCCATACGTCACGAAACGCATCCATTTTCACCGCATGCTCTGGTGGAGCGGGCTCCACACGAGGAACATAGCTGATAACCGGACGATTTTGTTGGCGAAGAGGTTTCATAATCAGTTGCTTCACTAAAGACAAATTCTAAAAATCTGAAAAACGCTATCTTAGCTGATTTTACCCTCGGACGGTGCAAAAACAGTGAATTCGTGAAGTGGGTGGCGGTAACGGGGGAGACAAACAGGTTGCAGCAAATATCAATGACGCAGACAAAAAAATGCGGCGCACCGACGCGCCGCCAACTCAGGAATTAAACGTTCAGAAAACTGCCAAGACGATAACCGCGCTCCGCAATAGCGTATTTCAATGACGAAGACGTCAGTACGTCAAGCTCAGTTAAGCGGGGGTAACAGTAGGCACTTTGTCGAATGATGTCATCGATAAACGCCGGATGACACATCACTTCCAGCGAGGACTCTCCCCGGTCTGCGGACGCGTCCAGTGTCTGCAGAAACAGGGCCTCAGAAATCGCGTCGCCATAAAACTCACTGCTAAATCCCTGGGAGGTACGCAACGTTTCCGGTAAATCAGATGCCAGGAACACTGTCTGCCGATCGATCCGCAACGCAACGCCCCTCTCCGCGGCAAAACTGGCGACAATCGGGAAAATCTGCGGGAACATATGCACGTGGTGATGACTATCCAGATGCGTCGGCTCCCGCCCGAACTGGTCAATAAAACGCTGATACTGTGCAGTCAGCTCCTGAGAAATCTCTTCCAGCGGCAACGTATCTTCCTCTGCCATCTGCCAGATCCATTTCCCTAACACACCGTCACGCGTCAGACCCGGCATAGCCGTTAACGGTTTGCCAAGCGTCAGGACAAAATGCATCCCAACGGCAAGTTCCGGTATATCGCGACTAAGCTGTACCGCATGCTCTATCGCCTCGCCATTCACCAGAGCAGTGGTTGAGGTGACAACGCCATTGCGACAGGCTTCAACAATGCCGTAGTTTTGTCCTTTGCTCAGGCCAAAATCATCCGCATTCACAATCAGTACGCGTTCCATAGCCAACCTCAGTTAGTGTTGTTCGCTTTTAAGCTTCTCGATGCATTCGGCGAAGTTTGGCAGCCATTTTTCATGCGCCAGGATCAGCTCGCGGGCAAGAATTTCAGCATCAGTATCTGAATGCACCAGTGGGCTCAGGTTTAACGCCAACAGTACATCATTCAATTCGCCGCTCAGTGCTGCGTTGCTCGCCGCCACTTCAAAACCTTTAATGGTATAGATAAGGCCCAGAACCTTTTCATCGAAATGGGTGATACGTGGGTGCGGAGTTGCACCATTGTGTCCCAGCGTGCAGGTCATCTCAACGGCCCAGTCCGCAGGAATGTTATCAACATGGCCATGATGAGGAATGTTGACGTAATGTTCGGTCTGTTTGTCGTTGTAGATAGCATTGATCACTTCACACGCAGCATCAGAGTAATAAGCCCCGCCACGCTGTTCCAGCTCTTTCGGCTTAACATTCAACTCAGGATTTTTATACAGATCAAACAGTTGTTTCTCAACTTTCTGTACTACCTGTGCACGTGCGCCACCTTTGTAATATTCGCCCATTTCAATCGCCAGCATCTCTTTTGGCTTGAAGTAGTACAGCAAATACGAGCACGGCAGCAGTCTCAGTGAACGAATCAGCCCTTCACTGAACGGCAGATCGAAGATGTTCTTCACGCCAGAGGCTTTCAACTGACCCGATGCTACGCCGTCCAGCAGTTCATCAAAACGTGACACACCGTTGACCAGAACATCCCTAATGAAGACCATATGGTTCAGACCAAACAGATCGATGGATAAATCATCGCTCTCTTTCAGCGCCAGTACATCGCTGATAAACATCTTCATACCGATCGGAATATTGCACACGCCGATAAACTTCTTGAAGTTAGTATGGCGATAGACCGCTTCAGTTACCATGCCAGCCGGGTTGGTAAAGTTAATCACCCACGCATTCGGACACAGTTCTTCCACATCTTTCACAATGTCAAAGATCACCGGAATGGTACGTAGTCCTTTAAACAGGCCTCCAGCACCGTTAGTTTCCTGCCCCAGATAGCCATGGCTCAGAGGGATACGTTCATCCTGTTCACGAGCCTTAAGTTGTCCTACGCGCAACTGCGTGGTGACAAAATCAGCATCTTTCAGCGCTTCCCGGCGATCCAGCGTTTTATACACTTTCATCGGGACGCCAGCTTTATCAATCATGCGCTGGCAGAGGTCAAAAATAATGTCCAGCTTCTCTTTACCACCGTCGACATCCACCAGCCACAATTCAGAGACCGGTAATTCATGATAACGTTTAATAAAGCCTTCAAGTAATTCAGGGGTGTAGCTGCTCCCGCCACCGATAGTGACGACTTTTAATTTCTGGCTCATAATTTCTCCCTTCAGTGTAAAAACACTGACACGTATTATGCTCAACCCATTCGTCAGGTATAGCGTGGCAGTCCCAGCGCTATTTTGGGCAAGCTATAAAAATTGGTTATTGGCAAATAAAATTTACTGATTAAATTCCGTTAATTTCTTACGGTAGCTATTTGGTGTAAACGACGTCAGCTTCTTAAACGTTTTAATAAACAGGCTCGGACTGCTGTAACCAGCCTCATAGGCAATATCAGTTACAGAATAGTTAGTCATTTCCAGCTGTTTTTTAGCAAAATTAATGCGAATTTCATTAATAATCTGCATTGGCGTTTTACTGTAATAACGCTGGGTTGCACGGGTCAGATACTCCTGGGATTTTGCGGACAGGTGTATCATATTTTCCAGCGCACTTTCGCTGAACAGCCTTTTGTCATGCATGCTTTCCACGGTAGTTTTAAGCCATTGTGGAATATCATCCAGCACCTGCTCTTCTCGATGATGGCGTAACCGATTAATAATATAGAAGGTGACCACTTCTACAAATTCATCCAGTCCGCTTTCACGAAAGTTCAGTGATGCTATAACCGTTTCGATGTAGGTAAGGAACGAACTGTTCGCCCGATACACCTGCGATGCAACGAAACAAAATGGCAGCAACGGGTGGTAGTGCTGTTCAAAAAAACGTTTACTGATACCAACGTTAAGAATACGCGTCGCGCCGAAATCATAGAAACTTTGATGATGCGATCCCAACGGGATAAAGACAAAGTCTCCGCGCTCAAGCAGTACACGCTTACCGTTGATCTCCTGATAGTAACGTCCAGTTAAGACAAGGGTAAATTCGTAGTAATCATGCTGATGCAGCCCACTGATGCTCTCAGTTTTGTTATAGATGAACACATGAAAATTTTTACCATTAAAAAGCTGCTGCTCATAGACGGTTTTGATTTCCGGTGCGTTAATCTGTAGCTGCATAATGCACTCCTCGCTATTTCAGCTTCTCGTGAAGCTCAATCAGTTCTGTCACCAGTTCACGCGCCAGCATCGACGTCATCAGGTGGTCCTGTGCATGGACCAGCACCAGGCTGACTTTCATTTTACCTTCACCCTGATCACCTTCAATCAGTTTGGTCTGGACAAGGTGTGCTTCGTTCAGCGCCATGCGGGACTGTTCCATCATGGTCTTCGCTGACTCAAAATCACCCTGTTTGGCCAATTTGAGCGCACCGTACGCCAGACTACGTGCCTGACCCGAGTTGATGATGAGCCCCATCACCACTTCTTCAAGCTCTTCAGCCTCTGACTGCGTATCGACGATATTTTCGATATCTAACATACTCTTTTCCTCTGGTTCAGTCCGGCATGGCCGCATAGCCATGCCGGATTAAATTTAGAATTTCAATGCGTTAGCGATATCTTCTTCGCTTTCTTCTTTATCAATGACGTTCTGAGCTTTGTTGGCGACGACCACGAATGGCAGGTACACCAGCGTTGCGATACCAAGGTTAAACAACGCGACCAGCAGAGCGGCGACGCTACCGTTGGTGTTAAAGAATGCGCCCAACCCGGTTGGCATAGTCCACGGTGCAATGTTGGTAATCGGTGGAATAATGCCTGTGTAATAAGCGGCCAGTGTAATCGCGGCCAGAATCGGCTGAACCAGGATGAACGGAATAAACATAACCGGGTTCATGATAATCGGCAGACCGAACAGAATGGGTTCGTTAATCTGGAACAGACCTGATGGCAGTGCCAGTTTTGCTACCTGACGATAATCAGCACGACGAGAAGCCAGGAAGATAGCAATAATCAGACCCAGCGTTGCCCCACTCCCTCCCAGGAAAATATAGGAGTCCAGCATCGGCTTCGCCCAGACGTGGAACGTCTTACCCGCTTCCAGGGCCGCGTCTACGGAACCAAACTGTTGGTAGATAGAGATGTTTTCCAGCGCCCAGGGGGTCATGATACCGCTGTCCAGTGCAGTCAGTGCCAAAGAACCGTGAATACCAAAGAACCACAACAGCGGAACAAAAATCACGTACGCCCAACCCACCACGCTACCCAGTGACGCCAGCGGAGTCGAAATGGAATCCATGATGATCTGGTGGAAGTTCGTTCCCCAGGTGTTCAACGCCCAGGCGATGATGCCCATAATAGAGAGGATAATGAAGCCAGGAATCAATGCAGAAAACGAGCGAGAAACAGAAGCCGGAACGCTATCAGGTAATTTAATAACCCAATTACGATGCACGACGAAGGTGAACATTTCCGCGACCACCAGGCCGATAATAATACCGGAAATAATGTTCGCACCGCCCAGCCAGTTAGCCCCCACGGCATAGGCTTCGCCCACGCTGTATGGCGTGACTGTCATAAAGGCGGCGACAGATAATAAACCAGCAGCCAGTGCATCGACTTTGCGTTCTTCCGCCAGCGCCATACCGATAAAGAATGGCGCCATCAATGACATAATACCCAGCGTACCGTTATAGACGTTCCCACCGATGCCTTTTAAACTATTTAGCGTTTCAATAGTTGAAGCATCAAGTCGAATGCCCATGGAATAAAAAAATGACCCCTCCCCAAAGCTCAGGAAAACGTTATTGATTAATACAAACATTGCCCCTGCGAGGGTTAACGGCATTAAACGAATAAAACCATTTTTGATTGCATTAACGTGTGGCTGCTTTCCAATTTTTACAGCAAAAGGAAGGAGTACCTTTTCAAGTGAAGCAATAGCGTTACTCATAGAAAAATACCCTTAAATACCGCAACTAACAATTGCGGTGAATGTTAATGAAATAACTCTTTGACGGGAAAATTTAAAATAATTAATTTGCTGCGGCTTTTTTAATTGCTGCAACTGCAGCCTTAAGCACGCCTAAACCATCGACTTTGCCATACAACAGCGAGTCAATCACTTCTACAGGTTTGTTTGGTAACAAACGCTGAATTTCGGGCAACATATAAGCAATCTGTGGACCTAATAACACCACATCGGCTACTGGGCCTTTTTCTCCGGCCAGCGTTTCGGGAAACGCTTCAATGATAACCGGCACTTCGTATTTTTCAGCCTGAGCACGCATCTTCGAGACCAACAAAGAAGTCGACATGCCCGCAGAACAAAACAGATAAATGTGTTTCTTTTCCATTAAAACGATCCTCATGTGCGATTATCTGTGTACCAGACACTCCGCAAGCCATAACCTGCATCCATGCTCTGGGTAACTTGCGTCAGCTAAATTACTTTTTTAGGTGGCTGAAATGAGTATACGGGATTGCATCAGCGGATGGTATTTCATTGACCTACTAAATTGTCTCTCCTTGACCTGTGGTTATGACACCCCTCACACTTCAGGCAAATAATTCGCGACAATAAATAAGATCGCATGACACAAAAAAACCGGCACAGCGGCCGGTTCTTCAGAGTGCTCAGGCAATAAACAGAGGCAACTACTTCGCAGACTGCGGGTCGGTGTCGTACTCCGCACAGGTCTGGTAGCCGGAATTGATCACATGCCCAGTATCATCTAATGCAACAAAATAGGTCTCTGCTTTACCATCTCGTTGACCCAGGATGTAGGTCTGACATGTACCACGCGCATGGATCATGCTGACTTCAGATGACGGTTTGCCGGCAATCTGCGCCACTTGCGCCCGGCTCATCCCTTTCTTCACATCTTTCACCACGGGCTGCACAAATTGGTCTTTGGTACGATCGTAAGCCGTACACCCTGCCAGCATAGTCAATACCGCCGCTGCGCTCAGAATTCCTGTTAGATTCTTGTTCATATTCCGTCCTCTTGTTTTTCAGCGTGTTATATAAGCCTGGAGCACAACAACGCATTTTTCAAGCTGTCAGTTGATACTCGGGCCATTTCAGAAAATTCCATCAAAACAAAATGATGTTATATCCGGCTGCATCCCTTGTCGTTTGGGCGTCAACGCGTTAGCTTTAACACATCATTATTTTTGATCATTTCATTTTTCACAGGGGGTCAAATGACTCTGCAGCAAGAGATAATTCGGGCACTTGGTGCCAAACCACACATTAATGCAGAAGAGGAAATTCGCCGCAGCGTGGATTTTCTGAAATCGTACCTCAAAACCTACCCTTTCCTTAAATCACTGGTGTTAGGGATTAGCGGTGGGCAGGATTCAACCCTGGCCGGAAAGTTATGCCAAATGGCGATTTCCGAGTTACGCGAAGAAACAGGTAACGATGCTTTGCAGTTTATTGCTGTGCGACTGCCTTATGGTATGCAGGCCGATGAACAGGACTGTCAGGACGCGATAGCGTTCATACAACCTGACCGGGTGCTCACCGTCAACATCAAAGGCGCGGTATTGGCCAGTGAGCAGGCATTGCGTGAAGCAGGTATCGAACTGAGCGATTTTGTGCGCGGCAATGAAAAAGCCCGCGAGCGTATGAAGGCGCAATACAGTATCGCCGGAATGACCAGCGGTGTTGTCGTGGGTACCGATCACGCCGCAGAAGCCATTACCGGTTTCTTTACCAAGTATGGCGATGGCGGCACTGACATTAACCCACTATTCCGCCTCAACAAGCGCCAGGGTAAGCAGCTTCTTGCTGCATTGGGTTGCCCTGAGCACTTATATAAGAAAGCGCCAACCGCCGATCTCGAAGACGATCGTCCCTCTCTGCCAGATGAGGTCGCATTAGGCGTTACCTACGACAACATTGACGATTACCTGGAAGGAAAAACGTTGGATGCCGATGTTGCGAAGAAAATTGAAGGCTGGTACGTGAAGACAGAACACAAACGTCGCCCACCGATTACGGTGTTTGACGACTTCTGGAAAAAATCGTAATTCGCTGATTTACCCGAGCCGGATAACCACAAAATGGGTATCCGGCCCAAACAACGTCATTGCACCGAATCAGGCGAAAAACCTGGCTTCCAGTTAATCTCACTAAACAACAACTTCCCCTCGCGCTCCAACAGTCGCAACGTATGCTTACCGTCATGCCAGCACGCTCCCTGGTCAGCCGTCAGCAACTTATCCCCCAGTTGCCAGGCTCCGCTAATAACAAATACCACGCCGCCACGCGAACCAAAGGTCGTAAACGTCCGGTCAGCCACACGAACTTTAGCCTGGCAAACATCCCGACGGGTCATGATATTAAAATCCATCGACATCTGCCCTTCCGTCAGCTTCGCTTTTACCACACGGTCACCGGCGAAAGTAAAAGGCTGATGCTGTTTTAGCGTATGCGGTTGCGTGTTAGCGCCTTCCAGCGTGACTTCGCCCCCTTCCAGCAGCGTAATAACACGCTCAACGCCTGGGAAAAGTGAAAATTCGCCGTTCGCAGCAATGGAGGCAATACTCGCCCGCCAGTGAAAATCGCGTGTTGCTGGCGGAAAACAACATATTTCACGCGTTTCTCCCGCACCATTACGCCAGAGATTAACCGGCATTTTGCGGATATCAAAGTACTCCATCATCCCTCCAGAAAGGCACTGTGCGCCGACAAGCCGTCATCAGGCAGCCAAATCATCATTGTTATCATTCACCCTGCTCGTTGTTATCGGCAGCAGAGTTGATTTGCCTTAGCGATGACCATAGCGTTTTGCAAAAAAGTTTAACGCGCTGATCCAGGTAGCATTTTCGCGGACCTCAGGAGCATAACGTGTCCGAAGCGCTGTGCAATAGGTGGGAAAGAAAAAACCGCCGATCCTGCCCACATCGTTAAACGTGTTGTGGACAAGGCCGGCGGTCTTGAGTTTTTTTCACGCTGTCCGGGGCAACGGCTCCGACACAGCGTGAATGATTGAGTATAGACGCCTACCGATTATTCGGCAGCCTGTGGCATTTTACCTTTCTGCGCTGCACGTTCTGTCAGACGCTTCTCAAAATTGGCATTAAACTGTTTTTTCTGTTCCGGGGTCAGAATGTTGTAAATTTTGTTCTGCGTTTCCATATGCGCCAGCATGTTAGCTTTGCGCTGCTCTTCCATCTTCGCAATCTGCGCTTCAGCTTTCGCTTTATCGAAGCTATCGCTGGCGATGATATCGTGCATTGCACGGCGTTCTTCCAGCGGAGGACGTTTCATCTGATCGCGCTGACCTTTCATGATGTCGCGGATCTGCTGTTTCTGTGCATCGGTCAGGTTCAGGTCTTTAAACATCATGTCATGATGCGGGGCAAACTTACCGTTGTGGTGCATCATCGGTTTGGCATCTGCCGGAGCTGCTGTGGTCGTGTCAGCGGCATGCGCCAGATTTGCAGCGCCCAGCGCCAGGGTAGAGGCAACAATCAGAGCAGTCAGTTTACGCATAATTTCTATCCTTCCTTTCAGTTATTCTTACGACATTCATGCAACTCTTATGCAATGTGATGTCGTGTTGACGAGATTAACTTTACCGGCTTAAGCGTCAATTAATCAGAGCAACGGTAAAACAATGAAAGTGTAAAAAACAAACTTTCATCAATTATGAAGAAAAAAAGAATAAATTGCGGAGAGTTGAAATAAAAAATTACAACAAGATGATTTTGAAAGAATTATGAAGAACTATACCTGAACTCTGGTTATTAAGAAAGCAACTTACCAGGAATAATCCGTAATAAATATAAACAGCACGCAAAAATAAGCCCTCAGAGATTAATCCGAGGGCGGATATATCTGTTACAACCTTTCCAGCATCAGTCCCGCGCGTAAACCACAAGCCACATTTGGATTAGGAAAGAGAACATATTCAACGTCATGGGTGACGATAAAACGCTCATCACCATCCTGGGCCAGCACGGTTCCCTCTTTAAACGCGGTAAAGTTCAGCGTCTGGTTGTCCATGTAGAGAATAAAATCGTCGCTACGCCGTGTAATTTGCGCCACCACGCGATAGCGTAACGGCGGCGTCTCAGCTGCCGTTACGGGTCTGCCAGTCAACAACATTGTCAGCGCCTGCGCAGTGCGGGCAAACTGTGACAGGTTGTTTTGCCCAAACGGCAGCGCCTTACCCAGCTCCAGCGTGCAGGCCAGCGCGCCAAAATGTTCCCCACTAAAATGGGTAAACGTTCCGCCCGGTGCCTGGTGGAACACCAAAGCCTCCAGCCCCGCATCCCCCAGCCAGTGAAGAAACGCCTCATCCCATGCCACATCACGCTGCGGTAGTACGCCAAAACGCAAGTGACGTGACCCGCGAATAGCCGTGTGGAGATCGAGATGCCAGCGAACTGATGACGTTGCACGCGCGTAAAAATCCTCCAGACACAGCTCAAGCTCGCGGGCACGCCGTGTTTCACCGCTCTCATCAAAGCGCTGCCAGCGGCCGCCAAACATACGGTTCAGATCGCTATGACAATAGCGTTTGCCCGCAGCTAAGGCCTGCGGATTGCCAAGGATCACCAATAGCCGCCATGTCAGCGGCAGCTTGCCGCTAAACAACCCGGACAACAAGGTGTCCAGTATTTCTACTGGTGCGGTTTCATTACCATGAATGCCCGCAGACAAAACCAGCGAACGCTCAATCGGCACAACCGGCGTCAGCTCCAGCATGCCATGCCCAATCCATTGCCAGTCAAAACCGTGAGCTCTCCCCCGGGAGGTATCTGGCGAGTCCCCCGCAAGCGTCAGCATCAGGAAATTATCCATGACGGGTACGCTCCTGCTGGAAGGGATACACCGAACCGAGGTTGAGTAATTGTGTCAACGTATCCAGTGCTTCACGCCCTTCGCGCAGCAACTGCGGGTCAGCAAGATCGGCTGCGGTAAGGCGATCGCGATAGTAACGATCAACCCAGTTATTCAGCGTGTTAAACAGCGCATCATTCATGAGAACCGCCGGGTTCACCGCCTGTTGCTCCTGTGGGGTTAACACGACCCGAAGGCGCAGACACGCCGGGCCACCACCGTTGGACATGCTTTCGCGCAGATCGAATACCCGCAGATCGTCAATCGGGTTGTCATCTTCAAGCAGACGGTTTAAATAATGCCATACCCCCGCATGCTCCCGGCATTCCTGCGGCAAGACCAACATCATTGAACCGTCATCACGACTGAGTAGCTGGCTGTTAAACAGATACGTTGCCACGGCATCCTGCACTGACACCTCCCCCAGGGGAACTTCCAGCGCCGTAAATCCCGCCACCTGGCTACGCAACTGCTGTAACAAAGCCTGCTGGTTGGCAAACGCCAATTCATGACAAAACAGCACCTGACGATTTGATACCGCAATAACATCGTTATGAAACACACCAAGATCGATAACATCCGGGTTTTGCTGAGCAAAGATAATCTGATTAGGATTCACCTGATTCAGGCGCGCAACAGCTTCGCTGGCCTCACGTGATTGCCTCGCCGGATAACGCTTCGGCTGCACGCCGTTGCCCTCTTCACGGCCATAGACAAACACCTGTACACCGGGATCACCATAATCACCGCCGAGGCGGTTATGGTTTGCCGCACCTTCATCCCCCAGTAACGCAACCTGTGGCAATGCACTATGGACCGTAAAGCGGCTCTCATCGCGGAAGATCGCGCTGAGTAACGCTTCAGTGGTCGGAGCCTCCAGCGAACGGTGAAACTTGTTATTCAGGTTGGCGACTGTCAGATGCACTTTCCCGTCCAGTGAATCTGCCGAAGGACAGACCGTTGCCGCATTCGCCACCCACATCGGCGAAGCGGAACTGGCACTGGAGAGCCAGTGAGGTGCCTGCCGTGCCACCTTTTCCAGCACCTGTTCGTCACTGCCGCTAAATCCCAACTGGCGCAGCACGGGAATACAGGGACGCTCGTGAGGTGGGATCACCGCCTGCGGGAATCCGGCATCGGCCAACGCCTTCATCTTCAATAAGCCCTGTTTCGCCGCCAGACGGGGATTCGACACCTGAAAGCGGTGTCGGGTTGAGGCTTCATTGCCAAATGACAACCCCGCATAATGGTGAGTCAGTCCCACCAGACCGTCGAAATTTACTTCGCGCGCTTTCATGGCTTATCCTCGCATGAAAAATCGAGTCCTGGGCTAAGCGCTGTCGGCAGCGTCAGGGTCGGAGATTCCAGGCTCGCCATCGGCCAGGCGCAATAATCTGCGGCATACCACGCACTGGCGCGATGGTTGCCTGAGGCACCAATCCCACCGAAGGGCGCAGTGCTTGCCGCTCCGGTCAGCGGCTTATTCCAGTTGACGATGCCCGCACGAGCTTCCAGTAACAATTGGTCAAACTGATTACGATCCGGTGAAACCAGCCCGCACGACAAACCAAAGCGCGTATTGTTGGCCATGCGAATCGCATCATCAAAGCGGTCATAACGCCAGACACCGAGCAGCGGGCCGAAGACCTCTTCATCCGCGACATTCGCCACGCCGGTCAGTTCAATAATGCCGGGGGTCAACAGTGAAGTCCCCGCTTGCACTTGACGTGGTGCCAGTAGCGTTCGCCCTCCCTGCGCTTCAAGGCGTTGCCAGGCGTCACAAACATGTTGCGCGGCCTGTTCAGAAATAAGCCCGCCAATAAACGGCTGCGGTTCAGCATCCCAGTTACCTGGCATTAAACGCTGACTGACATCCACCAGCCGCGCCAGAAACGCATCGCCCTGCGCCCCTTTTTTAACCAGCAGACGACGGGCACAGGTACACCGTTGCCCGGCTGTAACAAACGCTGACTGAATAGTCAGATGTACCGCCGCATCAATATCTTCGGGGTTCTCGATAATCAGCGGGTTGTTCCCTCCCATCTCCAGCGCGAGGATCTTCTCCGGCTGGCCAGATAGCTGACGATGCAGCTGATAACCCGTATTTGCGCTACCGGTAAACAGCAGACCATCAAGGTCCTCCAGTGCACTCAGTGCCTGCCCTGTTTCACGCCCGCCCTGCACCAGGTTCAATACGCCCGGCGGTAATCCCGCCTGTTCCCACAGTTTGATCACCGCCTCACCGGTCCACGGCGTCAGCTCGCTGGGCTTGAAAACCAGCGTATTGCCAGCCAACAGCGCCGGAACGATATGACCATTAGGTAAATGACCAGGAAAGTTATACGGGCCAAACACAGCCAGCACACCGTGTGGGCGATGACGTAACGTCGCTGCGCCATCTGGCAGCGCGTTATGCTGTTCCCCGGTACGGGTGTGATACGCCTTCACTGAGATCGCAATTTTATTGATCATCGCCGTCAGCTCGGTTGCAGCTTCCCAGCGCGGCTTGCCGGTTTCCCGTGCAATGATTGCCGTCAGTTCTACTTTATGGCTCTCCAGCAGCGTCGCGAATTTCTCGATAATGTCCTGGCGGGCAGCAAATGCCTGTTTAGCCCAGCCCGGAAAGGCTGCCCGCGCCGCCTGGCATGCCAGTGCTACCTGAGTCGCATCGGCATCATTGCCTTGCCAAAGCACGTCCCCGCTCACCGGGTTCGTTTTCACCCGACGTGCGCCCAGCCCGGTCACCCAGTCACCGTTTATCCATAATGTCATGCTGCTTTCTCCTCTGCACAAAGACGCACAAAACGTACATGGTCCCCCGCGTGGCATTTCAGGGCGTCCAGTTGCGCTGCCGTCAGTACCAGTCGCTGGGTATTCGGGTCGGCACGCACTAACATGACGCGGAAGTTTTGGTAATTTTCATTAGCAACCAGGCAGGCAGGATATTCGCCCGGTGCAGGCTGACCTTCAGCCACCTCCACCAGTCGACTTTTGCGGATGGCACGTACCCGGTCAATATCGCATTCCAGCGTCGGCCCGCCGTCGAAAATATCGATATAGTTGCGGTAGCGAAACCCTTCTTTCTCGAGTACCGCACGGGCTGGCGCCGTTTGCGGATGCACTTCGCCAATCACGCTTTGTGCTTCCTCCGACAGGAAGTGGGTGTATATAGGATGTTTAGGCATCAGCTCAGCAATAAACGCTTTTTGTCCGGTGCCACAGAGAAAATCTGCGCGGCTGAATTCCATCGAGAAAAAGCGCTTGCCAAGGCTTTGCCAGAATGGCGAATAACCGTGCTCATCAATGACACCACGCATCTCTGCAACGACTTTTTCGTTAAAACGATCACGAAACGCCGCCATAAACATAAAGCGCGACTTCGACAACAAATAACCGTTACCTTCTTTACGCCAGTCCGGATCGAGAAACAGAGTGCAAAGCTCACTGCTTCCGGTGTGATCGTTACTGAGAAACAGCGTCGGCAATGCGTTATAGACATTCAATTCTTTCGAAGCATGAACCAGCGTGCCAACACGGTAGTTGTACCAGGGATCGTTAAGCCCTACCGCCACTTCAATAGCACAAATCCCCGCCACGGTTCCGGTGGCACTGTCTTCCAATACAAAAACGTAGCCCTGCTCGCTTTTAGGCAACTCGCCTCGCCAGGTTTTCAACGAACGATCAATACGCGCCGCCAGCGTGGCTTCATTTGCGGGCAATGACGTCAACCCACCGCCGGTCTTACTGGCAAGCTGCATTAACGCGGTGATATCCGCGTGTTCAATGGGACGGATCACCATCATGATGAACCTCCTGCTTTAATGCGTTCGCATGCCAGCGCAAAACGGTCGAGCCCGGTGGACACCTCTTCCTGGCTGACGTTCAGCGCTGGCGCAAAACGCACCACGTTACCGCCGGCAATCAACACCATCACGCCAGCATTGGCCGCTTCCTGGGAGATCTGTTTCGCTTTTCCGGCAAATTCCGCATTCAGCACACAACCGATCAGCAGCCCAAGACCACGGATTTCACTAAACAGTCCAAAACGTTCGTTAATGGCGTTAATACGCGCCACAAACCAGTCATGACGCTGTTTCACACCATTGAGGACTTCCGGCGTGTTAACAATGTCCAACAGCTTACCCGCCACGGCAGTGGCTAATGGGTTTCCGCCGTAAGTTGTGCCGTGAGTGCCCACGGTCATCACGCTGCTGCAACGTTCTGTGGTCAATAACGCGCCAATAGGGAACCCACCGCCAAGCGCTTTCGCCGTCGTCAGCAGGTCAGGCGTCACACCGTAGTGCATATAGGCATACAGTTCGCCGGTACGCCCGACGCCGGTCTGTACCTCATCAAAAATCAGCAGCGCATTATGACGATCGCATAATTCACGCAGCCCCTGTAAAAACGCGGTGGTTGCAGGCACGACGCCGCCTTCCCCCTGCACTGGCTCCACAATCACCGCACAGGTGGTGTCATCAATCAATTGGCTGGCGGAGTCGAGGTCGTTATACACCGCGTGACGGATATCCGGCGGCAGTGGCGCGAAATCCTGTGAATAGGCTGGCTGCCCCCCAGCACTGACGGTAAACAGCGTGCGACCGTGGAAGGCGTTTTTAAATGCCACAATGCCGCTTTTTTGGCTGCCAAACCGATCGTGCGCAAATTTACGCGCCAGTTTTAGTGCAGCTTCGTTGGCCTCTGCGCCGGAATTGCAGAAGAAAACACGCTCGGCAAACGTCGCGTCGATAAGCTTCTTCGCCAGACGCAATACCGGTTCGTTGGTGTAACCGTTGCCGGTGTGCCAGAATTTGCTGGCCTGGTCGTTTAATGCCTCACGCAATGCCGGATGAGCATGCCCCAGTGCGTTAACCGCAATCCCCCCCGCGAAATCGATATATTCTTTACCCTGTTGATCCCACAGACGTGAACCTTCACCACGCACCGGAATAAAAGGCGCTGGAGCATAGACAGGCATCATCCATTCATCAAAATTTTCACGCGTAACTGACAGAGACATAGCGACCTCAACGGTAAATAAAAGGTTATTTATATGTTAATAAATATAGTGTTTGCGGTGTAAATGTAGATTGCAGGGTTCGTGCCAGCCAGCGAAAAAAGTGCATAAACGGGGTCGAAGAACGGAATATCAACAAGTTACAACACAGAGATATTCACTATACGTGCATATAAAGTGAATATGTTTGCGTATCAGATGACGAAATAGAGGAAAAACCGCAATTTTATTCAGTCACCAAATATAATTCTGGAATTGTGATCGTATACGAAATTTATCGGAAATTATTGCCCCATAGCGACGCGCTTCGCGCCAAAACGGTGCAGTTTTTGCTCCATCGTTAACACCATTAGCAATCATTGTTGGAATCAGGTGACAAGAAGCAGTCAGTTCGTGGAAATTCTGCTACCATCCTTGCACTATTCATCTTACAAAGTGGCAGCGACTATGAAATTTGTCTCTTTTAATATCAACGGCCTGCGTGCCCGTCCTCATCAACTGGCAGCCATTGTCGAAAAACACCAACCGGATGTTATTGGCTTACAGGAGACAAAAGTTCACGACGATATGTTCCCTCTCGAAGAGGTAGCAAAACTGGGCTACAACGTTTTCTATCACGGTCAGAAAGGCCATTACGGTGTGGCACTGTTGACCAAAGAAACGCCGATTGCAGTGCGCCGTGGTTTCCCGAATGATGACGAAGAGGCTCAGCGCCGTATCATTATGGCGGAGATCCCGTCTCCGCTTGGCAACATCACCGTCATCAACGGCTACTTCCCACAGGGCGAAAGCCGCGACCATGAAACTAAATTCCCGGCGAAAGCGGCGTTCTATCAGAACTTACAAAACTATCTTGAGACGGAGCTGAAACGCGATAATCCGGTGCTGATCATGGGTGATATGAATATCAGCCCAACCGACCTGGATATCGGCATCGGTGAAGAGAATCGCAAACGCTGGCTGCGTACCGGGAAATGTTCCTTCCTGCCGGAAGAACGCGAGTGGATGGAGCGTCTGTTAGGTTGGGGGCTGGTGGACACCTATCGTCACGCGCATCCTGATAAAAACGACCAGTTTTCGTGGTTTGATTACCGCTCGAAAGGCTTCGACGATAACCGTGGTCTGCGTATTGATCTGCTGCTGGCAAGCAATCCGCTGGCGGAACGCTGTGAAGAAACGGGTATCGACTATGAGATCCGCAGCATGGAAAAACCGTCCGACCACGCGCCAGTGTGGGCAAAATTCCGCGTCTAATCATCTGCATTTTTTCGCTCTCCGGGCCTCGCCTGGAGAGTCAGTATATTCTGTGCAAAATCAATAAAGCGACGGTAATACATTGTTGCGAGCGGCATTTTAATATATCTTCGCGCGCACTTTTCGCTGGTGAAAACGCGTCATTACCCACGGATTTACAGGAGCCCCCCATGAAAAAGAAGTTCGCATAAGGCAGAATACCGACTGCTGATTGTGGCAGTGCTATTCTGCGCCCTGGCTGGGGTTTTCCACTATTTTGGTCTGTCTGATCTGATAACCAATCTCCATCATTTACAGGATGTCATCCGCCAAAGCGGCCTGTTCGGCTACGCGCTTTATATTCTGCTATTTATCGTCGCGGCGCTGAGCCTGATACCCGGCAGCATTCTGGTGATTGTCGGCGGTATCCTTTTCGGCCCGCTGGTTGGCACGCTTATCTCTTTATTGGCAGCAACCGTTGCCTCGGCATTGTCATTTTTACTGGCACGCTGGCTTGGGCGGGAACTATTACTGAAACATGCCGGACATACGGCGACGTTTCAGGCGATCGAAAAAGGGATTGCCCATAGCGGTATCGACTTTCTGATTCTGACCCGCCTCGTTCCACTGTTTCCTTATAATATTCAAAATTATGCTTACGGACTGACGGCCATTCCGTTCTGGTCATTTACGCTGATTTCAGCTGTCACCACGTTACCTGGCATCTTTATCTATACGCTGATGTCACACGAACTCGCCAGTGAAGGCATCACCTGGGCGTTTATCGTTAAACTCAGTGTTGCAGGCTTTGCCTTGTTTGCCCTTGTGCAGGCGGCAAAAGCCTGGGCCCGATATAAACATGTCGACCCCTCTGCAAATCGAGAGCTTGCCGGTAAATGAGAACGTTGAATAAAATGCAGATCAGAACGTGTTGCCGGGTTGGGTTAATTGCCCTGTTGGTAGCCGCGTTGATAGCGTGGGCATGGCTGCCCGACGTGAGAGACTTTCTCACGCAGAGCCTGACTGCGTTTACCACGCTTGATCAGCTTGCTCTTGAAAATTTTATTCGTTCCTGGGGACCTCAGGCAGCGATCGTATCGTTCTTCCTGATGATTTTACAGGCGATCATCGCCCCGCTTCCCGCCTTCCTGATCACCTTTGCGAATGCCTCATTATTTGGCGCATTCTGGGGAGGTGTTCTCTCCTGGACCAGTGCGATGGCAGGTGCAGCACTCTGCTTTTTTATCGCCCGGGTGTTCGGTCGCAGCGCAGTAGAAAGATTAACCGGTAAAACGGTGCTGAAAAATATGGACGCTTTTTTTGAACGCTACGGTAAACACGCCATTCTGGTCTGCCGCCTGTTACCTTTCGTTCCGTTCGATCCGGTCAGCTACGCCGCCGGCCTGACGTCCATCCGCTTTCGTCATTTTTTCATCGCCACCGGTATTGGCCAGTTGCCTGCCACTATCGTTTACTCATGGGCCGGTAGCCTGCTGACCGGCGGCACATATTGGTGCGTGACCGGGCTGTTTATTCTGTTTGCCCTGAGTGTTGTGATTTCAGTGGCAAGAGGCTTTTACCTTGAGCGACACAGGAAGCGTTCCTGAAGCCTCCATAAACGATTGGAGATACTATGCGTTACTGTTTATTGTGCCTGAGTTTGCTGCTCTCTCCGCTGGCAACCTTTGCGCAGAGCGATAACTGGCAGCAAATCAAAAACGACGCCCGGGGTCAGACGGTGTGGTTTAACGCCTGGGGAGGCGATAACGCCGTTAATCAGTATCTCGACTGGGTTAGCGGTGAAATGAAAACACACTACGCCATTAACCTGAAAATTGTCCGTCTGGCGGATGCAGCCGATGCGGTAAAACGCATCCAGACCGAAGCAGCATCAGGGCGTAAAACAGGCGGTTCGGTTGATCTCCTGTGGGTCAATGGCGAGAATTTTCGCGCGCTGAAAGATGCTGACCTGCTGCAAACGCAGTGGGCACAAATGCTGCCCAACTGGCACTACGTCGATACCCAACAACCGGTGACTGAAGACTTCGCCATTCCGACAGAGGGCGCCGAATCTCCGTGGGGTGGCGCGCAGTTAACCTTTATCGCCAATCGGGATATCACCGAACAACCACCTCGTTCTGCGCAGGCACTGCTGGAATTTGCGCGAGCGCATCCCGGCACGGTGACCTATCCGCGCCCACCCGACTTTACCGGCACCGCTTTTCTCGAACAGTTGCTGATTACGCTCACCGCTAAACCACAAGCACTGAAAAGTGCTCCCGATACAGCCACGTTCGCCGAGGTTACCGCCCCATTGTGGCAATATCTTGATGCTTTACATCCCGTACTTTGGCGCGAAGGGAAAGACTTTCCCCCTACGCCTGCCCGGATGGATGCCCTGCTGAATACCGGCACGCTGCGGCTATCGTTAACCTTTAACCCCGCGCATGCACAGCAAAAAATCGCTCGCGGCGAGTTACCGAAAAACAGCTATAGTTTTGGCTTCTCTCAGGGCATGCTGGGCAATGTGCATTTTGTCACCATTCCCGCTAATGCGCGTGCCAGTGCCGGGGCGAAGGTAGTGGCTAACTTCCTGCTCTCGCCCGAAGCGCAGCTCCGCAAAGCTGACCCCACCTTTTGGGGCGATCCTTCAGTGCTTGACCCCCAAAAATTACCAGACCAACAGCGGGAAGCGCTACTGGCTCGAATCCCGAATGGACTCCCGGCTGTCCTGCCTGAGCCACACGCAGCCTGGGTAAATGCACTGGAACAAGAATGGCTACGCCGTTACGGTACACATTAATTCTGCTGCTCTGGACCTTCATGGCGGCAATCTATTTACCGCTGGTCCCTGCGGCTTTTACGCTAATTGCACCCGCGCTTGCCATTGCACACTGGCTGGCGTTGTTTGCCGATCCCCAACTCCTGCAGGCGTTACTGGCGACGTTGGTTTCTGTCACGCTGGCAGCCACTGGCGCGCTCAGTATCGCCCTGCTGACCGTCCTTGCATTCTGGCCCGGCGCCAGATGGGCACGGCTTTGTACTCGCCTCCCCTGGCTGCTGGCGGTTCCGCATGTTGCTTTTGCCACCAGCACGCTGTTGCTTTTCGCCGAGGGCGGCATGCTCTACCGTATATTGCCGTTTCTCAGCCCACTGTTGGACCGCTACGGTGTAGGTCTGGGCATCACATTGGCGGTGAAAGAAAGCGCCTTTTTACTCTGGATCCTTTCCGCTTTATTGAGTGAAAAGCAGTTGTCACAACAGGTCATCGTGCTGGACTCTCTGGGTTACAGCCGGTTGCAGTGTCTGAACTGGCTGGTATTGCCCTCTATCGCGCCGGCGCTAGGGAAAGTTATGCTGGCGATTGTCGCGTGGTCGCTCTCCGTCGTTGATGTCGCCATCATCCTTGGACCCGGCAACCCGCCAACGCTTGCTGTGTTGAGCTGGCAATGGTTAAGCCAGGGCGACGCCGACCAGCAGACAAAAGGCGCGCTCGCCAGTTTGCTGCTGGTGCTGTTACTGGTCATTTTTGCGCTGGTGGGCTATCTGCTCTGGCGCGGCTGGCGACGCACAATTCCGGCAATCAGCGGTGTACGCCTGCATTTTTCATCCTGTACAGCCGGACGTTCGCTGATACAACTTCTGCCCATCAGCGGCGTTGTGTGCGCAGTCGTTCTGCTCCTGATGGCGGAATACTCATCGCTGAACAGAGATGCGCTGATCAACAGCCTGCAAATGGGGGTTCTGGCCAGTACACTTGCCCTGGTCACACTGTTGATATGGCTGGAATGGGGGCCACAAACCGGACATCGTTGGGTCTGGTTGCCCATTATCTTACCCGCGTTACCGCTGGTCACCGGACAATATACGCTGGCGCTATATGCTGAACAGGATGGCCAGTTCATCACGGTGGTCTGGGGGCATTTATTGTGGGTAACACCGTGGATGTTGTTTGTGCTTAAACCTGCATGGCAGCGTATTGACGCGCGCCTTATTGTGATTGCGCAAACGCTGGGCTGGACACAAAACCGAATCTTCTGGCAGGTAAAATGCCCGTTGATTCTACGCCCGGCACTGATTGCCTTCGCCGTAGGATTTTCGGTTAGTATTGCCCAGTACATGCCAACCTTATGGTTAGGCGCAGGTCGTTATCCCACACTTACGACCGAAGCCGTAGCATTAAGCAGCGGTGGCAGCACCGCTATTCTGGCGGCACAGGCACTATGGCAATTGCTGTTACCGTTGGTTGTTTTCGCACTCGCAGCCTCGCTTTCCGCCTGGGTTGGCCGCTTTCGACAAGGACTCCGCTAATGCTCATAGTGCAAAATGTTTCCCTGTACCAGGGTTCAACTCCGCTTCTGACGGGCGTCAACCTCCAGGCCAACAAAGGTGACATTGTCACTATTATGGGACCTTCGGGAAGCGGCAAGTCTTCACTATTTTCGTGGATGATTGGTGCGCTCTCCGATCAATTTCGTGCATCCGGTCAACTATGGCTCAATGAGCGGCGCATTGACACATTACCTACCGCGCAGCGCCAGATTGGTATTCTGTTCCAGGATGCCCTGCTGTTTGATCATTTCAGTGTTGGACAAAATTTATCACTGGCGCTACCCGCAGACCTGAAAGGTACGGCGAGACGCGATGAAGTGGAACATGCCCTTGAGCGCGCTGACCTGGCAGGCTTTTACCATCGCGACCCGGCATCGCTGTCCGGAGGGCAACGCTCACGCATTGCCCTGCTTCGCGCCCTGCTGGCACAACCGCAGGCTTTGCTGCTGGATGAACCCTTCAGTCGCCTGGATACGTCACTGCGGGATACGTTTCGCCAGTGGGTTTTCACCGAAGTGCGCAAGTTGGGGATCCCTGTGGTGCAAGTCACCCATGATACACAAGACGTTCCCCCCGCAGGCCGTGTATTACAAATGAACGCCTGGGCGTGAATGTGGTGTTATGCTGCGTTAACGCAAGGATTTTACTTAACTGGCGGCACAAAATGTCGTCCTCTTTTTTCAACGTCGGGCTATTCGATGAAACGTGTTTCTCAAATGACCGCGCTGGCACTGGCTTTAGGGCTCGCTTGCGCTTCTTCATGGGCTGCTGAAACAGCACAGACGCTTACCCTCAACCAGTTACAGCAAAAACAAGGCGCGGCAATCGATACCCGTCAGAGCGCTTTTTATAACGGCTGGCCTCAGTCGCTCAATGGCCCTTCCGGGCACGAACCCTCCGCACTGAATCTGTCTGCCGCCTGGCTCGACAAGATGAACGATGAACAACTTACCGCCTGGGTTCAGGCACATCAGTTAAAAACCGATGCGCCAGTGGCACTGTATGGCAACGACAGCGATGTGAAAGCCGTCAAAGCCCGCCTGCAAAAAGTGGGTTTTAACTCTATTTCGACCCTTAGCGACGCGCTACAGGACCCTGCACGCTTGCAGCGTCTGCCGCACTTCGAACAATTAGTCTACCCACAATGGCTACACGATCTTCAGCAAGGCAAAGACGTTACCGCAAAACCGGCTGGTGACTGGAAAGTCATTGAAGCGGCCTGGGGTGCGCCAAAATTTTATCTGCTGAGCCATATTCCGGGTGCGGGATACATTGACACTAACGAAGTGGAAAGCGAACCGCTGTGGAATAAAGTCTCCGACGAACAGCTAAAAGCGATGCTGGCTAAACACGGTATCCGCCATGACACCACGGTATTTTTGTATGGCCGCGATGTGTACGCCGCCGCACGCGTGGCGCAAATCATGCTGTATGCGGGCGTAAAAGATGTTCGCCTGCTCGACGGTGGCTGGCAAACCTGGTCCGACGCAGGTTTACCCGTAGAACGCGGCACCCCGCCGACGGTCAAACCAGAACCGGATTTTGGCGTCACTATCCCCGCCCAACCACAATTGATGCTGGATATGGCACAGGCTCGCGGCTTGCTGCATCGCCAGGATGCATCACTGGTCAGCATCCGTTCGTGGCCAGAGTTTATCGGCACCACCAGTGGATACAGCTACATCAAGCCAAAAGGTGAAATCGCTGGCGCGCGTTGGGGACATGCAGGAAGTGACTCCACCCACATGGAAGATTTCCATAATCCGGATGGCACGATGCGCAGTGCAGACGACATCGCCGCCATGTGGAAGCAATGGAACATTCTGCCGGATCAGCAGGTCTCTTTTTATTGCGGTACCGGTTGGCGCGCCTCAGAAACCTTTATGTACGCCCGCGCAATGGGCTGGCAAAACGTGTCGGTCTATGATGGCGGTTGGTATGAATGGAGCAGCGATCCGAAGAACCCGGTAGCCAGCGGTGAACGTGGTCCGGACAGCAGCAAGTAAGACTGTCATGATTGCCGGATACGGCGAAAATGCTTTCCCGGCCTACATCAGCCATCGTTGTAGGCCGGATAAGCGTCGGACATCCGGCAACGCAATACGTTACGCCTGACGCGAAACCGCTTTCAGCGTCAAATATCCACTCCGGATCCGGGTGAGTGTTGTCATCCAGCACAGTGCGCCAAATATCCATGCCATCAGGGCAAAATATCCTGGGAACAGACAGCCCAGCACAAACAGCAAAATGGTCTCGGTTCCTTCGGTCAGCCCGCCCAGATAATAAAACGACTTATGCGCATAACCCGGATTATCAATCTGGTGTTTCGCCGCCAACGCGGCAAAGGCGAGAAAGCTGCTACCCGTTCCGATAAAGGCAAACAACAGCCAGCTTCCGGCCAGCGCATTCAGCTCCGGTGCGGCCAGAATAAAACCAAACGGTACTAAGGCGTAAAAAAGAAAGTCGAGCGAGATATCGAGAAACCCGCCGGCATCAGTAAGCCCCCTGCGCCGCGCCAGCGCACCGTCCAGTCCATCAAACAGTCGATTTAGCACGATAACCACCAACGCCGCCTGATACCAGCCTAAAGCCAGAAACGGCAACGCCAGCACGCCAATGGCAAAACCAACCAGTGTCAGGCCATCCGGCGTAATTGCGGGCTTATCGATAACCAGCACACACCTATGCAAAAGCGGTTTTAAGCGTGGATGAAGATGGCGATCAAGCATGTGGGCGTCCTTTGACGGTGTCGCACAGTCCCTGCGAAGGAATATCAAGGGCGGCATTAAAGCGCGCCGAGAGATTTTGGAACGCAATCAGCGCGGTCATTTCAGTAATTGCATCCTCGGTAAAATGCAGCTTCATTTGCGCCTTTAATGCCTCATCAACCCGAGGCGGCGTGGCAGTAACGGCATCAGCATAAGCCAGTGCGACACGTTCTTCTTCACTGAACAGCGCCGATTCTTGCCAGGCAGCAACCTGCCATACTTTATCCAGTGCGCCACAGCGTTCAGCCAGACGTAAACTGTTGGCATCCACACAAAAGGCGCAATGGCACACCTGAGAAACACGTGTCATCAACAATGCTCGCATTACCGGCGTTAAGCGCGCCCGCTTACGCTCCAGGAAACCAACAAACAGCGCCACCAGCCAGAACAGAAATGGCATTCGCCCCCACCAGCGTGTGGGATGTAGTACATCGCCATAGTGTTTTTTCTGTGTTGCAACAAGCGGTTTCAAACTGGAAGGAATGCGTGTCAACGGTTTTACCCATGACTGAGGTTCATTCAACGGTTGCTCCTGAATACTTTTGGTCAAACCCATGGTTAACTATATTATGTCATTTTCTGCTGTTAGATCCTGATGAATATGATGAAAACCCTCGACGTGGTCGCCGCGATTATTGAACGTGATGGCAAAATTTTACTGGCGCAACGCCCGCAGCATGCAGATCAGTCCGGCATGTGGGAATTTGCTGGTGGTAAGGTTGAACCGGGAGAGAGCCAACCACAGGCGCTGGTCCGTGAATTACGAGAGGAATTGGGTATCGAGGCTATCGTAGGGGCCTACATCGCCAGTCATCAGCGTGAAGTGTCAGGCCGATTGATACATCTGCATGCCTGGCACGTGCCGGCTTATCAGGGCGAGCTTTGCGCCCATGAGCATCAGGATTTGGTCTGGTGCTCACCCGAAGAGGCGCTGCGTTATCCACTCGCGCCTGCCGATATCCCGCTATTAGAAGCGTTTATTCTTTTACACGCCGCCAGACCAGCGGATTCGTGCTGATGGTTTTCTCATCGCGCTGGCACTGTAGCAGCACGCCATCGGCTTTCACCACCGCCCCTTCTGAATAGTTTTGATCCTGATAAATGCAGCACTGATTACAGGGCTGCGCGCGCTGGCCGCTGGAACTGAACACTTCCGGCGGCACATTCACTTGCACATCCGGACGATAAAGCTGATTTGCCAGTACCCCGTTGGATAACATCACCAACGCACCTGCCATGATTAAACGGCGCATATTCGTTCCTTTTTAACTGACATCTATGCTCAGTATAACGGTATAAACCGGCAGAAACTTTAGTTCCTCCATCATCGTTTTTGGTTATGAGCAACGCTGCGATATTAATTTACTTAGCGGGATTAATTTTTTCTTGCGTCTCGTCACACCGCTGATGGTATAGTCAAAAACTGCAAAACACTTAACACAAATATCAAAAATATAACCATATCAATACATAAGAGGTTCTTATATCTATGGATCAGACATGTTCTCTGGAGTCGTTTCTCAACCATGTACAAAAGCGCGACCCGAATCAGACCGAGTTCGCGCAAGCCGTTCGTGAGGTAATGACGACACTGTGGCCGTTCCTTGAGCAAAACCCGCGTTATCGTCAAATGTCATTGCTGGAACGTCTGGTTGAACCGGAGCGCGTGATCCAGTTCCGCGTGGTCTGGCTCGACGATCGTAATCAGGTACAGGTTAACCGTGCGTGGCGCGTACAGTTCAGCTCCGCGATTGGCCCGTATAAAGGCGGCATGCGTTTCCATCCTTCGGTGAACCTGTCTATCCTGAAGTTCCTCGGCTTCGAGCAGACCTTTAAAAACGCACTCACCACGCTGCCGATGGGCGGTGGTAAAGGCGGCAGCGACTTTGACCCGAAAGGTAAAAGCGAAGGCGAAATCATGCGTTTTTGTCAGGCGCTGATGACGGAACTGTTCCGCCATTTAGGGCCCGATACCGACGTCCCTGCGGGTGATATCGGCGTGGGCGGTCGTGAGGTCGGCTTTATGGCCGGGATGATGAAAAAGCTGTCCAATAACAGCGCCTGCGTCTTCACCGGAAAAGGCCTTTCTTTCGGTGGCAGCCTGATTCGCCCGGAAGCAACTGGCTACGGCCTGGTGTACTTCACCGAAGCGATGCTCAAACGTCATGGTCTGGGTTTTGAAGGGATGCGTGTGGCGGTCTCCGGCTCCGGTAACGTTGCACAATTCGCTATTGAGAAGGCGATGGAGTTTGGTGCGCGCGTGGTTACTGCCTCCGATTCCAGCGGTACCGTAGTTGATGAAAGCGGATTTACAAAAGAAAAACTGGCGCGTCTGTGCGCGATTAAAGACAGCCGTGACGGTCGCGTGGCGGATTACGCCCGTGAGTTTGGTCTGACCTACCTGGAAGGGAAACAACCATGGTCTGTTCCGGTTGATATCGCCCTGCCATGCGCAACCCAGAACGAGCTGGATGTCGATGCAGCACGCGTACTGATCGCCAATGGCGTGAAAGCCGTCGCCGAAGGCGCCAATATGCCAACGACCATCGAGGCCACCGATCTGTTCCTGGAAGCTGGCGTTTTGTTCGCGCCAGGCAAAGCCGCTAACGCGGGTGGTGTAGCCACATCCGGTCTGGAAATGGCGCAGAATGCCGCGCGTCTGGGCTGGAAGGCAGAGAAAGTCGATGCCCGTCTGCACCATATAATGCTGGATATTCACCATGCCTGTGTCGAGTACGGCGGTGAAAGCAAACAAACCAACTATGTGCGCGGCGCCAACATCGCGGGCTTCGTAAAAGTTGCCGACGCAATGCTGGGCCAGGGTGTGATTTAATTCACCCCATACGCCGGATGCGGCACACGTGCCTTATCCGGCCTACACATTACACGCCTGCCTCTTCGGATGGCGGGCTTTTTTTCGCCGGGCGTTTACGCGGCACACTCTTTTTCTTCTCACTACCGCCAGGTGCAGCAATCCCCCGGAACCGGCGAACTGGTGTACTACGAGCCTGGTCGATTAGCTGATACAGCGTTCCGACCAGCGGTTGCATAAAGTCCTGATAACGACACTGTTTTTCACTAATTTGTGTCAGAATCGACTCCCAGTGTGCGGTCATATCCGGGCGCGTCGCCATTTCAGGCAGCGAGTGGAACAGCGCTTTTCCGGCATCGGTCGAATGGATATAGCGCCCTTTTTTCACCAGGAATCCGCGTTTAAACAGTAATTCGATAATCCCGGCTCGTGTTGCTTCTGTTCCCAGTCCGTCTGTCGCGCGGAGGATCTTTTTCAGATCTTTATCCTGCACAAAACGCGCGATCCCGGTCATTGCCGACAACAACGTCGCATCGGTAAAGTGGCGCGGCGGCTGGGTCTGGCGTTCAACCACTTCGCCTTTTTCACACAGCAACTCATCGTCTTTTGCCACCACTGGCAGCGGCGTACCGTCGTTATCTTCATCGCGCTCTTTGTTACCGAGCAGCGTACGCCATCCGGCCTCGGCCAGGAAACGCGCCTTGGCAACAAACTTGCCTTTCGCAATATCCAGCTCAATAACGCACTTACGAAAAACAGCATCCGCGCAGAACTGCATCAGATACTGACGCGCAATCAGGTTGTAAATCTTCGACTCATTGTCATTGAGATTGATAGTTGAGCTACGCGCTGTCGGAATAATAGCGTGGTGCGCATCCACCTTTTTATCGTCCCAACAACGATTTCGCGTATCAGGATTCACAGCAGGCTGCGGTAACAGATCCGGCGCATGGATGCTAATCGCATTCATCACCGCATGGCGTCCGGCAAAGTGTTCTTCCGGCAGATAGCGACTATCCGAGCGCGGGTAGGTGATCAGCTTGTGGGTTTCGTACAGTTTCTGGCAGATATCCAGAACATTTTGCGCACTTAAACCGAAGCGTTTCGCGGCTTCAATCTGCAACGCCGACAGTGAAAACGGCAGCGGCGCGGATTCTGATTCCCGTTTATCATTATAGTTGGTGACTATCGCCGGCTGACCATTGATGCGCTTCACCACATGCTCAGCCAGCGTACGATTCAGTAAACGCCCTTCTTCGTCCTGATAAGGTTCACAGGCCTCACTGGGTTGCCAGATGGCGGTAAAACGCTCATCGGCGGGCGTCACGATATGCGCTTTCACCTCAAAAAAATCTTTCGCGACAAAGTTCTCGATCTCTTCATCACGACGCACGACCAGGCCAAGCACCGGTGTCTGTACACGGCCTACAGAGAGGACGCCCTGGTAACCTGCGTTGCGCCCGAGAATAGTGTAGGCCCGCGTCATATTGATGCCGTACAGCCAGTCCGCGCGTGCACGTGCCAGTGCCGACACGCACAGTGGGATGAAATCGCTGTTTGCACGTAGGCGCTCTATCGCCCGCTCCACGGCCTGTGGGTTCAGATCGTTAATCAGGCAACGTTGCACCTGCTGGCGTTTTTCGGGGGCAAGCTGCAGGTAATCCAGTACCTCGTCCACCAGCAATTGTCCTTCACGATCGGGGTCTCCGGCGTGAATAACTTCGCTGGCTTCATGTAAAAAGCGTTTAATGACGTTGAGTTGTTTGGTCACAGAGGGACGCGGCTGTAGTTGCCACTTTTCCGGAACAATCGGCAGATCGGCCAGGCTCCAGCGAGCATAACGACTGTCGTAGGCGTCTGGCTGCGCCTGTTCAAGCAGGTGACCGATACACCAGGTCACCACTTGCCCATTTCCGCATTCAATAAAACCGTCACCTTTACGATGTGGCTTGGGTAGCACATCGGCGATGGCGCGCGCCAGACTCGGTTTTTCGGCAATAAACAACCGCATTGGGTTAACGAATCTCAACCATGGCGCGACCGCCGCGGGCTTCCACCAGCTCACCGATAGCCGTGAGATCGATACCAAACTGCGCAGCTACGGCTTTGACCTCAGCCTCAGATTCCGGTGTTACAGCCAGCAGCAAGCCGCCGGACGTTTGCGGATCGCACAACAGATCGCGCACCGATTGCGGCATTTCCCCCATCAGGTGCCCATAGCTCGCGTAGTTACGCTGCGTACCGCCCGGCACCGCGCCCTGTGCGATGTATTCTTCAACACCAGGAAGCTTAGGAATGTCCTGGTAGACGATCTGCGCCTGAACGCCTGCCCCCTGGCACATCTCGCTCAGATGGCCCAGCAGACCAAAACCGGTTACATCCGTCATGGCTTTCACACCGTCGATGTCGGCAAATGCCGCACCTGCGATGTTCATCCGGCACATCACTTCCGTCGCCAGTCCGACGTGTTCCGGTTTCAGCAGCGATTTCTTCTCTGCGGTGGTCAGTACACCAATACCCAGCGGTTTGGTGAGGAACAGCTTACATCCAGCCTCGGCGGTGCTGTTTTTCTTCACACGTTCGGTTGGCACAATACCCGTCACCGCAAGGCCAAAGATAGGTTCAGGGGCATCAATAGAGTGTCCACCTGCCAGTGCAATCCCCGCCTGACGACAGGCAAAACGCCCGCCTTCGGTGACTTCGCGGGCTATTTCCGGCGCCAGTTTATCAAGAGGCCAGCCCAGAATAGCGATTGCCATAATCGGTTTGCCGCCCATCGCAAAAATGTCGCTGATCGCGTTGGTCGCAGCGATGCGGCCAAAATCAAACGGATTATCGACAATCGGCATAAAGAAATCGGTGGTGCTGATAACGCTGGTACCGTTACCCAGATCGTATACCGCCGCGTCATCGCGGGTTTCATTACCCACGAGTAAATTCGGATCAACAAACTTCGCCTGCTCGCTGTGCAGGATGGTTTCCAACACTTTCGGGGAAATTTTACAACCGCAACCGGCTCCGTGGCTGTATTGCGTTAAACGAATAGCTTGCTCGCTCATGGACATCTCCTGTCATTGCAATGCGGATATGGTAGCGCTCATTCCATGATGTGGTAAGAGTGACTGTCTGAATTAGAGTGTCTTTGCTCATAATCCAGACAGTTTTGCCGTTGATGTCAGAAATAACGGACGAATGAGGTCGGATCGGCAAGATTAATCGAGGTGGAGGCTTTTAGCTGCGGCGTTCCCAGATAGAGAAAACCGACGATTTTATCCTGTGGACGACAGTCAAACGCTTCACGGACTACCGTACTTTCCGTTAAGGCTCCGCTGCGCCAGATCCCGCCAAACCCTTGTGCAATCGCTGCCATTTGCATCGCCATTACCGCGCAGCCTGCAGACATTTCTTGTTCCCACATCGGGACCTTGTCGCTTTCTTCACATTTCGCCACCACAGCGATAATCAGCGGCGCGCGAAACGGTGCTGTACGGGCTTTTTCCTGTGCTTTTTCATCACTTCCGGCAGCAATCGCGCCTTTTTCAAGCACGGCACTAAAACGTTCGCGCCCTGCACCTTCAATCACAAAAAATTGCCACGGTTGTAGTGATTTATGGTCTGGCGCACGCATACCGGCACGCAGAATATTTTGCAGTTGCTCTCCCTTCGGGGCCGGTTCAACAAGACGAGAAGCGCTACGACGGGTCATAAGTAATTCGAGTGCATCCATTTGCTTAACTCCAACAATGATATTTATTCACAAAATTAACACGCGGGCGGATTTTGTTACAGCACAGGTGGTGATTCCTGCTGACAAGTGCCTGTCGGGTCATTACGATAGCCACATCTTAACGCCTTTCTCGTGGCTCACGTGGGCGTGTTGTTAATCGATAGGGAGAATACATGCGAACCCTGTGGCGATTTATTGCCGGATTTTTTAAATGGACATGGCGATTACTCAATTTCGTCCGTGAATTTGTGCTTAACCTGTTCTTTATCTTTTTAGTACTGGTGGGTGTTGGGATCTGGATGCAGGTCAGTAGCAGCAACACCAGCGAACATGCTGAACGTGGCGCACTGCTGCTGGATATCTCGGGGGTTATTGTTGATAAACCTTCAAGCACCAGTCGGTTAAGTGCCATCGGTCGTCAGCTGTTTGGCGCAAGTTCCGATCGTCTACAGGAAAACTCCCTGTTCGATATCGTGAATACCATTCGACAGGCCAAAGATGACCGCAACATTACCGGTATCGTGATGGACTTGAAAAACTTCGCCGGTGCCGACCAACCGTCGATGCAATATATCGGCAAAGCACTCCGCGAGTTCCGCGACAGCGGTAAGCCTGTCTTTGCTGTAGGCGATAACTTCAGCCAGGGGCAGTATTACCTGGCAAGTTTTGCCAACAAAATTTGGCTATCTCCGCAGGGTTCCGTTGATCTGCACGGCTTTGCCACTAACGGTCTGTACTACAAATCTCTGCTGGATAAGCTGAAGGTCTCAACACACGTATTCCGCGTGGGTACCTATAAATCCGCCGTCGAGCCGTTTATCCGTGATGATATGTCACCTGCCGCGCGTGAGGCTGACAGTCGCTGGATTGGCGAGCTGTGGCAGAACTATCTCGATACGGTCGCCGCTAACCGTCAGATCCCGGCGCAACAGGTATTCCCTGGGGCGCAAGCGATGCTGGACGGTCTGACGAAAGTCGACGGTGATACCGCGAAATACGCTCTCGATAACAAATTGGTAGATGCTCTCGCTTCCAGTGCTGAAGTCGAAAAGTTGCTGACCAAACAGTTTGGCTGGAGCAAAGCGGATAAAAACTACCGCTCTGTCAGCTACTACGATTACACACTGAAAGCACCCGCTGATACCGGGGACAGTATCGGTGTCGTCTTCGCCAACGGTGCCATTATGGACGGAGAAGAAACGCCAGGGAATGTGGGTGGCGATACTACCGCTGCACAGATCCGTGAAGCACGCCTCGATCCGAAAGTGAAGGCCATTGTTCTGCGCGTGAATAGCCCAGGCGGTAGCGTCAGCGCCTCGGAAGTGATCCGTTCTGAGCTGGCAGCAGCAAAAGCAGCGGGCAAACCGGTTGTCGTTTCCATGGGCGGCATGGCGGCGTCCGGGGGGTACTGGATCTCCACGCCTGCAAGCTACATCGTGGCAAACCCCAGCACCCTGACCGGTTCCATCGGTATCTTTGGTGTTATCAATACGGTGGAAAACAGCCTGGATTCAATAGGCGTGCATACTGACGGTGTTGCAACTTCCCCACTGGCGGATATCTCCATCACCAAAGCGTTACCGTCAGAAGTACAGCAAATGATGCAGTTAAGCATTGAGAACGGCTATAAGCGCTTTATCACGTTGGTTGCGGATGCTCGTAAGACGACACCGGAGCAGATTGATAAAATTGCTCAGGGTCACGTCTGGACGGGTCAGGATGCGAAAGCAAACGGACTGGTAGACAGCCTGGGCGATTTTGATGATGCCGTCGCAAAAGCTGCAGAGCTGGCAAAACTGAAACAGTGGCACATTGAGTATTACCAGGACGAGCCTACCTTCGTGGATATGGTGATGGACAGTATGTCAGGTTCGGTGCGCGCCATGTTGCCAGAAGCCCTTCAGGCAATGCTCCCGGCGCCACTGGCTTCAGCTGCCAGCGTGGTAAAAGCTGAAGGAGATAAACTGGCTGCGTTTAACGATCCGCAAAACCGTTATGCGTTCTGCCTGACCTGCGCCAACGTTCGCTAACTATTGACCCCTCTTCGGGATGAAGAGGGGTTTTCTTTGAGACAGAAGAAAAGTCATGCAGAAAAAATCAATTTACGTTGCCTATACCGGCGGCACCATAGGTATGCAGCGCTCTGAACAGGGTTACATTCCGGTTTCGGGTCACCTGCAGCGCCAACTGGCATTGATGCCTGAATTCCACCGTCCGGAGATGCCAGACTTCACCATCCACGAATACGCCCCGCTGATGGATTCCTCCGATATGACGCCGGAAGACTGGCAGCATATTGCGGAAGACATTAAAGCGCACTACGACGATTACGATGGTTTTGTCATTCTGCACGGCACCGACACCATGGCATTTACCGCCTCGGCACTCTCTTTTATGCTGGAGAATCTGGGCAAACCCGTTATTGTGACAGGGTCACAAATCCCACTGGCAGAGCTACGCTCGGACGGACAAATCAATTTGCTGAATGCATTGTACGTTGCGGCAAATTACCCGATTAATGAAGTCACCCTGTTTTTCAACAATCGTCTGTTTCGCGGCAATCGTACAACTAAAGCCCATGCTGACGGTTTTGACGCCTTCGCCTCCCCGAACCTTGCTCCACTACTGGAAGCGGGGATCCACATCCGCCGGCTGGGGACGCCACCCGCACCGCATGGTGCGGGTGATCTGATTGTTCACCCCATCACCCCGCAGCCGATCGGCGTGGTCACGATTTATCCAGGGATCTCTGCTGACGTGGTGCGAAATTTCCTGCGCCAGCCCGTGAAAGCGTTAATTCTTCGCTCTTACGGTGTCGGTAATGCACCACAAAACAAAGAGTTTTTGAAAGAACTTGAAGATGCAAGTTCGCGTGGCATTGTGGTGGTGAATCTCACCCAATGCATGTCCGGCAAGGTCAATATGGGCGGTTACGCGACGGGGAATGCGCTGGCGCACGCTGGTGTCATTGGCGGCGCGGATATGACCGTCGAGGCTACGCTGACCAAGCTGCATTATTTGCTGAGTCAGAACCTGGATACCCAGGCTATTCGCGAAGCGATGACGCAAAATCTGCGTGGCGAGCTCACGCCAGACGAGTAAAGGAGTCTATGACGATGGCCCGAGCCTTATTGCTGGTCGATTTACAGAATGATTTTTGTGCAGGTGGTGCACTTGCCGTCCCGCAAGGCGACAGCACAATAGAGATAGCCAACCGTCTGATTGACTGGTGTGCCATACGCGGCGATGCAATTGTCGCCAGCCAGGACTGGCACCCGGCAAATCATGGTAGTTTTGCCAGCCAACATCAGGTTGCGCCATACAGCCAGGGACAACTGGACGGACTGCCACAGACGTTCTGGCCCGATCACTGTGTGCAAAACAGTGAAGGTGCCGCGCTACACCCGCTGCTTAACCAGACAGCAATTAATCAGACTTTCTGTAAGGGCGAGGATCCACTGGTCGACAGTTACAGCGCATTTTTTGATAACGGCCGTCGCCAGGCAACTGCGCTTAATGCCTGGCTGCTGGAAAATCGAATGGCTGAACTGATCATCATGGGTCTGGCAACCGACTATTGCGTAAAATTTACCGTGCTTGATGCGCTCGATCTTGGCTATACCGTCAGCGTCATTACTGACGGTTGCCGTGGGGTAAATATTCAGCCAGAGGACAGTGCACACGCCTTTATGGAAATGGCTGCGGCCGGAGCAACGCTCTACACGCTGGCTGACTGGGAAGAAACGCAGCGCTAATGTTTTGCCTGATGGCGACGTAAAACGCGCTTATCAGGCTTATTCAGATGGCATATTTACTCAATTCTGTAGGCCGGATAAGGCGCTTGCGCCGCCATCCGGCAATCAACAACCCTACTGCACCTACAAAAATTGGTACACCGCTTCGCCAGCACGGCGTGAATCCCTTCGCATTTTTCCTCTTTTGAAACTGCTAGTCTGCGAGAGCTGTTTTTCGCCACGCCATTTCCGTGGCGTGTTTGCATTTTTAATTGTCAAAGAGGAACTCCGATGAAACTTTTGCCTTTGTTGGCAGCATTACCCCTGCTCTGTGCCAGCGTTGTTTCCGCTAACTCACTGATGTCTGTCGGCTACTTCAACGGCGGCGGCGACGTCACTGCCGGTCCTGGCGGTGATATTGACAAACTGGATGTTCGCCAGATAACCCACCTGAACTACTCATTTGGCCTGATCTATAACAACGAGAAGGACGAGACCAATGACGCGCTAAAAGATGCCAGTAAGCTGCATCAAATTTGGCTTTCAGAAAAAGTGCAGTCTGATCTGCAAAAGATCCCGGAATTGCGCAAACAGAACCCGAATCTTAACGTTTTGCTTTCCGTTGGCGGTTGGGGGGCGCGTGGATTCTCAGGCGCGGCGGCCACAAAAGAATCCCGGGCGGTATTTATTCAGTCGGTGCAGGACATCATTGCGAAATATGGCCTGGATGGTATCGACCTCGACTGGGAGTATCCGGTAAACGGTGCATGGGGATTAGTTGAAAGTAAACCGGCCGATCGTGCAAACTTTACTATGCTGCTGAAGGAGTTACGTACCGCAGTGGGGCATAAAAAACTGGTGACCATCGCGGTTGGTGCCAACGCAGAAAGCCCGAAAAGCTGGGTAGACGTCAAAGCCATTGCGCCATTGCTCGATTACATCAATCTGATGACCTACGATATGGCTTACGGTACTCAATACTTCAACTCAAACCTGTACGATTCGACAACGTGGCCAACGGTCGCCGAAGCGGATAAGTACAGCGCCGATTTTGTCGTCAATAACTACCTCGCAACAGGGCTAAAGCCAGCTCAGATGAACCTGGGTATTGGGTTCTACGGTCGCGTGCCTAAACGTGCCGTTGAGCCGGGGATTGACTGGAGCAAACCCGACGCACAGAAAAATCCCGCCACTCAGCCCTATTTTGAACCACAACAAATTGCGTTGTTCAAATCACTGGGCGTTGATCTGACCAAAGATACCTATGTGAAGTACAACGACATTGTGGCGAAGCTCATCAACGATCCGCAAAAGCGCTTTACCCAGCACTGGGACGATGAAGCAAAAGTACCGTGGCTGTCGGTGCAGTCTGCCGACGGAAAGGCACTTTTCGCCCTCTCCTACGAGAATCCGCGCTCTGTTGCCATCAAAGCGGACTACATCAAAAACAAGGGACTGGGAGGCGCTATGTTCTGGGAGTATGGTGCGGATGATAAAAACCAGTTAGCGAAGCAGTTGGCCGATTCATTGGGTATCAAACACTGATCCCAACGCTTGCCACAATAGGTTATGATTATCGCAATCCGCTGCGCCATTCGCTGGCGCAGCTTTTCATCTTCTACTGGAGGCATGAGCTGGTATGGCTTTCATCCCTAAAAATTACGCCCGTCTGGAAGTCGGTTATCGGGAAAAGGCACTTAAGCTCTTTCCCTGGGTCTGTGGACGTTGTTCCCGCGAATTCGTGTACTCAAATCTGCGCGAATTGACCGTACACCATATCGATCACGACCACTCTAACAACCCGGAAGATGGTAGCAACTGGGAGATGTTGTGCCTGTACTGCCACGATCATGAGCATTCCAAATATACGGAAGCGGACCAGTATGGTTCAACAGTGGTTGCCGGAGAAGACGCGCAGAAGGCCGTCGGCGAAGCGAAATATAATCCGTTTGCTGACCTTAAAGCGATGATGAACAAAAAGTAGTCTACTGCATATGCCCGGCATACACACTCACCGGGCATCTACCATCAGGATTTGAACGTCGCAATCGGCTCAGGCGTAATGCCGAACTCCACTTTAAGTTGCTGTTTACTCTTCATCACCATCTCACCGTTGGTATCGATAGTCATGTGTTGTGCATTCGTGTTGTTACGTGCCTGCCATAACATCACCAGTTGCAAACTGTTCTCTTTTTGTTCTGCGGTCAGCGCGACGCCATCCGGCCATTTTCCCAGTTCAACGGCAGTCGATAAGCGCTGATAAACTTCCGGCGTCATGCTGTTGATCATCTCATCAAGATTCATGTTAAATCCACTCTCCGTAGAATAATTAGCTGAATCGTTTCTTCAGCCTTTCGTTTGCTCACCGTTTTCACCGTCTGTGAAGTTCAATGACGCTGAATTAACGCAGTAACGCTCGCCTGTGGGCTGAGGCCCATCCGGAAAGACATGCCCCAGATGCGCATCACAGTTTCCACAGCGGATTTCAATGCGCTGCATGCCGTGAGACGTGTCTTTTATGTAACGGATAGCCTCTTCGCTCACCGGCTCGTAAAAGCTAGGCCAGCCGCAGCCAGAGTCGTATTTTGTCTCTGAACGAAACAAGGGATTATCGCAGATCAGACAATGGTAGATGCCATCACGCTTATTGTGCAGCAAACGCCCGGTAAATGGCGGTTCTGTCCCATGATTTTGTGTCACGTAAAACTGCATTTCGGACAAATTTTTTTTCAGTTCTTCTGGGGAAGGTTGCTTAGCCATTTGCTCACATCTCGCTTTATCTAAACTCACATTGCGAGACAGATTCTAACAAAACATTAACACCATAGTGCGAACTTTTGTTCTAAACTTGATCCGTGCGAAATGGCAGCCCAGGAATCGTGAGCGACATCACGTTTTTATCTTGATTGCCCTTTAAAATTCGGGCCGCCGCCCCCATGTGGTTTCAAGCCCAAAGGAAGAGTGAGGCGAGTCAGTTGCGCAAAGCTTAAGCAGCAGTTTGATTTGTCGCAATGATTGACACGATTCCGCTTGACGCTGCGTAAGGTTTTTGTAATTTTACAGGCAACCTTTTATTCACTAACAAATAGCTGGTGGAATATATGACTATCAAAGTAGGTATCAACGGTTTTGGCCGTATCGGTCGCATTGTTTTCCGTGCTGCTCAGGAACGTTCTGACATCGAGATCGTTGCAATCAACGACCTGTTAGACGCTGACTACATGGCTTACATGCTGAAATATGACTCCACTCACGGCCGTTTCAACGGTACCGTTGAAGTGAAAGACGGTCATCTGATCGTAAACGGTAAAAAAATCCGTGTTACCGCTGAACGTGATCCGGCTAACCTGAAATGGGACGAAGTTGGTGTTGACGTAGTAGCTGAAGCTACTGGCCTGTTCCTGACAGATGAAACCGCTCGTAAGCACATCACTGCTGGCGCGAAAAAAGTTGTTCTGACTGGTCCTTCCAAAGACAACACTCCGATGTTTGTTAAAGGCGCTAACTTTGACAAATACGAAGGCCAGGACATCGTTTCTAACGCTTCCTGCACCACTAACTGCCTGGCTCCGCTGGCTAAAGTTATCAACGACAACTTCGGTATCATCGAAGGTCTGATGACAACTGTTCACGCGACCACCGCAACTCAGAAAACCGTTGATGGCCCGTCTCACAAAGACTGGCGCGGCGGCCGCGGCGCATCCCAGAACATCATCCCGTCCTCTACCGGTGCTGCTAAAGCTGTAGGTAAAGTACTGCCAGAACTGAATGGCAAACTGACTGGTATGGCGTTCCGCGTTCCTACTCCGAACGTATCCGTTGTTGACCTGACCGTTCGTCTGGAAAAAGCTGCTTCTTACGAAGAAATTAAGAAAGCAATCAAAGCTGCTTCCGAAGGCGCAATGAAAGGCGTTCTGGGTTACACCGAAGACGACGTTGTATCTACCGATTTCAACGGTGAAGTTTGCACTTCCGTGTTCGATGCTAAAGCAGGTATCGCACTGAACGACAACTTCGTGAAACTGGTTTCCTGGTACGACAACGAAACTGGCTACTCCAACAAAGTTCTGGATCTGATTGCTCACATCTCCAAATAAGTTGAGATGAGACAGTAATCTGTAAGAGCGACTCTGGTCGCTCTTTTTTTTGCTCAAAATAAAGGATTGCGTAATGATTAATAAAATTTTTGCACTTCCGATAATCGAACAAATTACCCCAGTCCTCTCCCGCCGTCAGCTTGATGAGCTTGAGATTGTGGTTGTCGATCACCCGCAGGTCAAAGCCTCTTTCGCACTGCAGGGCGCACATCTTCTTTCCTGGAAACCTAACGGCGAAGACGAAGTCCTGTGGTTAAGCAATAACACACCGTTTAAAACGGGCGTGGCGCTGCGGGGTGGCGTACCCATTTGTTGGCCGTGGTTTGGCCCGGCGGCTCAGCAAGGTCTGCCTTCTCACGGCTTCGCACGTAACCTGCCCTGGACGCTGAAGGCGCACAACGAAGATGACAACGGCGTGGTTCTGACGTTTGAGCTGCAAAGCAAGGCTGAAACGCGTCAGCTATGGCCGCACGACTTTACCCTGCTGGCCCGCTTCAAAGTCGGTGCAACCTGTGAAATGGAACTGGAAGCCCACGGCGAGTTTGAAACCACCTCCGCACTGCATACCTACTTCAACGTGGGTGATATTGCCGCAGTGAAAGTAAGTGGTCTTGGCGACCGCCTGATCGATAAAGTGAACAATGCAAAAGAAGATACGCTGGCCGATGGTATCCAGACCTTCCCGGATCGTACTGACCGCGTTTATCTGAACCCGGAAGCATGCAGTGTCATCCATGATGATTCGCTCAAGCGTAATATCGATGTCGTGCACCACCACCATCTGAACGTTGTGGGCTGGAACCCGGGTCCGGCGCTGTCTGTCAGCATGGGTGACATGCCGGACGATGGCTACAAAACGTTTGTTTGCGTAGAAACAGCGTACGCAACAGCACCGCAGAAGACCACTGCAGAGAAACCTTCTCGTCTGGCGCAAACTATTCGTGTTGCGAAACGATAAGATTTTGCCTGTTGCCTGATGGCGACTTATCCGGCCTACTGACGCATTGCATAGGCCGGACAAGAGAAGTAAACATCGCTATCAGGCCATATCCAATACTGTTTTGCCTGCTGGAGCAGGCCAGGCCTGATCTAATAACCTTAACTCATCAGTAGAGAGCGTTATCTCTAACGCGGCCGCATTCTGTTCGACGTGCGCCACACTCGCCGCTTTTGGAATCGCGATCACGCCTGGTTGACGAATAACCCATGCCAGCAAGATCTGGGCGGCAGTGGCATCGTGTGCACGTGCAATGTCGTTAATCACCGAATGCGTGAGCAGACCACTGCGCAACCGTCCTGCCTGTGCCAACGGGCTATAGGCCATAACCGGCATCTGCTGTTGCTGACACCATGGTAGCAAGTCATATTCAATGCCGCGCGATGCTAAATGATATAACACCTGGTTAGTGGCGCATTGCCGTCCACCCGCAACCTGCCATAGGGCCTGCATCTCGTCATAATCGAGATTTGAAACACCCCACCGACGAATTTTCCCCTGAGCGATGAGTTTTTCCATAGCGCTGACGGTTTCTTCATAAGTAAAGTCACCCGTCCAGTGCAGCAAATAGAGATCCAGATAGTCGGTTTTCAGTCGGCGCAGACTCCCTTCGCAGGCCGCAATCGCTTTTTGTCCCCCGGCATTCCATGGATACACTTTTGACACCAAAAACGCCTCATCGCGCCGACCGTTCAGCGCCTCTCCCACGATCTTTTCTGCTGCACCATCAGCATACATTTCTGCGGTATCAATAAGCCGCAAGCCAAGATCTAACCCTGCCTGCAATGCGGCCACTTCATCCCGACGGCGGCTGGTATTCTCGCCCATATACCACGTCCCCTGCCCTATGGCCGGAAGTCTTACCTGCTGCGTAAAAATCACCTGCTTGTCAGTCATCATCCCCTCCTGTCTTTACGCACCACAATAGCGCAAAGTCACGGGTGTCGCCTTATGACGGTGCACAAAATGCACCATCACTCATTGGGCGGTGTATTGAACTGAGGCAGTAACGGAGAGATTAAAGAATGAAACATATTGAAAATACAAAATAAAAACCCGGAGAGCGTATATCCCCGGGCTTAAATAACCTATGGCTTATTATCAATGCAGGCTTATTTTAAACGCCCTAAATATTTTCCCTGTTGCATTGCTTCAATTTTACCATTTTTATACATAATAACAGTAATTAAACCTGCGCTATACGTTTGTGCTGTCGCTGTATTCTCATCGTTTGATGCGGGTTTGCCATTAATATAGGCAATACCATCAGCACCACGTTTGAAATCGACACCCAGTTTTTTCACATGTACAGGTTTTGCATTGCTGGCATGAACGGGTGCGCTGGCTTCGCTGACCATCGTTTTATGTTCATGTTCTAACTGCTGGCGGTAGGCCTCGCTAATGGCATAGGCTGGCGCGACAGATGACGCCACCAGTGCAGCGATAATGATATACTTTTTCATCGGCTAAACCTTAATCGTTGTTATGCTTTTGGTGATGGTGGGAGTTGCCACCATTCGTGCTGTAGAGGTTTTGCGCGTTCTCCATCGCCTGTTTTTCCGCAGCAGCGTTGATGGTTGCCTGACGGTTTTGTTCCGCAACATAACACGCGTCGCGGCTGATCCCCTTGTTTTGGCAGTCATTCATGCGGGAGGCTTCCGAGGAGCACCCGGCCAGGAGTCCGCCCATTACAGCTATCATAATTAACTTTTTCATTGAATATCCGATGCGAATAATTTTCTTCGCTGTATTTTAAGAGTTGAGTAATATCTGCAATTCAATATTTAATGTCAATTCCATTTTTCAGACCATTACCTAAAAAAGCAAAATAAATATATTAAACAGGTTTCGAATAAAAGATAACTTTCACCGTTAAATAAAATGAAGAAATACGTTATCAAAACCAGGCAGCTGCGGTAAAAATAAAAAGCCCGCATTCTGCGGGCCTGAAATTATTATCTGTTTCTCGTTTAGCGAAATCAGAATTTATAGGTGATACCGGTTGAGATCAGACCCGTCCAGGATTTGTCTACCATCGGGCTGTCTGTCACCTCATCAGACAGACGGGTGTAACGCGCAGTACCGTACACGCTCCAGTCGCCTAAGAAATTATAGTTAGCGCTGAGTTCAAGGTACGGATTCCAGCTGCTTTCGGGATCGTAGCTACGTAAACCACTGCGGGACGATTCGTGACGCGATACACCATAGTAGTACTGGTTCTGGTTTTCACTGTTCCACTCAACACCAATCCCCGGTGTCAGTGTCAGGCCCCCGTTGGTATAACGGTACAGCCATGCCAGATCCCATACGATACCATTACTGTTATCCAGTGCGTCTCCCGCGAGGCTAGTACGCAGGAAACCATATTGCGTGTTATGTACGTAAGAAAGCCCGGCCATCATGGTGCTCTTACGCTTATCGAGATTGCGCAGACGGCTATCGTCGCTGTCGCCCGGCTTGAAGTACAGTGGCGACCAGTACGCCATAACAGATAATTTATCTGTATTATCATTCCACAGGTAGTATCCGCCGCCCAGACCACGGAACCAGAAGTTGTCGCTTTCATAGGTCACAACAGGGATCGGGTAAACGTCACTATCGTAGTTTTTGTAAGGGTGTTCAACCACACCAACGCCTGCGCCCAGCGTCAGGTTGCTTTCTGCTTGCGCGACGCTCGCGGACGTGGCAATGAGCACGCCAAGTGCCAGAAGTTTGAGTTTGGTCACAATCCATAATTCCTTATTCAAATGTTTAGCGACGAAAGTGTAACCGCCAATACGCTTCAGCCCAACTATTTTACGTATTACCTGCCCAATGTAACCCCCTAATTTCTCAGCGAGTGATGACATTTTGCTTGCAGTACGGTGAACACCACATGAATTCAGCCCCATTTCTTTACATAACATGTGCTTTTTTTGCTGATGAGTTATTGATATGCCATTGAAATTCACTTGCGCGTACAGGCAAGTTTTGCAAATGCCATCTACGCTTAGATTTAGAAGGTGTATCACCGAATACGTTGATCTCCTGACCATCGAAATGGCATGAGAGTTGCTTATTTCTTCAGCAGTGACGTCGTTCAGTTTACCTCTTCAGGGGCCTCTACTATTCATATGAACGGCTCTTAACATGTGCTAAAAAACGAAAGGACGGCATACCATGAATATATTCGATCACTATCGCCAGCGTTATGAAGCTGCCAAGGACGAAGAGTTCACGCTGCAGGAGTTTCTTACCACTTGTCGGCAAGATCGCAGTGCTTATGCCAACGCGGCAGAGCGGCTATTAATGGCTATTGGTGAGCCTGTCATGGTTGACACTGCCCACGAACCTCGACTTTCTCGACTCTTTTCGAATCGGGTGATTGCACGTTATCCCGCTTTTGAAGAGTTTTACGGCATGGAAGACGCAATTGAACAGATTGTTTCTTATCTGAAACATGCGGCTCAGGGGCTGGAAGAGAAGAAGCAGATCCTGTATCTGCTGGGGCCGGTGGGAGGGGGAAAATCATCGCTTGCAGAACGACTGAAATCGCTGATGCAAAGAGTGCCCATTTATGTTCTCAGCGCTAATGGTGAACGTAGCCCGGTTAACGATCATCCGTTATGCCTGTTTAATCCGCAGGAAGATGCACAGATCCTGGAAAAAGAGTATGGGGTCCCGCGTCGCTATCTCGGTACGATCATGTCGCCGTGGGCCGCGAAGCGTTTGCATGATTTCGGCGGGGACATCACTAAATTCCGCGTTGTCAAAGTCTGGCCGTCTATTCTGGAGCAAATCGCCATCGCTAAAACGGAGCCTGGTGATGAAAACAACCAGGATATTTCCGCTCTGGTCGGGAAAGTGGATATTCGTAAACTCGAACACCATGCACAGAACGATCCTGATGCCTACGGCTACTCAGGTGCGTTATGCCGCTCCAACCAGGGGATTATGGAATTCGTAGAGATGTTTAAAGCACCGATTAAAGTGCTGCATCCTCTGCTGACTGCAACCCAGGAAGGAAACTACAACGGGACAGAAGGTATCTCTGCCCTGCCGTTTAACGGGATTATTCTCGCCCACTCGAACGAATCTGAATGGGTGACGTTCCGCAACAACAAAAATAACGAAGCCTTCCTCGACCGTGTATATATCGTGAAGGTCCCGTATTGCTTACGTATATCTGAAGAGATCAAGATCTACGAAAAACTGCTTAACCACAGTGAGTTGACCCATGCGCCTTGCGCACCGGGCACGCTGGAAACGCTCTCTCGCTTCACTATTCTTTCTCGTCTGAAAGAACCTGAAAACTCGAGCATTTATTCGAAGATGCGCGTTTATGACGGTGAAAGCCTGAAAGATACCGATCCTAAAGCAAAATCTTATCAGGAGTACCGGGATTACGCCGGAGTTGATGAGGGGATGAACGGTCTGTCCACGCGTTTCGCGTTTAAGATCCTCTCCCGCGTGTTCAACTTTGACCATGCCGAAGTCGCGGCAAACCCGGTGCACCTGTTCTATGTGCTTGAGCAGCAAATCGAGCGTGAGCAATTCCCTCAGGAGCAGGCCGAACGTTATCTTGAGTTCCTGAAGGGCTATCTGATCCCGAAATACGCCGAGTTTATTGGCAAAGAGATCCAGACGGCTTACCTCGAGTCCTATTCAGAATATGGACAGAACATTTTCGACCGTTATGTTACCTATGCGGATTTTTGGATTCAGGATCAGGAGTATCGCGACCCGGATACCGGTCAGTTGTTCGATCGCGAGTCACTGAACTCCGAACTGGAGAAAATTGAAAAACCGGCGGGTATCAGTAACCCGAAAGACTTCCGTAACGAGATCGTCAACTTTGTTCTGCGTGCGAGAGCGAATAACAGCGGTCGTAATCCGAACTGGACCAGTTACGAAAAACTGCGCACGGTTATTGAGAAGAAAATGTTCTCGAATACCGAAGAGTTGTTGCCGGTCATTTCGTTTAACGCCAAAACCTCGACTGACGAGCAGAAAAAACACGACGACTTTGTCGATCGGATGATGGAAAAAGGCTACACGCGTAAACAGGTGCGTTTACTGTGCGAATGGTATTTGCGCGTACGTAAATCGTCTTAACTTTCATGCCCGATGTTGCCGGGCTTATAACGACACTCTGTAGGCCGGATAAGCTTAACGCTATCCGGCATCTACAGAATCTGCGAATAGTTGGCAGTACGGGGGGCATATGACCTGGTTCATAGACCGACGTCTTAACGGCAAAAACAAGAGCACGGTAAACCGTCAGCGCTTCTTACGCCGTTATAAATCGCAAATCAAACAGTCGATCTCCGAGGCCATTAACAAGCGTTCGGTGACTGATGTCGATAGCGGCGAGTCTGTCTCTATCCCGACCGATGATATTAGCGAACCGATGTTTCATCAGGGGCGTGGTGGCCTGCGTCATCGCGTGCATCCGGGTAACGATCATTTTGTACAGAATGACCGTATCGAACGTCCGCAGGGGGGCGGCGGCGGTTCAGGAAGCGGACAAGGCCAGGCCAGTCAGGATGGAGAGGGTCAGGATGAGTTCGTCTTTCAGATATCTAAAGATGAATATCTTGATCTGCTGTTCGAAGATTTAGCACTCCCTAACCTGAAGCAGAATCAGCAGCGTCAGTTAACGGAGTTTAAAACGCACCGCGCAGGATTTACCTCCAACGGTGTGCCCGCCAACATCAGCGTGGTGCGCTCCCTGCAGAACTCACTGGCACGCCGCACAGCAATGACGGCGGGTAAACGTCGTGAACTGCATGCGCTTGAGGCCGATCTTGAAACCATCGCCAACAGTGAGCCTGCGCAGTTACTGGAGGAAGAACGGTTACGCAAAGAGATTGCTGAATTACGGGCAAAAATCGAACGCGTACCGTTTATTGATACCTTTGATTTACGCTACAAGAATTATGAGAAACGACCCGATCCTTCCAGCCAGGCCGTGATGTTCTGCCTGATGGATGTCTCTGGGTCAATGGACCAGTCGACTAAAGATATGGCAAAACGGTTTTATATCCTGCTGTATCTGTTCTTAAGCCGCACTTACAAGAACGTGGAGGTTGTCTATATTCGCCATCATACTCAGGCAAAAGAGGTTGATGAACACGAGTTCTTCTACTCTCAGGAAACGGGGGGAACCATCGTTTCCAGCGCCCTGAAGTTAATGGATGAAGTGGTAAAAGATCGCTACAACCCTGCCCAGTGGAATATCTATGCCGCTCAGGCATCGGATGGCGATAACTGGGCAGATGATTCACCACTGTGTCATGAAATTTTGGCGAAAAAGCTGCTGCCGGTGGTGCGATATTATAGCTATATTGAAATCACCCGGCGTGCACACCAGACCCTGTGGCGTGAGTATGAGCATCTGCAATCTACCTTTGATAACTTTGCGATGCAGCATATTCGCGACCAGGATGATATTTATCCGGTATTCCGCGAACTGTTCCATAAGCAAAGCGCCACTAGCAATAGTTAGCGGGTAGTGACGTAAAAAATCAGCCAGTTTTTCTTCTCTGGCTGATTTTTTCTTGCCGGGTGCGGTGCGTTGCGTTCATACGTAAAATGACGCTACATTCTTTCCACCAGTGGATAGAAGTCTTTATTTTCCCGTTGCATACGCTCATACACTTTACGCAAAACATTGTTGGCGTCGCGTCTGAACGCGTCATCGTTGCCCATCAACTTACTGGCAATATTCCAGCGGCGGGAGAAAACCTCATATTCACTAACGATGTCTGCCATTTCACGCTTAAATTTTGTGCTGACTTGCCGAAGTGCATTATTACCATCCTGTTCAATATGCGGATAAAGGAACTGATCTTCAGCAGATAAATGCGTTTTAATGATCGCACTCATGCTCACTATCGCAGTAGCGATTTCCTGAGCATTGGCTGAAACGCCAGCGAGGCTTAACTGACGCAAAAATGATATTTTTTCCAGTATATCAACATGCTGGCTTTTCATTTTATCAATATTCATCCGTTTATCCTTTTTATTTTCCTTTGATGGAACAGCAGGCAATGTAGTTTAGTTGGTGACGTTGCGAGTGGAAGAAACGAAACATTTTCAAGAATCGGCGACGATTTTCGTACGTCCGCATACCGTTAAACGCAATTTTAATCGCACCCTTTACTCCTTCATCGCGAATTAATCCGCGCGGTGACATCAACGACATTTTGCCATTCTGTTGTATGACCTGTTCAAATCCCGCACTCATCAACAGGTCACTCCATCCTTGTTTCGTCATCGGACTGACGTTTGATTTCACCACCTGAACCAACTGATATTGGTCACCTTCTTCCAGTTTTTGCGCAGTGAACATAATGTCGTGGGTCAACAAACGTCCACCGGGTTTCAGCACCCGATGATATTCCGCAATCAATTTCGCTTTAGCTTTGTCTGCATACATCGTCAGCATGGCTTCGTTAATCACTACGTCGAAGCTGTTATCCGCAAAAGGCAGAGTACTGGCGTTTGCCGCCATGACATGAATGTAATTTTCCAGTCCGTTGAGCGCCACATTGCTTCTGGCCTTGCTCAGTACATTTTTATCCATATCAATGGCATAGACTGTACATCCAAAGCGCTGTACCAGTTCGATGGCCGTCGTAGCCATATTGCAGGCCACTTCAAGGACCTGGCTGTCAGGTGTCAGTTGGGACTGCCGGAACAACCATTCCGTCGCTTCAACCCCGCCTGGGCGCAGGCGGGTTTTTCCCAGGCTGGCTAAAAATGTATGGCCCGCTTTTTCAGTCGCGCTCATTCGCCTGTCTCCTTTTCTATAAGTTGCATTATAAATACAACATTAAAGATTAAAGGTGAAGAGCACGAATGATTTTTATTACAAATAATGCACAATCCTGCAGGATTTTCCGTACTGTTAGAGTGGATGTATGCCGTGTGATAGACTGATGTATCTGACTTACAGGGTTGTAAATCATTATGAAATTGCATCATAAAGCGCTTCGGCACTTTATCTCCGTAAGCGTTATTGTTTTGACATCTTCTTTTTTGGTTTATGAACTTGTTGCCAACGATCGGGCAATGAGCGCGTATATGCGCTACATCATAGAGAAAGCAGATTCATCCTTTCTCTATGATAAATATACTAATCAGAGCATTGCCGCCCATATGATGCGCCAATTTTCATCCCCGAAAAAGCCCATCACAGTCGAACAACGAAAAGCGCTGTGTACCGCTTTCGAAACCGTTAACGGCATACATGGATTCAATCTCACTGCCCATGATTATCTTCCGTTACGCGGTACGTTACAGACCCACTCATCGAGTTGTATTGAACAACTTGACGATATTTTTCTGCTCCCCGCCTTCGATCAGGCCGTAAACGCAAATCGTGAACGGGTAGATTATGGTCAGGGATTAGGCACCATGGAATACAAGTTTCGCTATTACATTGACCTGAAAAACGACTACATCTATTTCTACAACCTGATAAATTCATATCAATTTGCCATGAATCACTGGTCTTTTTTACAGAAAGGTACACTGGGAATTAACCAGAACGATATTGATGATGTTTTTACTGGCCGAACCGTCATTTCCAGTATTTATCAGGACGATCTCACCCAGGAGAAAGTGATGAGTTTTTTGACCCCGGTCTACTATACCGGCAAGCTAAAAGGCGTCGTCATGGTGGATATTAACAAAGACAATTTAAAGAACATATTTTATACCAACGACCGTCCCCTCGTCTGGCGCTATCTCAATGTGACCTTATCTGACATCAACTCAGGTAAAGAGATTATCATTCACCAAAGTGAGAGCGACTTGTTTAAGTATGTTCATTATATTAATGACATCCCAGGCGGAATGCGCATTACATTGTCGCTTGATTTTATGTATTTTATTGTTGCTTCCTGGAAGATATTTGCCTTCTATTTACTGGCAACGGCACTGCTGCTGAACATGGTCAGAATGCATTTTCGTTTGTATCACAACGTCACACGCGAAAATATCAGTGATGCGATGACCGGGCTTTATAACCGTAAAATATTAACGCCCACGCTTGAGCAGCGTTTGCAGCAGTTGATCAACACCGGAACCTGCGTAACTTTTATTGCTATTGATTGCGATAAACTAAAGACAATTAATGACACACTCGGACACCAGGAAGGTGACCGCATTATCACCATTCTGGCCAAAGCTATTCAGGCCTCTATTCGCAAAAGTGACTATGCCATCCGTCTCGGCGGAGATGAGTTTTGTATTATCCTTGTCGATTATGCCCCTGAACTCACCCCCCAACTACTGGATCGTATTCGCGATAACTTACACACTATTGCTCCGGATACCTCCGTCAGTTTTTCCGCGGGGATTTATAACATGCAGCCAAACGACACTATTGATGACGCTTATAAGGCATCAGATGTACAGCTCTATCTGAACAAACAGAAAAAATACCACCGTGAGTGATATTGTATTCGTCAGGATTTTCATCGTAGTACCAGGAGTAAGAAATGACAGATGTAAATAAAGGCAACGCGACGCACCAACGTTTAATTTCGCTGTTGTCAGAACAAGGCGCGACGTATCGTGTGCTCAGCCATGAAGCCGTTGGCAAATGTGAAGCTGTCTCGGAAATTCGCGGTACAGCACTGGGTCAGGGAGCAAAAGCCCTCGTCTGTAAAGTAAAAGGCAACGGCGTCAATCAGCATGTGCTGGCCATTCTCCCGGCTGACCAACAGGCTGACCTGAACCAGCTTGCCGGACATATCGGCGGTTTACGCGCATCACTTGCCAGCCCGGCGGAAGTGGATGAACTGACCGGCTGCGTGTTCGGCGCTATCCCACCGTTTAGTTTCCATCCAAAACTCAAGCTGGTTGCCGATCCGCTGTTGTTTGAGCGCTTTACTGAAATTGCGTTCAACGCCGGACTGCTCGAAAAGTCCGTGATCATGGACACCAAAGATTATTTGCGCATTGCGCAACCTGAATTAGTCCCATTCCATCGCACACAATAGCAAGCCCGTAACATCAGTATCAAAACGCGATATTATGCGTTCGCCCAAAAATAATAATAATCAATAAAAAAGCCTGTTCCGTCACGCATTTACGCGTACAGTAAGCAGGCTTATTTTTTCTTTTGGCAAGGAAACTACGATGTTTGATGTCACACTGCTGATCCTGCTTGGACTGGCAGCTCTGGGCCTTGTCAGCCACAACACCACTGTCGCCGTTTCAATTCTGGTGCTGATAATCGTCCGTGTTACTCCGCTGAATACATTCTTCCCGTGGATTGAAAAACAGGGACTTACCGTTGGGATTATTATTCTGACGATCGGCGTCATGGCTCCCATCGCCAGCGGCACGCTGCCCCCCCCCACGCTTATTCACTCCTTTGTAAACTGGAAATCTCTGGTCGCCATCGCCATCGGCGTTGTTGTCTCCTGGCTTGGCGGGCGCGGCGTCACGCTGATGGGCAGCCAACCTCAACTCGTCGCCGGTTTACTGGTGGGCACAGTATTGGGCGTTGCCCTCTTTCGCGGCGTGCCGGTGGGTCCGCTTATTGCGGCAGGTCTGGTGTCGCTGATTGTTGGGAAGCAGTAGCCAAGCTCGCCAGATAGCGACCTGGTGTTTGACCTAATCTGATATTTTTTATATCAATAAGTTAACCATTAATGGGGTGCTATAAGGGGTACTGTACAGACAAAATATCCTCCGGCATAGCCGGAGGTTTTTCTGATGCGCCTATAAGGCTCTCTTACCAGCCGCGCCCTAACAGGCGCATACGATCTGACATTTGCATCAGACTTCGTTACTTACGGCCCGTAAACGGGCTACCCGGATAAGGGATCGATAACTGCTCCCCATTTTATCCTCTTCAAGCTGGTGCTTTATGTATTCCTGTATCTTCGCCGTGTTCTTACCTACCGTGTCGACGTAGTACCCTCTACACCAGAACTCCCTGTTCCTGTATTTGAATTTCATATCTCCAAACTGCTCGTAAAGCATCAGACTGCTTTTTCCCTTCAGATATCCCATGAAGCTCGACACACTCATCTTGGGTGGGATCTCCAGAAGCATATGGATATGATCTGCACAGCACTCTGCTTCCAGAATTCGTACTTTTTTCCATTCGCACAACTTTCTTAAGATTCTGCCCACTGCCCTGCGCTTCTCTCCGTAGAACGTCTGTCTTCGGTATTTTGGCGCAAAAACTATATGATATTTACAGTTCCATCGGGTGTGCGCTAAGCTCTTTTCGTCCCCCATTGGGACCCCCTTTTGATTTCTTGTTGAACTTTTGCAGTTGCCAGACCGCAAGGTGTTTTAACAAATCAAAAGGGGTTTTGATAACTGGCTCAAAGCTGAAAGCTTTCCGGAACCCCCAGCCTAGCTGGGGGCTTTCTGTGCACAACAAAAAAATCCCCCGAAGGGGATTTACTTTCATATGTGCTTACATTTCCTGATTACCCATTTTATTTACCTCGGCTCGACTAATCACCCCTGAATCCACACGTCTGTCAATTTCCAATTCACATTGATATGACGAACTAGCACCCTCCTTAAGAAGTTCGCCGCTCTGCGGCGAAACAACCGAGTGCTCACAATCCACCAACCCCTGCAGTGATGCGTAAGCCAACTTTGAACTGGACGCTGACGCCCCTTTAGGTGATTGCGATTGTGTTAGCTGCTGCTCTTGCTTGTTAAGTAACTTATCCACCTTGGCGCGACTAACCTTCCCTGAATCTACTCGCCTATCAAGCTCACTCCTACACGCCCCCTCTACCAAGACCTTAACATCGTTCGCGATCTTCTCTCCACCCTCACCCCTCGCACAACTTACCAGGTCTTTCAGTGGATCATTACGCATCTTTTTCTGCATCTCTGGGGCGCTCAGCGCTTCCAGCATTTTTCTTTTTCTCACCTCTGCCTCCGCTTGCTCCTGCACCTGTATCCGCTCCCTACTCGCCTCTTGTTCCGTTTCTTGCAATTGCTGCTGATACTGCTGTTGCTGATTCACTAAATCAAACATCTCTTCACAGCGCTCATACTGACGCTCATCCATATCCGCCCTGACTTGGTCTATATATCTGCCTGTCAGAGCTGCGCCAAATTGAGATCCAGCCGCACCCGCCTTAAGGCTTTGGCATTGCGGGTGATTTGCTTTTCCCACACACCCAGAAAGTAGCATCGCAGCAAGCGGAAATATCAGCAGTAATGACTTATTGGTCATAAGAACAATACCCTCCCTTATGATGCGAACCGATTCCCCCGTGGGGATGCTCACCCTTTGGGCAAGCCATTGCAGATGCCGCAACCAGCAGCAAACCTAAGCACATAATCATTTTTTTGATTTTCATGAGATTTTTCCTAGCCAATAAAAAACCCGCACATCATGCGCGGGTTATCGTTGGGTTTTGTTGCTTAGCGTGCTAATGATTGAGGCGCTTCACCCCTTCCGTGCCGTATTCGATAAGTTTGATCGCCTCTTCTGTCTGTCCGGCCTTTAGCAGCCTGTGCAGTTCAAACAGCATTCCTACCAACTCTGCTACGGCCTTTTCTCTGTGCGTTCCTTGTTTTTCCATGCCACCCTCCTTGAACCAGGCTATTCCTTGAGCTGGTTTTCTACAACCGGAACAATTATGCCCGCGTTTAGCGCCAGCAGTTCGCCATAGATTTCCGCTTTTATAGACTCTCTCTCAAGCGCGATGCTCATTCCCACGAAACTTTCCATCAGCGACACCGACGAAAGAATATTTCCGTTTAACCGGCTTGAGAGCTTCGCTTGCCCAATCAGACAACCCCCACCCCGAAGACGCCGCGCCCAACCCAGCGCCTACAGAATTAGAGGCGCTCATTCCAACACCGCTCATTGCTGGCGTATTAGGAACTAACTCACTAACAGCCCCTCCCACAACCTGCTTAGCCTCCGCCGCAGTGTCGCCCATCCCAAGAAAATCGGCCGCATCGCCTACACCACCAACAATTGCCGAACCAACCGCCTCTACCCCATCAACGATTTCTGGTGCGTACTCTGCTGCAGCCGCGCCCACATCAACCCAAAAACCCATTAGAGCAACCCTCCACCACTTTGCTTGGATGTTGACGTGGTGTTGGTTGTCGTATCAATACCCGCCGCTGGTAAGATTTCCTGCATCAAAACAGAGAAATCAATCAAATCCATGTTGTTGTTAATCATGCCGTTTTTGCGGTTGTTGTTGGCGGTCTGCTGATTGAACCATTGCTCAAACAACCCGGCGTTAAACTGGTTCTTCTCTCCGCTCGATGCAATTTTCGCGCCCGTCTGGAAGATGGAACCACCAGCGCCCATAAGCTGATCCAGAAGACCAACCTCACCTCTCATCGCGCCAGTTGTCAGGCCAATGGAGCCGGAGAGGATTTTTGCAGCAAGGTCGCTTTCCTGCTGAACCATGCTGTTAGCACCGGAGGCGAGAATGCTGTTTGTCGCGTTCTGCGCGGTACTGGAACCACTACGGTTTAAAGAAATCCAGCTTATAGAACTTGTTGAAGTGCGCCGACAACCTGAGCAGATGAATATGCTCGCGCATCTTCCCCTTGCCCTGAGAGACAATCATCACCGCGAGCGAGCGAACCCGGTCACGGTATTCTCTGGTTGTGAACTCCTGGCGCTCAGTCACTGACAGCACCCTTCATGACGTCGCGCTCGATAGCGTCGAGATCTGAATCAGAGAGATACGCATCAGATTGACCAGCAAGCGCGGCCCGTGATTTATCAGCCAATGTTGGAGCGAGAGACACAAGGCGCGTGGCGGTTGTTGCGAGATTGGCGAATGCGGTAGCTTTGATGTTTGGTGATTCCAAATGGTCAAAGATTCGCGTCATCAAGCCACCACGTTCAACAAACACAGCAACTTCATTGTTGAGTGCGCTTGCGCGTGTTGCCATTGACAATGTTTCAAGGTGGGCGGCGTAGCGCTCAAAGTGTTTTTGAGTGACTACACCTTTGCGAGGTGCAAAGCCAAGCTTGCGCATTTCCCGTAATTGAGCCTTGCCCACTTCGGATGCTGCTTGCTTGACCTGCTCCCTACGGAGTGCGGACTTTTGGTTCTGCTGCTCTTTGCGAGCATGTGCAGGTTTACTACTCATCACCAGCTCTCGCTAGCGACGGGCCTCATGCCCCTTGAGTTAAACTCATGAATAGAATCTGTCAGGCGAACCCGAGCAGTAAAAAAAATATTTCTGCGACTTGGCTGAGTGAGTGCGAATTGGGATTCGCGCCTCAGAGAAACGGCTCAAGAAACAGAAGTGACAAAGGTTGCCATTTTTTAGGACTAACCAATGTCACTTAACTCTCTGGAATTCTCGTCTCGGGAGGGTCCGTATACGAAGTTTCCAGCCCAACCCCAACGACCAAGGCGTGCCAGATGGGTGATGCAACGTTAGGGCTTATCCTGTCAGCCCCGCCCGGTGTGCACCGACTTAGGAACCTATCCCGGAACTCAATCCGTGAGGTTCTTAAACTAAATCACGAGTCACCGATGGGGTGTGGCGTTCCAAGTACTCCATTTCTCTCGCCATAGTCCTCGTAACCAAGCCAGTGACAGCCTCACCGCCGACTATGACTCTACAGCAGACACGTACCGACACGCGGAAACAATAGCCTGTGCAGCAAGCCGACTTTCCCGGCTCCTTTTTAGGGAAGCACGGAATATTCCATGCTGTCAATCTTTCGTATTGTTGCGTTTTTGTAGCTCATTGAAACGGTCATGAATGGTTTTGGGGTACAACTCAGTGTATACAGTCCAGAGCGTTTGCAAATTGCGATGCCCCGTAACCTGAGCGACTTCTTCAATCGAAAATCCCATTTCAAATAAACGACTAGCACCTTCACGCCGCAAATCATGATAGTGCAAATTATCTATTTCAAGCTCTTTGCAAATAATTGCAAACTTATCGCTTATTGTTTTTGAACGGTAGGGGAAAAAACGCCCATCAACGCTATCTGGACGGTTGTTCACTATATCCCACGCACGACCAAGAAGAGGGACAAAAATATGATTTCCAATCTTTTTTACCGCGTCCTTTCTATCCCTAACCAGAACAGCTCGCTGACCCTCATCAATATCAGATTTTAATATCCGGCATATTTCCCCAATTCTCATACGAGACAATATTGATAACTCAAAAATATCGTCAAAAGGAATGTCCTTATATGAATTGCGGCGTCGGTTTTTTAATTCAGAATACAACAGCTCTATTTCTTCCCCGTTTGGTCGCCTACTTCTTTTATTTGACCTGCCGCTAATCTTTTTCTTTTTCGAGTACAACCTGGCCTCAGCCAACTGCCCACTATCCACCTCAACACCAAAGAACGGGCGTGCGGCTTCCAGAACTGTGGATAGGTGCCCGTAGTACTCTGTAACTGTTTTTGGCGATCTGTCTGTTGCTCGGAGCCAACGCGCGAACTCAATGTAATGAACCGCCCTTATGTCGCTAAGCTACATGCTGCCTAGCTCGGTTCGTTGAATTACTCGCAACTGACTTTCTTTGGAATAGTTCGGCCTCAAGTCAGAATGTGCGATGAATCGCTCTATGAGCGACGATAGAGACTCCCCCTTGTCAGGGGTTGGCATTCCACTTGTTTCAAGCTCAGCGACCCTTTTGGCGCCCCACGATTTAGCGAGAGCCGGCCTTGCAAAAGTTTGGTTTTCGCGGTATTCGTATACGCCACCCTCCTTAATTCCTACAGTGCATCTGTAGCGGGGTGTACCATCCTTTCTCAGTCTCTTCTCAATCGTATAAAAAGCCATTATTCAAAATCTCCGGGGTGCTGTGCGGGGAACTGACGCACATAAAATAGAGATTTTGGGAGGCTTTGCGTGATTTTAAGTGCTAAATAGTCACCACAAAAAAAACCACAACATAATGATATTTAACTAATTTTATTTAAACCCGAAATGTAAGCGCCTGGTGTTTGACCCAGGCCTTTCTTGAACATGGTGATAAACGCGGTCGTTGAATCGTAACCGAGCATTTGAGCGACCTGTTGTACATTGTGCCCGTCGATCAGTGCCTGCAGCGCCAGGATCAGTTGCAACTGATGGCGCCAGCGGCGAAAACTTAGCCCCGTTTCTTTGACGACCAGACGGGCAAGGTTACGCTCACTCATGGCAAACACGTTGGCCCACTGCCCCAGTGTTTGCCATTGTGCAGGCTCCTGCGCCATCGTCGCCACCATCTTGCGAATTTTCGGGTGATCGGATACCGGTAACTGCATTTGCTCCTGTGGCTGCTGTGGTAGTTCGTCAAACAACACCTGCGTTAACCGCTGGGTGGCTGGTTCACAGAGCTGGGCATCCGTTTTGTTCGCCAGCGCAAGAATAAGCTCCCGGCATAATGGCGTTATTTTCAGCGTACAACAGCGTTCCGGCATCACTACTGCATGAGGTTCAATGAATAAAAAGCACAATTGCGCGCCAACGGTAACGTGGTTGCTGTGCGGAATTTCACCTGGTATCCACACAGCATATTGCGGCGGCACCATCCACATGGCGTTCTCAACTTCGCACGTAATTGCGCCATGCAACGCCAGGATTAACTGGCCTTTGCGGTGTTGATGCAGTGGGCTGAAAAGTTCGTCTTCCTGAGCCTGAATACAAAAAGCCACAGCGGCATCGTGGTAAAGATCGGGTTGATACCCGTCCAGCCTCAGTCCAAACATAAGAATGTCCGATTTTAGCGATAAACTGTCATTTTAGCTTGATTCATCCACAGAGTAAAAACGCTAAGGTAACGCCTCGCCTGACGATATGAGAAAAAAATGACTAACTCCCCTTCTTCCCGCGGTAAAAACGGTGCGCTGTTAATTGCGGGTATCCTGATGATCGCGACCACACTACGCGTTACGTTTACCGGCGCAGCCCCTTTACTGGACGCGATTCGCACTGACTACGGTCTGACCACCGCCCAGACGGGACTCCTGACCACGCTACCACTGCTTGCTTTTGCGCTGGTGTCGCCTCTGGCGGCAACCGTCGCTCGCCGTTGGGGTATTGAGCGCAGTCTGTTAGCCGCCATGCTGCTGATCTGTGTGGGTATTGCTATACGTTCACTCCCTTCATCCGGAGCCCTGTTTGGCGGGACGGCAGTTATTGGCTGTGGCATCGCACTGGGAAATGTCCTTTTGCCGGGCCTCATTAAGCGTGATTTTTCACAGCATGTGGCAAAGCTCACCGGGGCGTATTCGTTAACAATGGGCGCTGCAGCAGCGCTGGGTTCGGCAATGGTCGTGCCGCTGGCGTTAAATGGCTTTGGCTGGCGCGGTGCGCTGATGATGTTAATGGTCTTTCCGCTGCTGGCGTTATTGATCTGGTTACCTCAGTGGCGCCAGACGGCCAATGCCAGCCTCAGCAATTCGCGAGCGTTGCACTCCCGCGCAATCTGGCGCTCCAGTCTCGCCTGGCAGGTCACGCTGTTTTTGGGCATCAACTCGCTTATTTATTACGTTATTATCGGCTGGCTACCCGCCATTATGATCAGTCACGGCTACAGTGAAGCTCAGGCGGGGTCGCTGCATGGCTTGCTACAACTGGCGACCGCAGCGCCCGGGCTACTGATCCCCCTCGTTCTGTATCGGTTTAAAGATCAGCGTACTATCGCCGCACTGGTCTCGTTAATGTGCGCTGTTGGCGCGACAGGGTTTGCTGTCATGCCTGGCCAGGCGGCCCTGTGGACCGTGTTGTTTGGCTTTGGCTCCGGTGCCACGATGATCCTTGGCCTCACCTTCATCGGGCTACGTGCAAGCTCTGCGCACCAGGCCGCCGCACTATCGGGCATGGCGCAATCTGTCGGGTATTTACTGGCCGCATGTGGGCCGCCAATGATGGGGAAAATTCACGATCTTAACGATAGCTGGCAGATCCCGCTGGTTGGCGTCGCGCTGCTAGCCCTCGTCATGGCCGTGTTTGGCGTCTGTTCAGGACGCGAGAAAGAGATCGCCTGCACGTAATACATCGGGCAGGCGAATAACCAACCTGGCCGGTTGTTATCCTCTGGCCGCGCGCAGCAGTGCCTGGACGAGTGGCACAGGCTTTCCTGCCAGTGCCCCTCGTTCGTGCTGAAAAAGCGTCCCGACATAAAACGGATGTGTCACCAGTTCAATTGCGCGAACGTCACCAGCGTCATCCCAGCCCGTCACTCGCAGATCGCCGCTTTCAAGCTCAGCGGCAAAAGCTTCCGAAACGCCATAGTTACAGTGATACCCCTCTGTAATGACATCCCGTCCGTAGGCCCTGGCGATCAGCGTATTCGCACGCAGTTCAATATCATCCGTCTTTTCGACCAACGAGCAGCTCAGCGGTGCAATCACCATACGCCCCGTGGTATCTGTTTCCGCATGTGCGGCATCACGCCAGCCCAGCACATTGCGAGCATACTCGAGAATGGCATGCTGAAAACCGCCACAAGTGCCCAAAAAGGGAATGCTGTTTTCGCGTGCGTAACGAATTGCCGTCAGCGCGCCTTCCGGGTGCTGGTAAGGACTGCCGGGGACCACCCAGATGGCATCATAGCCGACTAAATCTTCGCCACTACTAATATCGGATGTGGTGAGCCAGTCATAATCAGCCACTAATTCCAGAACGGCAGCAGCATCATCGATGGCAAGGGGAATAGCCTGATGCGCCAGAATATCGGGGCTGTAATCGCCTACCAGCGCAATGCGAAGCGTATCTTTAACAGGGGAAATGTCCATTAGCTTTCCTTATGTCCAAACAATGAGGGACAACATAAGGAGCCTCAGCCTACCGATTTTTTGTTGTTATCACAATCCCTTAAATTGAGAGTCTGTGTGGCCAAAATGCTATAATGGTCACGTTTTACGATCTTATTTAACCGTAATGAAGACGGGTTCAGTGGCTTAGCGGAGCGGATTAAAAGATGAATATTCAGTGTAAACGCGTGTATGACCCGGCAGAAAAAAGTGATGGCTATCGTGTTCTGGTCGACAGGCTGTGGCCGCGCGGGGTGAAAAAAACCGATCTTGTTTTCAATGAATGGGATAAAGCGCTGACGCCCTCGTCTGATTTACGTAAGGCATTCCACGCAGATGTCATCGATTTTGCCCATTTCGCCGAGCAATACCGCGCAGAACTTGCCCAGCAACAGCAGGAAGGCAAGCGGCTCGCGGATATTGCCCGGCAACAGCCGTTAACGCTGCTGTATGCGGCGAAGGATACGCAGCAAAACCATGCGCAGGTTCTGGCTGAGTGGTTACGTCAATGGTGACAGTGGGTTATTTGCCCGTTGCCGGATGATCTCTGCGCCAAAGCGCCCATTCATCAATAATTTCGCCACCGGGGAGTTTGCAATCTGACCTTACGCCTTGCGGTGTCTGCACCGCAATCAGCACGCCGCCCTTTTGCTCACAATATACGGATGCCGGGTTCGCCATGCCAACTTTCGGTGGTACGGGTGCTTCAGGTGATGTGGAACACCCCGCCAGCACCAAAATGCCGGGCACAACAATAGAGGCCAGTTTCATATTAACTCCTGTTATAAACGTTACACTGGGAGAGTACCCCTACTCTCCACCTATCTCCATGTTTTACTGATGTGTTTCAAACCCATGTATACATTTTGCCCCGGATAGCGTGTTTCATCTTTCCCTCCGATGTTCTATTATGCGGGCAATACAGGACTTATCAGCATTCTGGAGTATTTACCTCTCATGTCAGACATGATCCTCGCCCGAGTCTCACAATCATTAGCCACGGAGCAGTCTGTTGAGAGTCTGGTTCGGCAACTTCTGGAGATGCTGGAGGTAGTGACTGAGATGGAATCGACCTATCTTACTAAGGTCGATTTAGATGCGCGTCTGCAGCATATTCTGTATGCGCGTAATAGTAAGCAAATGCAGATCCCCGAAGGACTGTCGGTGCCATGGGATGAGACACTCTGCAAGCGCGCAATAGACGCAAACTGTCTGTATAGCGATAACGTTCCCGCGCGTTGGCCAGAATGTACCGCCGCACGCGCACTGGAGATCACAACCTTTCTGAGTACTCCAGTTCATCTGCCCGATGGCACATTCTATGGTACCCTCTGCGCAACCAGTCGTCAGCAACAACCGCTAAGCGAACGAGGTGAGCAGGTACTGCATCTGTTCGCGGGCCTGATTGCGCAGTCTATCCAGAAAGAATCTCTGGTTGCTCAGTTACGTGAAGCGAATGCTGCGCTGATAGCCCACTCCTACACTGACGTTCTGACCGGGCTACCTAACCGTCGGGCAATATTTGAAAATATCGAAACCCTCTTCTCGCTGGCACGCCACCTCAGACACAAAATTATTGTCGCCTATATTGATTTAGATGATTTCAAACTGATCAACGATCGTTTTGGGCACGAAGTCGGTGACCAGTTTTTGATCCAAATTGGCCAGCGTTTACGCCGTGGGTGCAGTGAGAATGATATTCTTGGTCGTCTGGGCGGTGATGAATTTTTAGTCGCCAGCCTGTCAGTGGAAAACGAAATGTCGCCGTGTGTTCGTTTGCAAAGCGTGAAAAACCACTTACAGCAGCTAATTTGTGGTGACTATGACCTGGGTGAAATCTGTCTGTATTATCCGGGAGCCAGTCTGGGCGTTGTGGAAATAGACCCGCTGGAGACAGACGTCAACTGTGCGCTTCATCTTGCAGACAGTGTGATGTATCAGGATAAGAAACGTCAGGATAAAACCGCTTTTGTCGTACATTAAGCCCTGTTATGCTTAATCGTCTTTAAATTATTCTGGCAGATAAGCGTATGCGACTCGGTATTATTTTCCCCGTTATTATTTTCATTTCCGCTGTCGTTTTCCTGTCCTGGTTCTTTATTGGCGGCTACGCCTCACCAGGAGCATAACGATGAAAAAAACAACGCTTATTATGATTGGCGTGGCCATTGTTGTCGTGCTGGGAACGGAACTGGGCTGGTGGTAACCAAAAATGAAGGCCACAAAAATGTGGCCTTTATTGTCTTTTTCGTTACTTAGCTTTTGATTTTTCTGTAGATAAACAACACTACAATTGCGCCAATAATTGCCACGACAAAGCTGCCGAAGTTGAAACCATCAACTTTACCAAATCCAAAGAATGTACTGATCCATCCGCCCACAACGGCACCAACAACCCCTAAGATAATGGTCATAAAGAAACCGCCGCCATCTTTCCCTGGCATGATCCATTTTGCCAGGATCCCCGCGATAAGACCAAAAATCACCCATGAAATAATACCCATTATTTTCCTCGCTTATGTTTTTACGTGAACGATTTACTCGTTGTATAAAAGCATAGCATAGCGCCGAAAAATTAAAATTTGTGATCAGGGTCACTTTGATTTTTCATCTTTATCTGATGTTTCATGAGGTTAAACCACGCAAAAACGGTGATATTTACTGACGTTTGTCGTCATTAGTGTCGAATCGTCAGTCATTATTCTGCTATTTTTGCTTTCGCTCCCTGCCATTGCTGAGTTTTCAATTCTGGCACAGTTTATGCTTTACACAGCCCGTCGCTACGACAAATCGTAGTCCGCGAAAACGCTCGCGAGACTCCGTCTACAATTCGCGCTATTTCAGCATTTAACAGGTCTGTTATTGATGAAAAAAATCACCAGTGTTTGCCCGTACTGTGGGGCCGGGTGCAAGCTCAAGCTTGTTGTTGAAAATAACAAAATCATCCGCGCTGAAGCCGCTGAGGGTGTAACGAACCAAAACCAGCTATGTCTGAAAGGCTACTATGGCTGGGACTTTCTGAACGACACTCGCCTTTTGACTCCCCGTCTGACCAGACCAATGATCCGTTATGAAAAAGGTGGGAAATTCACGCCCGTCAGTTGGGATGAAGCCATCCGCTATACCGCAAAACGCTTATCCGATATCAAAAATACCTATGGTCCTCGCGCCATCATGACTACGGGTTCGTCTCGTGGAACCGGGAATGAGACCAACTACGTGATGCAAAAATTTGCACGTGGCGTACTCCACACCAACAATGTCGATTGCTGCGCCCGCGTATGCCACGGTCCATCCGTCGCGGGGCTGCAGGAAACGCTGGGCAATGGTGCGATGAGTAACTCAATTAGCGACATTGAAAACTCAAAATGCCTGCTCATCTTTGGCTATAATTGCGCCGACTCCCACCCGATTGTGGCTCGTCGGGTGATCAAAGCCCGCCAGAACGGGGCAAAAATCATTGTCTGCGATCCCCGCCGCATTGAAACAGCCCGAATAGCAGACCAGCATCTGCAGTTGAAAAACGGTTGTAACATGGCGCTGGTCAACGCGTTTGGCCACGTGCTTATCGAAGAGAAGCTGTATGATCACGAGTATGTGCAAAAACATGCCGAAGGCCTCGAAACCTACTGGGAAACTGTCAAGGATTACGCGCCCGAAGCCGTTGAACATTTAACGGGTGTGCCTGCACAGCAGGTTCGTCAGGCAATGCGTACGTTCGCTTCCGCCCCCTCGGCGACCGTGATGTGGGGAATGGGCGTGACCCAGTTTGGTCAGGCGGTTGACGTGGTTCGTGGTCTGTCGAGTCTGGCATTGCTGACCGGAAACCTGGGGCGTCCAAATGTCGGCGTTGGCCCGGTGCGCGGGCAAAATAACGTGCAGGGCGCGTGTGATATGGGCGTACTGCCGAACCAGTTCCCGGGCTATCAGGACGTTACCGATTTCGCCGTGAGAGAGAAGTTTGCCAACGCATGGGGTATTGACGTAAATCTGATGGATGACAAGGTCGGCACCCGGATCACTGAAGTCCCCCATCTGGCAATCGAAGGTAAAGTCAAAGCCTACTACATCATGGGTGAAGATCCGCTGCAAACTGAGGCCGATCTGGGCCTGGTCCGTGAAGGCTTTAACGCGCTCGATTTTATCGTGGTACAAGACATCTTCATGACTAAGACGGCAGAAATGGCTGACGTTCTCCTGCCCGCAACATCGTGGGGCGAACACGGCGGCGTCTTTACCTGCGCCGACCGCGGATTCCAGCGGTTTGAACAGGCGATTGAACCGACGGGGGATGTCAAACGCGACTGGGAAATCATCAGTCTGCTTGCCACCGCAATGGGCTATCCGATGCAGTATCAAAATAACCAGCAAATCTGGGATGAGATGCGCGAGCTATGCCCGCTCTTCTACGGTGTGACTTACGAAAAGATGGGTGACATGGGCCACGTTCAGTGGCCATGTCCGGAGCTTGATCACCCAGGCACGCCATATCTGTATGCACACAGCCAGTTTGATACCGCCAATGGCAAAGGTAAATTGTTTGCCGCACAGTGGCGTGCTCCTGCAGAAGTGCCTGATGAAAAGTACCCAATGGTATTATGCACTGTGCGAGAAGTCGGCCACTATTCGTGCCGCTCAATGACCGGCAACTGCGCAGCATTGCAGGCCCTGGCCGATGAGCCGGGCTATGTTCAAATCAGCACGCGTGATGCGGAAAACCTTGGTATCCGTCATCGTGATCTGGTTTGGGTGAGCTCGCGTCGTGGCAAGGTTATCAGTCGGGCTGATGTCTCTGAACGCATCAATCCCGGAACCGTGTACATGACCTATCAATGGTGGATTGGCGCGTGTAATGAGTTGACCCAGGATAATCTGGACCCCATCTCAAAAACCCCGGAAACCAAATATTGCGCCGTCAATGTTGAGCACATCACCGATCAAGGTTGGGCGGAGAACTATGCCGCGAGATCTTACAGCGAGATGAAATCACGTCTGTGTGAAGCCATCGCGTAAGCAACCTGCACCTTTGCCTGAGCCGCCCTTCCTGGCTCAGGCAAATGCCATTGCGTTACTTCGCCAACTGCGGATCGTTAAAATGAATAGCCATATATTCCGCCTGCTTATCCCTTGCCATAAAGTTAAAACTCATCAGAAATAGCCCAACCATAAACGGCAATTCGTACAGCTCTTCAATCAGATCGCCATACTGCGCGTTGTGAAGAAATACGGGAGCCAGCAGACGATGGTGCTCGACCGTGTCGGAGATCAAAAACGCGCAGCTGGTGATCGCAAACAACCAGAGCGGTAGCGATTCATTGCGCAAGCGATTAACGATCTCCCGGCGCAGGTTCACTGATATCACTACCGGCAAGATAATCATGGCGATTAATACCACTGAGATAGCCCTGAATAACAACCTGGGGTGGTCGGGAAAATAATCGCGCCCCCAACTGGTGCTTCGTCCCAGCAAAACCAACCACCACAGCGCAGCCCACAGCCAAAATTGCTTCTCGCCATCAGGACGCGAAAAAGGCCGGATATAGCAGAAAGTAAACACGGCACCAAATAACAACCAAAGCGCCTGACCATTTTCAATCCATCTGACGACGCCGCCATTTAGCAAGGGGAGATTCAGATTGGCAGTAAACGGAATCAACACAGTGACCAGCCCCAGCAGGAGTGTCGGGCATGTTAACCGGGTATCAAGTTTCATAAGCACGATGTTCTGTTGAATGAAAGACGGCCGATCATAACCCCTGTGAAATTTACGCCATTAGCAATCAATGCGATTTTCTTAAGGTTTTCTTAAGAAAACTTTTACCAAAAATGAACTGGAAAAATATGCATAATGAATAAAAAAACCGCATCGCGCCGTCAAAGCGCAATGCGGTTTTAATTCCAAAATGAATGCAATCAAGCAATAGCAGAGATGAAAACCCTACCAGCCGCAGACTTCGTGCTCATTCTCGGTATCGTATGAACGAACCGTATTGACCAGGTCTTTAACAACGTCAGCGGCCACATCCGGAATCAACAATGTCATCGGCGCTTCAGTTTCATAATCGACAGACACGCCATTGCTGTTATTGGTGACTGTAACGGTGTAGGTTGCTTTACCCATGATTTACTCCTTGCCGGTACGCACAACTTTTCGTTGATTTGCGCTCTCCATCAACACTTCGGGCGCCACGAAAAAGTCGATATTAAAGTAGGTGTCGTCGGTCATCACTTCGATGTTATGCCATTTCTCCGGTGGAAAAACGCCGAACTGACCGGCTTCGATAATCATCACCTCTTCGGGCTCCGGGCTGTGTTCATCTGCAAATCCGAGATATTTGACCGCCCCCTGCATCACAGAAAGTCGAGGATAAACCCCGGCACGGGTACCCTTATCAAGGTGGCGTTCGAAAATTCCGGCGGGTGCAGTTTCTTTGTTCCAGAACGGAGTTGAGCGTGTATGAATATGATTCTGTGGAATTTGAAGCATTTTTCTTCCCTTTTCCAGTCGACAACCAGCGAGTCTTATTGAATCGCTGCTGTGAACAGGGTACGCCTCAAAATATATATTTAAAATACCATTTATTGGTTATAACAATCACATCTTTCAATTTTCAATGAAAGGAACAGCTTAATACAGCAAGCCCGCCGTCAACAGCGGGCCAATAGCGTTACGACTGAAGCGTCGCCAGACGTGCGGCAAAACCGACAAAGATCAAGCCAATGAGGGAATTCCCAACTTTAGCCAGTTTTTTCTTCGTGCGAATATACTGTGTCACAAACGCACCGGAGAAAATAAGGAAGCTCAGATAAAAAAAGCTCACTATTTCAAGCGTCATAGCCAAAATAAAGAACGACAACCCTGAGTGAGTCGCGTTGACATCAATAAACTGTACGAAAAACGATACATAAAACAAAATGGCTTTCGGATTCGTCAGACTCAAAATTAATGCACGTTTGAAAATCGCACCAAACGGAACTTCTTCTGGCGCAGCGTCGCTGGCTTTCGATTTCAGTGTGGCATACAGGATCTTCGCACCGAGATACAGCAGATAAAATGCGCCGAGATAACGAACGATATTGAACAATACGGGCGTTGTTTTGATAAGCGCAGCTACGCCGGCATAAGCCAGAAACATCAATACGGCATCACCGATAAACACACCGCTTGCTGCCAGATAACCGCCCTTCACTCCACGACCGACGCTGTTCTTCAGCACAAATATCGTATTCGGCCCCGGTACCAACACGATAAAAATAGCCCCCACCAGATACGTCCAGTAATTCAGAACTCCATACTCTGCGAACACGTTAACCTCTTCCTGAAAAAACACATGCACTTGCTGCGAGACAATATGCTAACGAATGCGCCAGGGGATGGAAAGAGAAGCTTTAGAATATAGCATTCTGTTTCAGTCCGGTTGCAACATCATTATTCGTTCCAGATTTGCAACGATGAAACCCACTTTTGCGCCTACCCAATGCCCCGTTTAGCCACTAATGTTTATCAGTAGATTCAGCCCGCAAGGCCCCCTCTCATCACATGGAGAAAGAAAAATGACTATTGCTTATAAACGTCTTGATAAAGATCAGGCTGCCGTACTACTGGTCGATCACCAAACGGGTTTACTTTCACTGGTCCGTGACATCGATCCAGACAAGTTCAAAAACAACGTACTGGCATTAGGCGATCTGGCGAAATATTTCAAACTCCCGACTATTCTGACCACCAGCTTTGAAACGGGTCCTAACGGTCCATTAGTTCCTGAACTGAAAGAACTGTTCCCCGATGCCCCTTACATCGCACGTCCTGGCCAGATTAATGCCTGGGATAACGAAGATTTTGTTAACGCGATCAAAGCAACAGGCAAAAAGCAGCTAATTATCGCCGGGGTAGTAACTGAAGTCTGCGTCGCATTCCCTGCGCTTTCTGCCATTGAAGCCGGTTTCGACGTGTTTGTGGTCACCGATGCATCCGGTACGTTTAATCCGCTGACCCGTGATTCCGCGTGGAATCGTATGTCATCTGCTGGCGTACAATTAATGACATGGTTCGGTCTGGCCTGTGAATTACACCGTGACTGGCGCAACGATATTGAAGGGCTGGGAACATTGTTCTCCAACCATATTCCTGACTATCGCAACCTGATGACCAGCTACAACACGCTGACCTCCGGAAAATAATGTTCCTGTCAGTGTAATACACAGAAACCCGCCAACATCGGCGGGTTTCATTGAACAGTTTCAGTCGGGATTAGTGGTGCAGCATTTCATCCACCACCTCTTCTCCCTTGAGCTGATAAGGGTAATAGGTTGGCCAGTTATCCATCTCTTCAAGCAGGGCAGCCTGCGAGGTATTCCCCATAAAGATATGGAAGTGGCTCGACTTACGTGGCGCAATAATGTGATCGCTGAATTGCACGTATTTCGGCGCGTCGCTGCCAGCGTCTTTACACTCGAACAGATAACGCACACCTTTCTTGCCTGACGGATAGTTCAAAATTTTATATCCGGCATAATCATACTTACACGATGCCACCTTTTTACCGGTATGAAACTCCATTACGCCGTTTTCAATACCAATCGTGTCAACATCGGTCGCATAACCCTTACGGTAATAGGCTTTAACCTGTTCTGCCGTTTTGCTCTTATCTTTCTCCGCTTTCTTTTTGAATACCGGATCCAGTTCGCCACTCACCAGATACGGATAGACAGACTGCCACATGCCATCCCAGTCGGCTAGCGTACGGTTCTGCACATTTTTGTCATCAAAAACGCCTTCTGCCGCCTTTTGTTCTATTTCGCTCATTGGTGCACCATGGGAATGGTGACCATGCGCCAGTACCTGACTACTAACAAAAAGCATCCCCAGAGCGACTGCCAATTTTTCCAAATGCATAGCCAAAATTTCACCCTCACATCATTTTTGATGTGAAATGTTATAATATAACATTACAATTTAATCAATAGCGTTTTACGCCACTCAATCATGCTGGCGCGCAATTTTCCAACGGCTGTCAAAATGGGCCTGGTACTGGGCCACAACGTCAGGCTCTCCACGGATCACCAACACGTTTTCAGAATTCGCAAATTCGGCGGATTTGGCAAAATTAAACGAGCCGGTCTCCAGCGTGTCACCATCAATAATCATGGTCTTGTCGTGTTGTATGTGATAATGGTCATCCAGCTCGATATCGATACCGTTGGCCGTCGCAAACGCGATCGCTTTCTGGCTGACTTTCCCCTGATTTCGTTTTTTATCGATCACTGCCCGAACAACAACGCCTCTTTTTTCTGCATCTACCAGCGCCTGAACAATATCCGCAGACTGAAAGGAATACGCCATCACGTCGATGGTGTGTCGCGCATGACGAATGGTGTCGAGAACCAAGCCCCGCGCCGAACCTTCCGGTGAAAAACCTACCTGAACAGAGGCATTTGCCATCGGCACCGCGGCCCACAACAGGGTCACGGCCATAGCCATTGATTTTATCTTCATGTTAGTGACCAGTGAGTGGTTTAATCTGAGGAGCGACCCGGACAGAGTAGCGTTCGCGTGCAAATCTGATCAAGCAATGCCTGTTGATGGCTGATAATTAACATACCTAACGGACGGCGCTGACACTCTTCAAGCAGCAGCGCCCAGATATCCCGTTGGATAGAGGGATCGAGCTGCGCAGTTATTTCATCGGCAATCAGAAAACGCGTACGCGGGTCGAGCGCCCGCAGTATGGCAATTCGTGCCAACTCACCGCCCGAAAGTTGTCCGGGACGACGCGTTAGCCACTCCGGCTTAATATGCAGTCGGGTAAGCGTTTCTGCATCTGGCCGCCAGGCATCATGAACCGCATCACCGGTACTCCGTCTGGGGTTAAAGGTTAATTCCGGATGCTGCGGCACGAGCTGCACCGGGCAATATTGATGGCGCGGCAACGGTTGGTCATCAACCAGAACGTCGCCGGATGTCGGCTTTTGCCACCCCGCGAGCACACGTCCCAGCGTTGTTTTTCCGGTTCCACTGGGTGCGCAAATCCCAATACGTTCCCCAGGCGAAAGCGAGAACGAGAGATTTTGCCACAGTATTTTGCCTCCCTGACGAATGAACACATCACGACAGCACAGCATACCGCTCTCCAAAAAGTTGATTTCTTTCGGGCAGCGCTCGCCATTGCCGTTGCAGATGTTCACTAATCTCACCGCGCACCAGCTGTTCCCGACTGACATTATCCGACACCGTTCCATGATGCAGCGCGACAATGCGATCTGCGTGACGTGCGGCCAGAGTGAGATCATGTGTCACCCATAAAACGCCAGCTCCCTGCTCGCACAGGCCGCGTAGCTGTTCCAGCAGTTGATTTGCCAGAGGTGCATCAAGCCAGGCGGTAATCTCATCAGCAAGAATATAACGAGCCTGACTGAGCGCGGCGTGACACGCCAGAATGCGTTTGGCCATCCCTCCCGAAAGCTGACGCGGGAAAGCCTCTAGCACGGTGGTTTCCAGATGATTACGTTCGAGCAAGCGTTCAATTTTCCCTGCGTTCCATTCCTGACCGGAAAGCTGGCTGGCTCTTCGTAAATGCTTTTCAATAGACAGCAGCGGATTCAGCGCCTGCACACCTTGCGGAACGTAGCTAAACGTATTGCCACGACATGCCCTGATGTCATTGTTATTCAGCATTTTTCCATCAAGGGTGATATTGCCATGAAAGCGCAAATTTTCCGGCAATAGATCAAGTAAGCATTGCAGCAGCAGGCTCTTACCCTCACCGCTGCCCCCCACTAACGCCACCATCTGGCCCGGCGCAACATCAAAGGAGACATCCTGCAGCAACGAGGACCATTTTTTTGCGCCGTACCAGCGATAACGCGCCACTTCCAGCGAAATCTGCCGCAAACTCAACATGTATCACCTCTCAACCATAAACGATGTACCGCCCGGGCAAGTTGATCAAATAGCATCACAAGGAGAAATAGCATCAGCCCTGGAAACAGCACCAGCCACCAGTCACCATGACTGATAAACCGCAGCGCATCTGCCAGCAACAGTCCCAGCGAAGGTTCGTGTGGTGCCAGCCCGAAGCCAAGAAAACTTAACGCTGCACTGTGCAATACCGCGTGAGGGAACATCAGCAACGTTCCCGTTAGCCACTGGGGCAATAGCGCGGGTAAATAGTGATGTCGCCAGCAGTAAAAGTGGCCATGCCCCAATCGCCAGGTGAGTGTCAGGTAATCACTGTGGGCCACGCGTTCCGCTTCAGCACGTAAAATCAATGCCAGCCGCGGCCAGTGTGTGAGCGCAACCGCCATAATCACCCCGCTTTTCCCGCCGCCCAACGTAAAACAGATCAAAATCAGCAGCAGAAGGTGCGGCATGGACAACATCGCATCGGTGATCAGACGCATAACGACATCCAGGCGTGGATGCAAACGGGAAATCGCCGCCATCAGTAACGCAATGAACCCGCTGCACAGGGCCGCGCCAATACCGATTTGCAGGCTGGTAAGCGCCCCCTGAAAGCAACGAACCCACAAGTCGCGCCCCAGATTGTCGGTACCAAACCAGTGCAGCGCATCAGGCGGAAGATGACGGGCAAGAAGATTCACGTTCAGCGGATTATCCAGCATGGCCGCGCCATATACTGCAATAAATAACAGACCACTCACGGACAGCAGAAGACGAACAAGCGTCGGCGTCGGGTTATAGAGCATCGGGTCGCTCCAGCGCACGATTCAAAACATGGACAAACCAGGCAGAGAGAGAATTACCCATAAACACCAGCACGGTACTGAACAAGACAATCCCCATTAGTAACGGCAGGTCACCGCGTAACCCGGCATCGATGGTAGCCTGCCCCAGCCCCGGATAGGCAAAAACCTTTTCAGCCAGCAATGCCCCCCCCAACAGTTCGCCCAACGAAGCAAACTGTAGACATAGCGCTGGGGTGATGGCGTGTCGCAGAACCTGGTGTCGCAACAGCGACCACCCCTTGTCCCCCTGCGAACGCGCAAAGCGGACAAATTCGCTTTTCATCACGCTGGCGATACTTTCCCGCGTGTGCAACGTAATTTGCCCCAACCCCAGCAGGCTAAGTGCGCAAACAGGGAGCACCAGATGGCGCAGACGTTCAGGCAGCGTTGCCATATCGCTGTTATTTCCCGGCTCCCACGCACAACAGACCGGGAACAACGGCCAGCGCACCGCAAATACCGCCAACAGCAGCATGCCAATCCAGAAGGTCGGTAAGGAAGAAAGCAGATAGCTAAGTCGGCAGATGGCTTTATCCGGCCAACGGTTCAGGTAGCGGCCGGCAACAAACCCCATTGTCGTTCCCAATAAACCGGAAACCAACCACGCACCGCTCAGCAGCGCAAACGAAGTCGCAAACCGCTCCTTAATCACGCTGGCAACAGGGGCATTGAACAACATCGAGTAACCCAGATCGCCCTGTAGCACGCGTGAGAACCAGTGGAAAAAACGCTCCCACAACGGTTGATCCAGGCCCCAACGAGCAGCAATACGTGCATATTGCTCCGGCGGAACATGCAGCAAATCGTTGCCAATATAGGCACGGATTGGATCGACCGGAGAAAAGCTGAGCAAGATGAAAGTGCCAGCCGCGACCAGCACTAACAACACTATCAGCCGTAATACATGGCCTAAAACAGACTTCATCAACGGCAGGTCCAGGTCCATTCATCAAGATTGTTGAGCAATGACCAGCTACCATGAATTTCCGGTGCACCTTTGCCCAGATTAATGCACGGATTCGCCAGATAGGTGTGCTGAATATTCAGCAGCCATGCCCATGCGGCATCCCCCTGTACGCCTGCGCCTTGTTTACCATCCCACTCAACCTGTTGCCAGAAAGGCAACGCTTTTTGCCAGTCTGGTGCATCAATGGCCTGCTTGAGATGTTGCTCGACCACTGGATTGCTGTAGTAGCCCGGGTTGTAATACTCCACCCCCGCAGCCTGCCCGCTGTAGTGATGGAAAAGCTCCATCGGATCCAGGCTTCCCCAACCGAACAGCGTTGGGTTCGCATGCATGTGGCGCTCAACGGTTTCCCAGCTTCCTGATTGCAGTGACACCGCAATGCCCACCGGTTCCAGCATTGCCCGCACAGCTTCGGCTAAATCCCGACGCGTACTGTCGCCGCTGGCATACCATAAGGTCAGGCGCGCTTCTTTGCCGTCTTTCACACGAACACCGTCGTTGCCCACCTTCCAGCCGGCCTGTTCCAGGATTGTCCGTGCTTTTTCAATGTCGCCATCTTTGAATGCCACCGACGTCCCCTGCCATGGAAGTCCCTGGACTGCGCTATAAGCTGGGATCGCATGGCCTTCCATAACCTGCCCGGCAAGCTGCTTACGATCGATGGCGTAGTTGATGGCGCGTCTGATGGCAACATCGGCCGTAATATCGTTACCCACCGGATAGCCATTAGCATCTTTTTTCCCTGCCGGAACCATTGGGAAAACAATACCGCGGTTTTCTACACTGTCGCGAACCCACAGTTTTAAATTCTGCTGTGCTGGTGTTACCGCCATCGACGGCGCAATGCGTACCAGTCCCAGTTGACCACTACGCGCTGCAGCGTATGCGTTATCCTCATCGAGGAATACAAACACTAGCCGATTGAAATCATTCTTCTTACCGGCATACCACGGGTTTGCTTCCACGATCAGTTGCTGCCCCGGCTGAAAGCTCACCAGGCGATAAGGACCTGCGCCAATCGGATTTTTGGCAAATGTTTTTTCGTCATACTGTTTTGCCGGAACAATGCCTAAAGAGCCGAGCACGTTCACGAAGGTACTCTGAGGACTGCTCAGGGTAATTTCTGCCGTGCGGTTGTCTATCACGCGGGCATGGGTGAAGTTCCCCATGTCAATTTTTCCACCACTTTTTGCGGCTTTGTTATAGGTGAAGACCACATCTTCAGCCGTTAGCGGTGAACCATCAGAGAATTTGAGATCGGGCTTAAGCGTCAGCATCCAGGTTTTGCCGTCGGCACTGGTCACCACGTTTTCCGTCAGCAGGTTTCCCCAGCTCATATCCGCATTTTGCTTTAACAAAGGTGCATGCAACAGCAGATAGCTGCCATGACTCCAGCCCAACATCGGGTCAAATCCCTCCGTCGGCTCGGGCCCAATTGCCAGTTTTAACGTCCGGCCTTCGTCTGCATTTTGCGCAGCGAGGAGTGGTGAGGTTAATGCGAGAGTCAGTGCGCACGTCAGCAGTGCCAGCTTACCTTTAATCATTCTCTTATCCAGATTTACGTTATTTTTATCTCGTTTAACGAATCATTTACGTTAGACGGTCTCCTGGGGAAGGGATTATGGCGGACAGTAATGCCGAAAAAAATGATACAGCGCAGAAAAGTATGACGATTTTTAAAAAACATCATACGACTTTCTAATACCCGGTGCTTTCACCTTTCACTTCGCTGGAGTGGCTAAGCAAAATCACCGTATTTATTCGGCTTTATATTAAATAAGAAGCAATAGTTGCAGGGAAAACTATTCACCCACTTCGGTTTTTGCCTGCCTCAAATTCATGACAATTTATGTATATTTATTAAAAAAAGACACAGTAAGTGACAAGTTATGTAAATATATAATGATAATTATTTGTATTACTATTTTCATCAATTATCTTATTGCCTTTGAATTTTTAACAAAGGAAGTTTGACTATGCGTTTAAAACCTGTTGCCTCTGTTGTTCTGTCCTGCATAGGGTTTACCAGCCCCGTTGTCTTCGCTGAAGACGTGATGGTAGTAACCGCTTCGGGTTACGAAAAAAAGATCACCAACGCGGCTGCCAGCGTTTCCGTTATTTCGCAGCAAGAGTTACAAACCAATAAATATAACGACTTAGGTGAGGCTCTACGCTCAGTGGAAGGTGTGGATGTCGAAAGCAGCACGGGGAAAACCGGCGGTCTGGAAATTAGCATCCGTGGTATGCCAGCCAGCTATACCCTGCTCTTGATTGACGGTATCCGTCAAAATGGAAGCAGCGACGTGACACCAAACGGCTTTTCGGCCATGAACACCAGCTTTATGCCTCCACTGGCGGCGATCGACCATATTGAAGTGATCCGCGGTCCGATGTCGACGCTATACGGATCCGATGCCATTGGCGGCGTCGTCAATATCATTACCAAAAAGAGCACCGATAAATGGAGCACGTCCATTAATACTGGCGTTAACCTGCAAGAAAGTAATAAATGGGGTAACAGCACGGTCGCCAACTTCTGGTCAAGCGGCCCATTGATCGCCGGTGTACTGGATATGCAGGTTCGCGGCAGCACCACGCAACGCCAGGGCTCCAGTGTCACTTCTCTGAGTGATACTTCTTCCACTCGCGTGCCGTATCCTACGGAATCCGAGAATTACAATATCGGTACTCGTCTGGACTGGAAAACCAGCGACAGCAATACGTTGTGGCTGGATCTCGATTCTGCCAGACAACGCTACGATAACGATGATGGGCAGCTTGGCAATCTGACCGGCGGATATGATAAGACCCTGCGTTATGAGCGTAACAAAGTGACGCTCGGCCACGATACCGCATTAACATTTGGTACCTGGAAGTCCTCTGTAGGCTGGAATGAAACCGAGAACAAAGGCCGCCAGTTGGTCTCCTCGGCACTGACACCAGAGAACGCGAGCCGGGCTGGCGACGCGCGTGAACTGAAGAACACCAACGTTATTCTGGATTCCATGTTGCTGACGCCGTTAGGTGACTCGCACCTGTTGACCCTCGGGGGGGAATACTGGGATGCTCGCATGAAGGACGGTGTCGTGCTGGCCAATACCGGCGAGACATTCCACCAGAAAACATGGTCGGCCTATGCTGAAGATGAATGGCATATCCTCGATTCTCTGGCCTTAACCGTGGGGACACGCTATGAACATAACGACGTCTTTGGCGGGCACCTCAGCCCACGTGCCTATATGGTCTGGGATGTATCCGACGAGTGGACCCTCAAAGGCGGTGTCACAACAGGCTATAAAGCGCTATCGCTCAGCCAACTTCATAATGGCATCAGCGGTGTAACGGCACAGGGAACCGTCAATACCGTCGGGAACCCGAACCTTAAACCTGAAGAGAGTACCAGTTACGAAACCGGGCTTTACTATGAGAATGATGCTGGGCTGAACGCCAACGTGACAGGTTTCTATACTGAATACAAAAATAAAATCGTTTCGTATTCTATCGATGATAATACCAACAGCTACACCAACAGCGGTAAAGCGAGAACCGATGGTATCGAGTTTGCCAGTACATTCCCGCTGTGGTCGGACTCGCTGAGTTTATCTCTCAACTACACCTATACCCAGAGCAAGCAAAAAGATGGCGAGAATAAAGGCGCGCCACTGAGCTATACCCCGAAACACATGGCGAACGCCCGTCTGAACTGGCAGGCAACGGAAGATATGAACGCCTGGCTGAGCGCCCGCTACCGCGGTAAGGCTCCACGCTATACGGAGAATTACGACAACCTCAGCGCCGTCCAAAAAGCGGTGTATGACGACAAAGGTGCAAACTTAAAAGCCTGGACCGTTCTGGACATGGGGATGTCTTATAAGCTGACCAAAGAACTGACGCTGAATACCGCGGTGAACAACGTACTGGATAAAGACTTTAGTGACGTCACACTGTATCAGGTTGGCCGCAATAGTACTTATGCGGGCGACTACTATCAGACGGCGCAATCCACGACCGGATACGTCAACCCGGGCCGTAACTACTGGGTCTCCTTAAACTACCAGTTCTAGTTTTGCTGAACTCTGTTGGCCAGGCTATAACTGATAGTCTGGCCGCTATTAGCGTATATTCTTAAGCGGATTGTTAGTATTGCGCATACGTAAGGAGAGACAATGCCCTTTTCAACCACTGAGCGTCAGGCACTCCTGTCATTAAATGGCGTTGGCCCCAAAGTCATCGAGCGGCTTGAGCAACTTGGTTTCCACTCGCTTGCCGATCTCAAAAACGCTACTGTAGACGAGATAACCCACCAGGCGGCATCTCTGGTCGGCTCGACGTGCTGGAAAAACAGTCCGCAGGCGAAAGCGGCAATTGCCAGCGTCTTAGCGCTTGCCAGCGCTAAGACGTTAAGCTGATATAGCGCATCACCAGCGCACGAGGAACGTGCGCGATTTAACCGTTTCTGATTTTCCCATTGATACCCGGCTGCGGTTTACCAAACAGATACCCTTGCGCAAAATCGCAGCCCAGAGCCTGAAGGCTCGCCAGCTGTTCCTCCGTTTCAACACCTTCTGCAACAGCTTTCATATTCAGCGATTTCGCCATACCAGTAATAAGCCTGATGATATTAAGGGCGTCTTCCTGCGTGGATATCGAATGCACAAAGGACTTGTCTATTTTGATTTTATCGAAGGCAAGCCGACTCAGCCGCGAAAGAGAAGAGTATCCGGTACCAAAATCATCAATGGAGATTCTTACACCCAGGGCTCTGAGCTTGTTAAGTGTATTCATCGGCGTATTGCTCTCCGTAAACAGAGAGGATTCCGTCACTTCTAACTCGAGACGTTCAGCCGGAAGTCCCGTCTCTTTCAGAATGGACAGCACGATTCCGGCGAAAGCCTTGCTGCTTAGCTGGACAGGTGAAACATTGACTGAAATTTTAACCGGTACCGCCCAGGAAGCCGCTTCCCTGCATGCAATTTCAAGCACAGATTTTCCCATCTCGTTAATCATTCCTGTTTTTTCAGCGACAGGAATAAAACTATCCGGCGGCAGAAGTCCCTTTAGAGGATGTATCCAACGAATAAGAGCTTCATAGCTGTAAATTTCCCGGCTGAAAGAATCAACAATAGGCTGATAATAAACCACGAACTCTTTATTCACTATGGCCATTGCCATATCATGCTCAAGGGTTCTGCTTTCTTGCAGCTTTTCTAACATCCGCTGCCGGAAGACTTTTATTTTACCCGAGCCTTCATTTTTCGCCTCATAAAGCGCCAGATCGGCAAATTTATAAAGATAGTCGGAACGGCGTTCAGTTTCTGAGATAACAATGCCAACACAAGTGGTTATATTTATAATTGCGTTATAAATAGTGTAGGGTTGGTTGATAAAATCACATATTTTTTGAGCACGAGAAACGGCGCGACTCTCTGTCAGACCACTCGAAAGAAACGCAAATTCATCCCCACCTAAACGATATAGCGTATCTGAAGCCTGGCTCATAGAAATCAAACGATGGGATATCTGACGTAATAACATATCACCGGCATCATGACCATACGTGTCATTTACCTCTTTGAATCGATCTAAATCAAACAACATCACCGTCACCGAGTCATTGTTTTTTTCTGCCATCTGAATGGTTTTATTTAAATCCCCCCAGAACAACTGGCGGTTATTCATCTCGGTGAGAGAGTCATGATAGACGTCATATTCCAGTTTTGCATTCTGGATCTGCAGTTTTTCTTTAGATTCCTGAAGCTCCTCAGCAAGGCACTTAACCTGGAGATGTGCTCTCAAAATGTTTCTGTTCTGAAAAAAAATCAGAACCCCCAGTATCGCACTCAATATTATAAGCAATACTGAAGTCGCCGAATAAATATAGTACAGAGTTTGAATGTTAGTGTTTGTATTATTAACTGAGCTAACATCTTTATCTAACGCACCGGATGAAAGACGGGCTAACGGTGCATCAAGTGTATGCATTTCTTTCAAATACGCCTTGAGTTCTGAACGGTTCATTTTCTCAAGATGAACATCCAGATAATTAAGCATCTTTTCAAGCTGTATCGCCAGTTCATAATGCGCTTGATTGCTTCCTATATAATGTCCTAAATCGCCTTCTTTTATTAAATCGCTCTGGCTGAGCATAATGTCGAGACGCAGACGCACAACATCAAGCGCCATCGTATCATCGCTAATGTACAGACCAAGCCACGATTCAAATCGGTAATATTCTGATACCATTTGAACAGCAGACCATGAGTCGGTGTAGTGAGTCAGTTTCTGTAATTCTTGTTGTCTTTCATGCACAAGGGAAGATATATATCCGGTAGATATAAAAAGGAAGAATATAATGCCAGCCAGTATTCTGTTCATGATGCTCCTCTGAACCCCTACTCAATATTCATTGAGCTGACCTGCCATGCTGACCTTGAATAAAAAATCTGATTATTCAGTTCAGGAATGCTGTCATAGGGATACACGATGAATAGCGGGCCTTTATCACGGATGCGCATATATTCTCCGTTGATTTTTAGAGCAAGAATAACATTGTATTTTTTGAAATCACTGAGTGGGATAACGGTGGTGTAGTCATTGAGCGCAGTGACCTTAACAACAGAACCTTTCGCCCCGACATAATCCATGAGCTTTTGCAGTGGGATACCCGTAAAGGTAGTGCGTCCATTATACCAGGGTGAGGTAGTCTGGAAACTTACCGTGCCCAGTTTCTCGAGACTGGCGATATCAAAAACGGCTTTCCCCCCTTCATTGGTATTTTCTATATTACCGGACAGTGTTAAAAGGACTTTACCGACAGGCTTGGGAAGTTCACCAGCCCAGACCTGAGTAGTGACGACGAAGCTTAACAACATAACAATTAACCGCATTCTTACCTCACCAATCTATCGAATGTAAGAGAATTATAATTTAGTTGTTATGCTATTTACACATGCTACCCAGCGATTATTGAAACAGTAAGCCCAAACACCTTTTAACCCATTAAAATCAAAGATTTAAATCGAAATTATTTTCTGGAGTTGTTTAAAAAAGGTCGTTGCTGTTATTTGAGACACAGCAAATTTCGCTACCACCGTACAAAAAATAAGCTACCTGTTTAGTCAGCAAAAATAAACACACATAAATATAAAGGTCTATATTTTTATGCAACAACAGGATATTGTTTTTCCAACCGAGGGCTTCACGTGTAAGTACCCCGGTTTACCGGACCATTCACGTTTAGAGATCTTCCGGCATACTGGCTATATCCCTGGAGAAGGACGCCATGCCATGGCTCGAGCCATTTGCTACAGACAACGTGGTGAGATGAGAAAACACTATTATGAAGGACAGGAAGATCAACCAGGTGCTCTGTGAATAGTGACCAATGGGGTTGTGCTGTGGAACACACTTTACATGTAGGAGGCGTTATCACATCTTCGCAAATCGGGGGAAACGCCTGCAGAGGAGCATTTGGCAAGATTATCGCCGTTAATATATGGCCATATAAATATGCTTGGGCATTACACCTTTTCGTTATCGGAAGGTATTCTGAAGAGCGAGCTAAGACCTCTAAGTTTCAATATAAACAATAAACTAAGCTCTTAGCGTGATTTTTACAACATTGGCCCCCGAAGTCCTAAACCAGCGTTTAATTATTATAAATTTACTATGCGCTGTCGGAGTGATCAAAACAAGCCAAAGCCGCAATTGCGGCGTATTTCAGCGTGAGCTGCATGAAGGTGCAGTTAAGGCTTTCAAAGAAAAATAGTTTAGTTAAGAAGATTATTGATCATGAAAATACAGTCCCAACCCATAGAATCTTTCCAGGCCTGGTCTGACTCTGCGCGTTCCCAACTCCATTGATACCATTCAGTCTTCGCGCTATCAACGATACACTTCCTCTTAACGAGGTCGACAACTCGTGCATCTTTTCCACGAGCCAGAAATACGTAAAACGGATTTTCAGGCTGGCGACCAACAAGGATCTCAGCTGCAGCATCGATTCTTGGATCTGTAATTCCAAGTTTTTTGGCAATATAGATTTCGATAGCTACTAGATGGACACGGTAGCCCAGCTTGTTAATCATCGCCTTCCAGGGCAACATGCCAACAGGATCCCCAAACTTAGCAATATAATCTCTGGCATCTGCCGGTATCTGAGAGTTTACACCAAATCGGTCAGCAAATATGTTTAACCATCGCCATTCTTCATCGATTAGGTTGCATTTGCCTCCAGGATCCATCGTGCAGCCATTATACATGCGTACAAGATTTGTTGCTTTACTGGGATATGGAGTCCATTTTTTGCTTATTCTATTCAGATAAGATGTAAAAGATTGGATATCTCCAGTTTTAGCCCAAAATGCGGCAATACCTTTGAACTGATCGCCACTAAACTGATCATCGGTATCTGAATTTGCTCGAGCGGGGGAACGCCAGAACTCGCCATTTAATCCTTGACTCCGCCGGACAAGTTCACAGCCCTCCGGCTCACCTGAGAGACAAAGTAGTCCACCAAATATGGTCATATCTCCATCATCGTATTGTCCTCCATGGATTTTGGCCGGAAATGCATATCCGTTCGGGTCATTAGGCAATGGCATACGTGGAGATATTTTTCGTAATTCTTCTCGTAGTTCTGCGAGGCCAGAAATGTCAGCGGGTGTAGTAGCCGGTGGCACGGAAGCTCGCACTGCATTTCGATGGTCACCCAAGCTTCTTTGAGGCCAACTTACTTTCAAACATATCCCAGGTGGGAACGGTGCTTCGCAATCTGTTCCGCCGATCCATGCCTGTTCAAGTAGGGTTTTAAGGGCCGGATCATCAACGACCCAATCGTTAAAGTCTTCCTCATTAATCACAGCCCCCACCAAACCAACAGCCTGAGATGCCAAGGTTGAGCGTATTGTGCCGGCCATAAGAGCATCAAGCCCAAAGGCGTGGCTAAAAAATCCTGAAGCATCACAAGAGCTGTCGGCTCCTTGAATCCATATGCCAACCTTTGTGCCGGCGGTGACCGGGGAAGCAGGAAATGAAAATCCAACCTTAACTGTGCAGTCGACATTTTCAGCGATACTCTTCAAACTAACTTTAAGACTCAGATCAAATCGTTCTTTAAATTTCTCACTCGTATTACTTTGATGTACAGATACATGTGCATCTGAAACTTTCCATGAATATATGAGCCACACACCATCTTTTTGGGCATTAAGCTCTGATTCTAGTATTCCGAATGGTAAAGCAATTGTCAGTTCCGGAAAATTGTCAACGAAGGAGAACGGAAATACACCATTGAATTTGCCTGAATAGTCAAATGGTTCAGCGGAAGGTGGGTCTTTTTGAACGATTTTTGGTTCAAAACGAGGAATTGTTACTTTGCAGCGAACGGCTGCTTTCCGGTCAAGACCAAACTGGCTTTCAGCCTTGGCCACTATGCAAAACTGTCGTGGAAATGAAGGATTTTTCCGGCCCGGAAAATAAAGATAATTGTTGAATAGGATATAGCAAGCTCGTTCAATGCCCTCTTCATTACTTTTATCTACCTGAATTTGGCTATCAACCAAGCCGCGCCCATCCAATGGGCCCTTTGGGAAACATACAGTTTGGCTACACCGCGCTATACCTGCAGCTGAATAATCAGAACATTCGACCGTTTCAGTTTGGGATGGCGCTACAGGTCCTGGCCAGACAGGGCCCGCATTTGCGATTGTGGTATTAACCAAAATCACGAGCATGGGTATAAAATACCACAATGAACGAATTACAATAAAATGCATCCGTCTCACCCAATTTATATGGTTACTACAGCAAACTTTAGTTGGTATCTTTAAGAATACAAATCAACTAATGGGTGAGTAAGTCAGGTGTAATTGACTTATTCCTACTACGAAATTACAGCACGGGTGATAATAACGTCTGGCTTTGACCTAACCTACAACCACAACCAAACCTTGTGTATTTTCCAGTACTCATACACCCAGGAAAGGTTACGAATATGATTTTTTGTGGGCTTTGAGAACCTTTTATGGCACTGAGCTGCAGTGATTTATATGCGCCAACGGTGCATGTAGGTGCCAGCTGTATCTGAAGGGGGCTGCAATGTGTTCAGCCCAAAAGTACTGACCGTTAATCTTGAGAACCCAGTAATTAGTGCAGAGAATTACCTGGCAAGCGACAAATTGATGTTTCATCTTCCAAATAATCACAGGCAAAACGGTATATTCCAGAATTACCTGTACTGATGTCTGGTTATTCAGGTCTTGTTTATGTCGGGAACCATCCGGGAGTCTTCTGAATCACATGCCATAGTTTTTCAGGGATCGCCAATCCGGTCAGCATCGACGTAAGGCAGCGTTACGGCGTAATCAATAACGCGACTGATATCTTCCACGCGCTGAGTCGGATCCTCCACCCAGCTTAGAGAGCCGCCGGATTCCCCTTGGAAACTGGCGTCATAGGGGATCACGACATAACCTGTTTCAGCCAGCGCTTTTCCGTAGACATTGCCGGACGTCTGTTCCTCACAGCTGCCAAAAGGGTGGACGCTGATAATTGTCGGATACTGTTTTGACTCATCGAACGCCGGTGGAAACTGAACGTTGGCGGCAATGTGCCAGGCCATATCGGCGTTCTGGATTTGAACATGTTTCATTACAGCGTCTCCCCGAAGAATGGGGCTAATACGGAAACGGCTTCAGCGACGTATGCTTTACCGTCATACAAGTCCATGTGGTTGGCGCATTCGACAATGTGGTACCGCTTGTCCAGGCTTGAGGCACGATCGTACAGATCGTCGCTCATCCATTTACTTCCCGCCGCGCTACCTGCAACAATTTGCAGCGGCTGGGTCAGGTAAACCTCCGCCATATGGTACGCGTCGTAGGTAATGATTTGGTTGAGGCTTCGCAGCGTGGCGTATCCGGGTGCCGTCGGGTACTGTGCCCGTGGCGTATGGTAATACTCCCAGGCCTGACGCAATTCTTCATTTGGAGCATCAGACTCCTTCATGGGCGCCAGCGGCATGGTGGCACACTCACCGCTGCTAATATCGGTACTACGGGCATTTGAACCCGCTTCAACGTACGGCAGCGCATCAATGGATTTCACATTGTTTTCCCAGCCATTTCGGAACATCGAACCGATATTGACGGCGCTGACGGTTCCGATTGCCTTGATGCGACGATCCTGAATTGCGGCATTGGCGGTATAGCCTGCACCGGCGCAAATTCCCATTGCGCCAATTCGCGCGGTGTCGACATAAGGCAGTGTGGTCAGGTAATCAATCACTGCGCTGACATCTTCAGTACGGATGTACGGGTTTTCCAGCTGGCGCGGCTCTCCGCCACTTTCGCCCTGATAAGACGCATCGTAAGCCACAGTCACAAACCCTTTTTCTGCCAGCCTTTCGGCATAGGTACCGGCGGTTTGTTCCTTAACGCCGCCTCCCGGATGAGAAACCACAATAGCCGGGTACTTGCGGCTTTCATCAAATGCGGGTGGGAAGTAAAGCACGGCTGACAAAGAGATTGTCGGGATATTGCTGTTGGTGAAACTGATTTTCTGATTCATCATCCGGTTCCTCATTGGGCTGTCGGTTATCTGTAACGCTTGATGGGATCACTATAGCCATTGATTATTAAGATGATTAGACCCAAAATAATGATTGGACTTATCATTTAAATGATTAATTGCCCGGATGAAAACACAGAGATGAAACGCGATGAGATAGCAGATCTGATGGCATTTGTGGCCGTCGCCGAAGAGCGTAGCTTCACCCGGGCTGCTGCCCGTCTGGGCATGGCCCAGTCAGCGTTAAGTCAGATAGTTCGTCGCACGGAAGAGCGGTTAGGGTTACGGCTTTTAACGCGAACCACACGCAGCGTGGTACCGACGAAAGCAGGTGAACAACTTTTGTCTGTCCTTGGTCCAATGCAGCACGACATAGACTCGACTCTGGCCTCATTAGGTGATCTGCGTGACCGCCCCTCTGGCACAATACGCATTACCACAGTTGAACATGCCGCAAAGACCATATTGTTGCCCGCCATGCGCACGCTGTTGAAATCTCACCCTGACATTAATGTGCAGCTCCTTATCGATTACGGCCTGACTGATGTCGTCTCTGAGCGCTTTGATGCCGGCGTTCGCCTGGGGGGAGAGATGGATAAGGATATGATTGCTGTTCGAATCGGGGCCGATATTCCGATGGCAATTGTTGGCGCGCCGGATTATCTCTCGCGAAGAGGTACTCCAGTGTCTGTGGCGCACCTGGTCGATCATCAGGCTATTAATCTGTACCTTCCCTCATCGGGCACCGCAAATCGCTGGAGATTAATGCGTGGAGGGCGCGAAGTCAGGGTTCGCATGGAAGGCCAGCTTTTATTAAATACAATAGATCTGATCCTCGACGCAGCCATTGCCGGGCACGGTCTGGCATACCTGCCTTATGACCAGGTTCAGCAGGCTATTGAAGAAAAAAAACTGACCCGCGTTCTGGAGAAATTTACCCCTGCCTTACCAGGGTATCATCTGTACTATCCACACCGCCGCCATGCGGGAACGGCATTTTCTCTGTTCATTGATGTACTTAAGTATAAGGGAGCTGTTTAGATATCTTTTCGATGATGAGTTCAGGCATTCAGGGGAAACGCCGCATCACCGCCGCCGGTCTGCACCACCTGAAGCGGTGCACCAGCAGATACTGGCTCCAGGCCGGTGTTTTTGATATCCAGCACAAAGTTACCGCTGGCATTGCCCGTTACCTTCAGCATATCCCCGGTATGCGATGCAATATCCGTGTTCATCCGGAACGTCCTGTTACCCGACAGTGTATCAAGCGCCAGCGAGACCGCCCTGAACACTGGCGTCAGACGCGTGGTTGTTGGCGGACGGAAATCAACGGTCCCGTTATCCAGCGTTAATGCACCGACAGTGGAGTCACCATCAAGATACCAGACAGACGCACCTTTAACCGCCATATCACCTGCGCCGGTGCTGTCTCCCGCAACGTTCCCCGTCAGGCTGCCTGTGAAGGTCGCAGCACTGTTGTTGAGGAAATACAGATTCCCTTCATTTGTAACTACGTCACCGACGAGCATCCCTTTATCAGTCAGGGTGGTGGTGCCGTAGAGCACACCGCCGCTGTGAACCCCAGCGTCCCGTTGCTGCCAACAGTTGTATTGCTGGCCTGGTGACCGCTAAATACCGTCAGATAGCCGTCGTTTTCCAGCAGCATATTGACTGCACTGCCGCCAGCGATACTAAAACTGCCTTTATCGCTGGTACCACTCAGGAATGCACTGGTATTGGTGACGACTGCCCGCCACTGTTCTGGGTAACCTTAGAGGCTGAACCACCGGCCTCCACCTGCAGCATGCCGCCGCTTGTAATGGTCGTTTCTGTGACATTGCCGCCGATGTAAACATGCTGACGCCCACCACTGTTAACGGTTGTGTCAGTGGTACTGCCGCCGCTGTAGACATATTGGCTCCCTCCGCTGTTAATGAGAGTGACCGTGGCAACACCGCCACCAGAGACAGCCTGGACACCACCACTGTTAAGTGGTAGTGCTCGTGGCACTGCCCCCGGAGACACTCTGCATTCCGCCATTTATCATGGTGTTATTGGTGCTTCCGTAGACAAGCTGTAGCCCACCATGGCACCTGCAGTCACCTTTGAGTAGGGATTATCCCGTGGTGATTGATGCGTATGTCAGGTGAAATGCTGAGGAATAAGCCTTACCAGTAATTCAGGTTAATATTTGTATTTAAACCAGAAAATTTAATTTATATACTCTTGTTACTTCCCGAGCGGGGAAGTTTAAAAGAGAGGAAATTCTTTAGTATCACGGACCTTGTCCCGCGGCTTCTGATCCGACAGCCGCGCTCTTTTTTACTCGTTTTCATCGTAGTTATTCTCGGACTTTGTCCCGCGGCCAGATTCATTTGGTCGTGCCTTTTTTTATCCTGGAAAAAGCAGCAGACAAAAACGACAAAACCCGCACGATGGCGGGCTCTGACAAACATACGCTACATTAATATCTCCATAATAAATTCGGATGGGCCATCCCCGAAGTATTTCCCTATGCTCGCCTCAACCACTCTTTCGGAAATGGCCCATTCGAATTCTATCCAAGTAAGTTCAGCTACAAGATATGGCTTACCCATCTTTGAAATTAAGTTTACTCTCAGAATAAGAAAGAAAGAGTTATTATCAATATTCCAGAAATAATCGTTACATCAGCTATCAACATTTTCGAGTATTTATCTGCCAGATGTGCAACAAAGAAGCAAAACATCCCGCTTAATACAAACCCTATCCCCATAGATTTTCTCCTTATCCACTGATGCAGCAAAACATGACAACTGTTAGCAACACTTCCGATCTTTGGGTGTTGGATGCAGCCCTGAATAACCACCACTCTATTACATAAAAACAAATTAAATATCGTTCATCGCTTGCTAATCAAGCAGAGCATCTTTCAGAAATCTTCTTAAATTTCGCAAGAAAGTTGTACATTGGTCTCATACAGGGATGAGGGTATCCCTCACGCATGAAAACAACGCGCCTCTCATCAACACTGATTATTGTTACCTGTGTGCCACGGTCGTCTTTATAACGTTGCTGAGGGCTCGGAAAATCGTTCGAGTTAAGCATACAACACAATTTACATTTAAAAAAAACCACCTCACAGGAGGTGGAGGTCAACGCATGAAAAATATTTCATTATTATTGGTCGTATCGCCTACCACATGTGATAAGCGTTACAGGGTTGAGGTGTCGGGTGCCGCCCGAAACATATTACCTGCCTCAAGATCTAATATGTCAATGGCCTTCGGCTGAAGCTGTCCCGGCCATCCCGCACTTGGGAACACCTCAAAATTATGCCGCACCTGGTGCCGACTACCGGAATCGAACGGCTGACCCACTGATTATAAGTCAATCATTCTAGCCACTGAGCTCAGTCGGCATTAATTGGTTCCTCAGGACCAGGCTTGACCAAGCAATAAAAGTCATCCCCTTTGTAACCGGAAGGCATAATAACGGAGAAAAAATTCACTCCCATAAAAAAAATCCGAAAATTCTTAAAGATAAGTAAAGATATGTTTTGTTTTTTCTTAATTTAAGCTCCAAACAAAAACCAAAAAAATTAATTAAAAAATTGATTTAATTTCATTAACAGTTTTCCTAAATCCATATACAAATGTATACTTATTAATCGGAAAGATTTGTAATATCCGCTCCCGGCTGTTAGTTCAATGGGTCGATGCACTCTATCCTTAAACAAGAAGGGCGTTACCCTGAAACGAAGATCGCCGATCTTACAGCCTTTAAAGACAATCAATTACCAAAAGGCGTGAAGACAGAACAACCGTGATAAATATATTCGCACCTCCGATAACTAATTGTATTATTTCAGACAGTGCGTTTCCCATTCTTTTATAGCAAACGTATCTACCAGGGGATTTTGATAACTTATTTTGATAACCGTTAGCAGCCTGACAAAAAACAACGGGAGCGTTACGCTCCCGTTAATAAATTTAACAAATTACGGCATTACATGTTTTCGATGATCGCGTCACCAAACTCTGAACATTTCAGCAGCTTAGCGCCGTCCATCAGACGTTCGAAGTCATAGGTTACGGTTTTCGCGTTAATCGCGCCTTCCATACCTTTAACGATCAGGTCAGCCGCTTCTACCCAACCCATGTGGCGCAGCATCATTTCTGCAGACAGGATGATGGAACCTGGGTTCACTTTATCCTGACCCGCGTACTTCGGTGCAGTACCGTGGGTTGCTTCGAACAGTGCACATTCGTCACCAATGTTGGCTCCCGGTGCGATACCAATCCCGCCAACCTGTGCTGCCAGCGCATCAGAGATATAGTCGCCGTTCAGGTTCATACAGGCGATAACGTCGTACTCTGCCGGGCGCAGCAGGATCTGTTGCAGGAACGCATCGGCGATAACGTCCTTAACCACGATCTCTTTACCGGTTTTCGGGTTCTTGATTTTAACCCACGGACCGCCATCGATCAGTTCACCACCGAATTCTTCACGCGCCAACTGGTAACCCCAGTCTTTGAATGCACCTTCGGTGAATTTCATAATGTTACCTTTATGAACCAGGGTAACAGAATCACGATCGTTAGCGATGGCGTACTCAATCGCTGCACGAACCAGACGCTTGGTCCCTTCTTCGGAGCATGGCTTGATACCGATACCGCAATGTTCCGGGAAGCGGATTTTCTTCACGCCCATCTCTTCGCGCAGGAATTTAATCACTTTCTCAGCATCAGCGGAGTCAGCTTTCCACTCAATACCCGCATAGATGTCTTCTGAGTTTTCACGGAAAATGACCATATCGGTCAGTTCAGGATGTTTAACCGGGCTTGGGGTGCCCTGGTAGTAACGAACCGGGCGCAGACACACGTACAGGTCAAGTTCCTGACGCAGTGCAACGTTCAGAGAGCGAATACCGCCGCCAACTGGGGTGGTCAGTGGGCCTTTGATGGCAACACGATACTCACGAATAAGATCCAGGGTTTCAGCAGGCAGCCAGACATCCTGGCCATAAACCTGAGTGGATTTCTCACCGGTGTAGATTTCCATCCAGGAGATTTTACGCTCGCCTTTATAGGCTTTCTCGACAGCAGCATCGACAACTTTGATCATCGGTGGGGTTACATCAACGCCGATACCGTCGCCTTCAATGAACGGGATAATCGGATTTTCAGGAACGTTGAGTTTGCCGTTTTGCAGGGTGATCTTCTTACCTTCCGCCGGAACAACTACTTTGCTTTCCATTCACCTCTCCTTCGAGCGCTTCTGGTTCTGCTCGTCTGTCATCACGCTGCATGTGCATTTGCGTCCTGCTACACGGATGCGTTAGAGCAACTTTTTGTTAATGATTTGTAATGAGCGTGTCAATACTACCCTATTGTTCGTCGCCATGAAAGACACTCGTTCTTAGGCTATAATGCGGCAATTGATATAATCTGAAAATACCATGCAAAAAACTTCTTTTAGAAATCACCGGGTTGAGCGATTCAGCTCAAGACAAGTCACTAAACAGCGTAAAGAAAACCAGCCAAAACGGGTGGTTTTGTTCAATAAACCATACGATGTTTTGCCACAATTTACTGACGAAGCAGGACGCAAAACGTTAAAAGATTTTATTCCTGTTCAGGGTGTCTATGCTGCTGGTCGTCTTGACCGCGACAGCGAAGGACTTCTGGTGCTGACCAACGACGGCGCGCTGCAGGCCCGGTTGACACAACCCGGTAAACGTACGGGGAAAATCTATTATGTCCAGGTGGAAGGTGAGCCAACATCCGAAGCGCTGAACGCTCTGCGCACCGGCGTAACGCTGAACGATGGCCCCACACTGCCAGCAGGTATTGAATTGGTGGCAGAGCCAGAATGGTTGTGGCCGCGAACCCCGCCCATTCGCGAGCGGAAAAATATCCCTACCACCTGGTTAAAAGTGACCTTATATGAAGGCCGTAATCGTCAGGTACGTCGCATGACTGCACACGTCGGCTTTCCTACACTGCGGTTAATTCGTTATGCGATGGGGAATTACACGCTGGATAATCTCGCTAATGGTCAATGGCGGGATGCAACTGTATAAGGAACAGGTATGTTTAAACCGCACGTCACCGTTGCCTGCATTGTGCATGCAGAAGATAAGTTTTTAGTCGTTGAGGAAACCATCAACGGCAAAGCTTTGTGGAATCAACCCGCCGGGCACCTGGAAGCCGATGAAACACTGATACAAGCCGCTGCACGCGAACTGTGGGAAGAAACCGGGATAAAAGCGCAACCACAACACTTTATCCGAATGCATCAATGGATTGCCCCAGACAGAACACCCTTTTTACGCTTTCTGTTTTCTATTGAGCTTGCCAATATGTGCGTTACTGAACCTCATGACAGCGATATCGATTGCTGCCATTGGGTCAGCGCCGAAGAGATTTTACAGGCGTCAAATCTGCGCTCACCGCTGGTGGCGGAAAGTATTCGTTGTTATCAAAGCGGACAGCGTTATCCTCTCGCAATGATTGGCGAATTTAACTGGCCGTTTACAGAGGGTGTCAAGTAAAGGGCTGCGTGCTAGAATATGCCGCCTTGAAGTTCAATGTCGTGAGTATTCCTATGTCTGAAAGCCAAAAAAAAGTAATCGTCGGCATGTCCGGCGGTGTCGATTCCTCCGTTTCTGCCTGGCTGTTGCAACAACAGGGTTATCAGGTAGAAGGCCTGTTCATGAAGAACTGGGAAGAGGACGATGGTGAGGAATACTGCACAGCGGCCGCCGATCTTGCGGATGCGCAGGCCGTCTGCGACAAACTCGGCATTGAACTGCATACCGTTAACTTTGCTGCAGAATACTGGGACAACGTCTTTGAATTGTTCCTTGAAGAGTACAAAGCGGGTCGAACGCCGAACCCGGATATTCTGTGCAATAAAGAAATCAAGTTTAAAGCCTTCCTCGAATTTGCCGCTGAAGATTTAGGTGCCGATTACATTGCTACTGGCCACTACGTGCGTCGCGCGGACGTGGACGGCAAAAGCCGCCTGCTGCGGGGACTCGATGGTAACAAGGACCAGAGCTACTTCCTCTATACCCTCGGCCATGAGCAGATCGCACAAAGTCTGTTCCCGGTAGGTGAACTGGAAAAACCACAGGTACGCAAAATTGCCGAAGATCTGGGTCTGGTTACTGCGAAGAAAAAAGACTCCACCGGTATTTGCTTTATCGGCGAGCGCAAATTCCGCGAGTTCCTCGGTCGTTACCTTCCGGCACAACCAGGCAAGATCATTACCGTTGATGGTGAAGAAATTGGCCAGCATCAGGGGCTGATGTATCACACCCTGGGTCAGCGTAAAGGTCTGGGTATTGGTGGAACAAAAGAAGGTACTGAAGATCCATGGTATGTCGTGGATAAAGACGTTGAGAACAATATTCTGGTTGTGGCTCAGGGTCATGAACACCCGCGCCTGATGTCCGTTGGCCTGATTGCACAGCAATTACATTGGGTCGACCGTCAACCGTTCACCGGCACCATGCGCTGCACAGTGAAAACCCGCTATCGTCAAACCGACATTCCGTGCACCGTTAACGCACTGGATGCTGAGCGTATTGAAGTGATTTTTGACGAACCCGTCGCGGCGGTAACACCGGGTCAGTCGGCGGTCTTTTACAACGGTGAAGTGTGCCTCGGCGGCGGCATTATTGAGCAGCGTCTGCCTCTGCCGGTATAATTATTTACACATTTGATACAAGGAAGCAGTGAACGTGGCAAAGAATTATTATGACATCACCCTCGCCCTGGCAGGTATTTGCCAGTCGGCACGCCTGGTACAAGAACTGGCGCACCAGGGGCATTGTGATGCCGATGCACTACACGTTTCACTGAACAGTGTCATCGATATGAATCCCAGCTCTACGCTGGGCGTGTTCGGCGGCAGTGAAGCCAACCTGCGCCTTGGCCTTGAAACATTGCTCGGCGTGCTTAATGCCAGCAGTCGTCAGGGACTGAATGCAGAACTCACCCGCTACACGTTAAGCCTGATGGTGTTGGAGCGTAAGCTATCAGCAGCCAAAGGCGCTATGGACACGCTGGGAGACCGTATCAACGGCTTGCAGCGCCAGTTGGACCATTTTGATTTGCAGTCAGAAACGTTGATGAGTGCGATGGCTGGTATCTATGTTGACGTCATCAGCCCACTCGGCCCACGTATTCAGGTTACGGGTTCTCCGGCCATTCTCCAGAGCCCGCAGGTTCAGGCGAAGGTTCGCGCTTCGCTTCTGGCTGGCATTCGCGCTGCCGTGCTCTGGCATCAGGTTGGTGGAGGCCGTCTGCAACTCATGTTTTCTCGTAATCGCCTGACGACTCAGGCAAAACAAATTCTTGCTCATTTAACCCCGGAGTTGTGATCTATGGAATTATCCTCACTGACCGCCGTTTCCCCTGTCGATGGACGCTACGGCGATAAAGTCAGCGCGCTGCGCGGGATTTTCAGCGAATATGGTTTGCTGAAATTCCGTGTACAGGTTGAAGTACGCTGGCTGCAAAAACTGGCCGCGCACGCAGCGATCAAGGAAGTTCCTGCTTTTGCTGCCGACGCAATCGGTTTCCTTGATGCGATCGTCGCTAACTTCAATGAAGAAGATGCTGCACGTATCAAAACCATCGAGCGTACGACCAATCATGATGTGAAGGCAGTGGAGTATTTCCTGAAAGAGAAAGTGGCGGATATCCCGGAGCTGCATGACGTTGCCGAGTTTATCCACTTCGCTTGCACCTCTGAAGACATCAACAACCTGTCTCATGCGCTGATGCTGAAAACTGCGCGTGATGAAGTGATCCTGCCTTACTGGCGCCAACTGATCGATGCGGTGAAAGACTTGTCCGTGCAGTATCGCGACATTCCACTGCTCTCCCGTACCCACGGTCAGCCGGCCACCCCATCAACACTGGGCAAAGAAATGGCCAACGTGGCTTACCGTATGGAGCGCCAGTATCGCCAGCTAAATCAGGTCGAAATTCTCGGTAAAATCAACGGTGCCGTCGGTAACTATAATGCCCACATCGCCGCTTACCCGGAAGTTGACTGGCATCAGTTCAGTGAAGAATTTGTCACGTCTCTGGGCATTCAGTGGAACCCGTACACCACACAGATTGAACCGCACGACTACATTGCTGAACTGTTTGATTGTATTGCCCGTTTTAACACTATCCTTATCGATTTCGACCGTGATGTCTGGGGTTATGTCGCGCTGAATCACTTCAAACAGAAAACCATCGCCGGCGAGATTGGTTCTTCCACCATGCCGCATAAGGTTAATCCGATCGACTTCGAAAACTCCGAAGGTAATCTGGGCCTGTCCAATGCGGTTCTGCAGCACCTGGCAAGCAAACTGCCGGTTTCACGCTGGCAGCGTGACCTGACAGATTCTACCGTACTGCGTAACCTGGGTGTGGGTATCGGCTATGCGCTGATCGCCTATCAGTCTACGTTGAAGGGGGTAAGCAAACTGGAAGTCAACCGCGATCACCTGCTGGACGAACTGGATCATAACTGGGAAGTGCTGGCTGAGCCGATTCAAACCGTGATGCGTCGTTATGGCATTGAGAAACCATACGAGAAGCTGAAAGAACTGACCCGTGGCAAGCGTGTTGATGCTGAAGGCATGAAGCAGTTTATCGACGGTCTGGCCCTGCCGGAGGAAGAGAAAATCCGCCTGAAAGCGATGACACCGGCCAACTATATTGGCCGCGCCATCACCATGGTTGATGAACTGAAATAATCAGGACAGGTGCCGGATAGCGATTTCGCCTCATCCGGCCCACTGCTGATACCATTCCCTGGCCGGATACGCGCGAACGTTATCCGGCTTGTTAGTTTTATCGCCCCAAGTCATGCCCCTGACGGATGATCCCACAAAAATCACAACGCCTAAACATCACTGATGACTCATGACAGGTCAGATCCACCACAGTGACACTTTGTTTTCCGGGGAGGCGTCTCTCAGGCATACCCGCCACCTGAATATCTCTCCGTCAGAAGTATGAAATACGAAGCACTGACATCTCTCCATTCCAGTAATAACAACAGACATCTGTTGCCGTACGTGTCGGCTTATCAGTACCGGGTAACGCGCAAATTCCGGTTTGATGAAACAGAGCAATGGAGGATGGCACGATAAAAAACACTGGTGGGGCGAAACGTGCTAACGTCGGGGAACACAGTGAAATTCGACTGTTCTTAACACTCAGCCCCTGCTGTGCCGAAAAAGAGAGAAGAGATGGACTTAATTCAGCAACTGGTGATTATCATCGAAGACAATCTGAACAGCGCCTTGCCGGTAAAAAAGCTTGCAGAACGTTCCGGCTATTCAGAACGCTGGCTGTACAGTCTGTTTCTGAAAGAGACCGGGATGAGTGTGGCACAGTATATTCGTCGCAGAAAGCTGACACTTTCGGCCTTACTGTTGCGTCATACCAGCATTCTGGCAACCGACATATCACTGATGTATGACTTCAGCTCCCTTCAGACATTCTCCCGTTCTTTCAGACAACAGTTTACACTCTCCCCTATACGATACCGGAACGCAAAGGCATGGGATATGCAGTACGCCCAGCCTGCCCTCTACAGAACGACAAAGGGTACTGAATTTAACTTAATGGAGATCGTAGAAAGAAATCTCCCCCCGGCTCTCCGGAATAAAAAACGCATTCGACTGGGAATGGACTTCATACATACAACAAAAGAGGGTCGCCTTGTTTATAACAGGAATCTTTTTCAGTCCATGATGTCAATTTACGAACCAACTTATAACATGTCACACTTTATGATTTCTGGAGAAATGGTTCCCGCTGAAGACACTGATTCAGAAATCATTTACACTTTAACAAAAATAGGCAAATCCACCCAGCCAGAAAAAATCCTACCAGGTGGCTTATACGTCAGCCAGAAATTCAAAGGAACATTCGAACATATTTTTGAGTTCCAGATGTACGATGCGATGGGGGCACTATGCGATAATAAATGCATTTTAAAAAAGGGCCCTATGTATACTTTATTCCACAGAACTGATAATAAAGATATTATGAACGTGCAGTTCCTTATTCCCTGCCTGAAGACTTATCCTTGCCAGGCCCGCTGAAAGCGCCGGGGATTACTGGCTGTATACAATACAGTATGATGAATATTCCTGTGCCCAAGATAGTCCTGGATAAGCCGCGTATCCAGTCCCTGGTTTGCAAGAGCATAACCACAAGCGTGACGTAGCATATGCGGATGAACTTTAACTTTCAGACCCGCGCGCTGACTGTATCGAGCACATAATTTATACACCCACTGCCTGGACATTTTTTTCCCGTGAGTTGACAGAAAAAGATAATCCTCTTGATTACCTTTAGCGTAAGTTTTCCTGACCTGAATCCAGCGTTGCAATAATTCTATGGTTTCTGGCTGCAATGGATGAGATGTTGACAACCCATTTTTTAGCCGCCGGATGAAAACAATTTTTTCGGTCATATCAAGATCGCTCAGCCTCAGGTCTAATAGCTCGCTGACGCGCAATCCATGGATATATGTCATCTGTAACAAGGCTTTATCGCGGATTTCATTTCGCGTACCATTTATAGCTTTAAAAAAAACCTCCCATTCGCCTCGGGTAATATATTTGCGCATAATTCCTCCCATCAGATTTATAAGCAAAATTATACTGTTAGCAGAAAAAATGACTTATCAATTTCGGAAGTCAGGTTATGTTAAAGTAGGGATGTCGCGTAATTGATTCACACGTCAGCCAACTGGATATTCAGCAATGCATTAACATCTATAAATAATGCCACCTCCGATTTCACCTGCCTCTGCTGTTCGTGAATTCTGAAGCCGAGCATCCTCATCGCCTGCATCATCGCCGCCGTTTGGCAGGCACGAATGATGATTGTCGTCTGTACTGGTAGATTGAGCAGTTCATAAAGTACTTCTGCCATTAATCTCACCATAATAATGCAAAATTCCCATTACTGGTGCAAATGCACCGCCATCGCGCCTGGCAGAAACATTATGAAATAATAAAATAGTCAGTGACTATGATTTTTTGTTTGTTGTTGACATTTAAATCTGCCATTAATTAATGACCAACTCTGTGGAGAATATTAATGCTTAAACTTTTCCATTATCACTCTCAATATTGGATATTTCTGGCTATTGCACTATCTCTTTATACAGTTGCATTTCGATGATACACATCGTTTAGTTGCATACTTTTTTTCTAATATAAGTTTATTTTATATGATGAGCTTTGGTTCAAACCTTAGCTCATAAAAAACATACAGCGATAAGAATATCAGACATTCTAATACTCATACCCTTCGTCTCATAACTGCCTGCGTAATATTATGTTTTATAAGCCTTAAATCAATTTCGACTACATACCCAGAGAATGAAGCAACCCAAAGATTAATGCCACTGACCAAAACAGTGCGACCGTTGACGCTGTAGTCATCAGAGCTGCAATTTTGTATTTGCTCATCATGCATTTTACCCAGATACTGTTGCCGATTTAAAATCGTCCAGAAACACCATCAAACCAGATTGATCTGATCGAAGAAGTCACTCATCTAAATCATGTTAACCATTTCCCAGAAACCACACAACTCTTTAATAATCATTAAAGTCAACAAGTTGAATTTATGCCAGATTATCATTCAATCTGTTCTCCACTACTTATACTCATAATAACAACCCAAAATATAAAATGAACATTACAGATCACTCCCTTCTTTATCGCTCAATTAGCAAATAATTAACAATAGTAAAGTCTTAATAGCACGCACCGGTTTTATAATTTAAAAAAGTAAGACTCCTTGTTTTTTTCAGTGTATATCTGAATATTCTTTATCGTTTGCTCTTTGTTAAAGATTTTACACAATGAAAAAGAACATTTTTTCCGTTAAACGGAACAAACCGATAAGTCCATTAGAACTTAAAATCTACCGCAACTACCGTATAGTGCATGGGATTCGAATTGCTGTAGCGTTCGTTATTACGTTCTTATTGATAAGAATGTTGAGTTTACCAGACCACTCGTGGCCCCTGATTACACTCGTTGTCGTCATGGGACCTGTAAGCTACATGGGTAACGTTATCCCCAGAGCACTTGAGCGAATGGCAGGAACTGTAGGTGGTGCAATTCTGGGGATCATTGCATTACACATTGAAATGTACTCTCTTACCCTGATGATGCTCTGGTGCGGATGCGCTGCTTTCCTTTGCGGATATCTGGCCATGAGTAAACGCCCGTATGCTGCATTACTTGTTGGGATAACGCTTGCCGTAGTCAGCAGCGCTCCTGCCGGGGACTTACAGACAGCATTATGGCGAAGCACCAATATTATTTTGGGATGTATTCTGGCTATGCTGTTTACCAGTATTTATCCCCAAAGAGCATTCATTAACTGGCGTATCCAACTTGCTGACTTTCTGGCTGATTACTTAAAAATCACTTCAGCCGGGGTCTCACGAAACGTTCTGAACCAGCCCAGAATAACCGGGCTTCAAACGCGAGCGTTGACTAATGTAGTCAAAATGCGTGGTCTGATTACACCAGTGAATAAAGAAACAAAGATTGCAAAGAGTCTGCTTGAGGATATTCAGTCAATAACCCGAGATATGATAGCTGCCCAAAAATTTCAGATAAATGCCCACTGGGCGTCGCGCAGCAGCCGGTTTCTGATATTGAACTCTCATACACTTTCCGACATGGAACAAATGACCCGCAATACTCTCAGTACGCTGGCTCACGCGCTGCATGAAGGCAACCCGTCTCCAATAGCATCAAACAGCGAACGTCTTAATGAAATCACACAAGAGTTGCATGGCCTTTTACTCGCGAATGAAAGTGATGAAGTAATGGAAAGTGCCGTTCATGGATATGTCTGGTTAAGCATCCAGCTTGCAATCCAGCTTGAAACACTTTCAACCTTGATAACTAAAGCTCTCACAGAAAATAATTGATTTTATTGTTAATTATATAATAAAAGCCCATAACCGGAAGGCACCGACAAATGCAGGGATCCCAAACGGTAAAGTGCGGGTTACCATAATCCAATGCCATTCAGAAAAACAACCAGGGAAACAATAATTATTGCAACACCTATAGATATACCGAGTCCGATCACGCTATTTCTAAAGGATATTTTTATAACGTTATCTCCCCACACCATGATAACAGTATGACAGGTTTGAGTTCAGTTGTGGTGCCGGGTGCCTCCCGGTGAGACTGCCCCGGACAACAAGCCTCGCGTTGCATCATGCGTCAAAGGGATCTTGACCTGACCGGACGCCCCACCGCACAGGGGGATTCACCACATCAATAAGTTAACTAAGCATTATTCTCTGTGTCAATAAATGAACCGAATTAAGTCCAGGATGAAACATCCCATAGTGGCTTGATGTATCTGTCAGTATTGAGGGCAGCACTATGATTTGGGAACGGAGATAGCGTGCCAGGTGAATACCCATCGTATTGCCAGAAAGCAAAAACTCCGCCGTAGCGAGGTCGGGAATGCCTGGAGGATGAATTCGATTCTCTTTTTATCGTCCTTGTCCCTACCGAAAACACATAACCCATCCGACCCGGCGCGCCGGATTGTGAGTCTGCAATTGTCATAGTGATCATTCAGGCGTTGAAGCAGTTCTTTTTCTATGCCGAAACCGCGTCTTTAGGAAGTTCTTTCATGCGATCAATCGTTAATTAAACTTTCATACATATTTTTCAATCGCAATGGGGCTGGTTAGTGCTAAGCGGATATTCAGATCATTTCAGAATGTTAAGTGCACGGGAAGTCTTCAAGTATGTTAATTATCAAATCGAGTGGAAAGATGATTTCATTGGTCTGTCTAAGCTCTTCTAAGCTCCACCAGTAGTGATCGCGAATGACTTTTTTTTCGTTGTCACTCCAACCTGAGCGGTCAATATCTGATTTATCTGCAGTAATAATAAAGAAACGTTCTTCAGCAAGAACGTTCTCACCACTTGGCAGCATCATAGGGAAGGTTCTCAAGGCTATTTGTGGTCCCGTCGTTCTTCTTGTCACGCCCGTTTCTTCAAATAATTCACGTAGCGCCGCCTGCTCAAAAGACTCGTTGTGCTCAAGTCCTCCCCCTGGCGTTGCCCAGTATGTTTTTCCTTTTAGAGCATCATCTTTATGGCAGAACCTAAAGAGCAGAACATGATTTTCCGGTGAAAGGACTATCAATCGAGAGGCTGGACGAGTACGCATATATTCTCTCTTAAATAAAATTTAAACTCTCATTCGGATTTTCATATAAACATAGATTGCAGTCTGCGAGTACTCATTAAGAATACCTTTTCTTGCAACGTCAACTGCGTTTATCGTCCGCTCACATCGGACCGTCTTCTCAGTTAGTTCTTCCGCTTTGTGCCAGGCGGACGTTGTTAAGCTCATGAAGTATGCCCTCACGAAGAACAGAGGTTATATTTTGTCCTGATTGACGCGGGATGAAAGCTCCTGATGCTCTCTTTTCGCTCGCTGTAACGATCCGCAAGATAACCGGCTTGTCCCTTCAGCAGTAGTGTGATTTTAAACAGCTCCTCGGCTACATCGACGATGCGGTCATACCATGACGAAGGTTTCATTCGTCCGTTTTCGTCGAACTCTTGCCATGCCCTGGCTACGGAAGACTGGTTGGGGATCGTAAACATCCGCATCCAGCGGCCCAGAATACGCATCTGGTTCACGGCATTGAAGGGCTGTGAACCGCCGCAGACCTGCATTACCATTTGGTGATTTCAAACTCAATACATATGATATACCATATATGTATTCTAAAGAGAACGGAGCGAAAAATGCTACAACCGGTTCAGCTTTTCAAAATCCTGTCGGATGAAACACGGCTCGCCATCGTCATGCTTCTGCGGGAGTCCGGGGAACTGTGCGTGTGCGATATCTGTGCTGCCACCTCAGAATCACAACCGAAAATATCACGTCACATGGCCGTCCTTCGCGAGGCTAAGCTTGTGCTTGATCGTCGGGAAGGGAAATGGATCCACTATCGTCTGTCACCACATATACCGGCGTGGGCCGCTGAGACAATCACGTCGTCCTGGCTGTGCCTTCGGGAGGATGTGCGCGAATGGCTGGCAAAGTCGGCCTGCACTTCCTGCTGAAGCAGGGAAACACATTCACATAATCATATATATAATGGGATCTAAAATGTTTTTGGCAGGGAGTATATTTTTACTGACGCTGATACTGGTGATCTGGCAACCCAGAGGCCTGAGTATTGGCTGGAGTGCGAGTATCGGAGCTGCGCTGGCGCTGGGAACCGGTGTCATCCATATCGCTGATATTCCCGTTGTCTGGAATATCGTCTGGAACGCGACAGCGGCATTTATTGCGGTCATCATCATCAGCCTGCTGCTCGATGAGTCTGGATTCTTTGAATGGGCGGCATTACACGTCTCCCGCTGGGGTAACGGACGTGGCCGCCTTTTGTTTACCTGGATAGTCTTGCTTGGCGCCGCTGTTGCTGCGTTGTTTGCCAATGACGGCGCCGCGCTGATCCTGACGCCGATTGTAATTGCGATGCTGCTCGCACTGGGATTCAGTCAGGGCACGACACTGGCTTTTGTCATGGCGGCAGGATTTATTGCAGATACAGCCAGCCTGCCACTCATTGTTTCTAACCTGGTTAATATCGTCTCGGCGGACTTCTTCGGTCTGGGCTTTACGCAGTACGCCTCCATTATGGTGCCCGTGAACCTTGCAGCGATTGCGGCCACGCTGGCCATGCTGCATCTCTTTTTTCGCAGGGATATTCCGGCGACATATGACGTTTCGCTGCTAAAGACGCCAGCCAGTGCGATAAAGGATCCGGCGACCTTCAGGGCGGGCTGGATTGTACTGTTATTATTGCTGGTCGGTTTCTTTGTTCTGGAGCCGATGGGGATCCCGGTCAGTGCGATAGCAGCGGTTGGCGCAGCAGTGCTGTTTGTGGTGGCGAAAAAAGGCAATGCCATCAATACCGGGAAAGTCCTGCGCGGTGCGCCATGGCAGATCGTTATTTTCTCGCTTGGCATGTACCTGGTGGTCTACGGCCTGCGCAATGCAGGGCTCACAGAGTACCTGTCTGGCGTGTTGAATCTGCTGGCAGACAAGGGGTTATGGACAGCGGCTTTCGGCACTGGCTTCCTGACGGCATTTCTCTCATCAGTGATGAACAATATGCCAACAGTGCTGATTGGCGCGCTGTCAATTGACGGGAGTACAGCGACCGGCGTCGTCAAAGAGGCAATGATTTATGCCAACGTGATTGGCTGCGATTTAGGCCCGAAAATCACCCCGATTGGCAGTCTGGCTACCCTGCTGTGGCTGCATGTGCTTGCTCAGAAAAATATAACAATTACCTGGGGATATTACTTCCGTACCGGCATTGTCATGACTGTACCCGTGCTGTTTGTCACTCTGGCCGCGCTGGCGTGGCGGCTCTCTGTCACTTTGTAATGAGATACTGATATGAGCAACATAACCATCTATCACAACCCGGCCTGTGGCACCTCTCGCAACACGCTGGAGATGATCCGCAACAGCGGCAACGAACCGACAATAATTTATTATCTCGATACTCCCCCGACCCGTGATGAGCTTATTAAACTTATTTCAGATATGGGGATTACAGTGCGCGCCTTACTGCGTAAAAACGTTGAGCCTTATGAACACCTGGGTCTTGATGATGAGAAATTTAGTGATGAGCAGTTGATTGATTTCATGATTCAACATCCGATCCTGATTAATCGGCCGGTAGTCGTTACGCCTCTTGGCACTCGTCTTTGCCGCCCTTCAGAGAGAGTGCTGGATATTCTACCGGAAGGTCAGAAAGGAGCCTTTACCAAAGAGGATGGCGAGAAGGTCACTGACGAAACGGGGAAGCGGGTTAAGTAATCTGTCCACTTCAAGATATCGGGCGCCTGTTTACGCTATGCGGGCGTTCGCTTTTCGCTGTGAGTTCAACGGGTCGATGCAACGCTATCCTTAATCAAGGGTGGACGTTGTTTGATGATGCGATGAGCGCTCACGCCAAACGCCCCATGCTACAGCCGCCTCCCATGATATAGATATCCGTTATCGCCATTTATCGCCACCACTGAACCGACCGGGACAATTATTAACCCGGCAATGCCGAATCTGGCCAGGCAGGGCCGTGCGCCCTCAACAATCAATAAACAGATGGCAGTTTTATCAGAAATGCTTAAGCTCGCAAACCGAAGCCAGTTTATATTGCATGCTCCTTATGAAGGCGTGTCGCGACTCAAGTTATCTAAAAATGATCCCGACCCACTTTTACTTCATGAGTACCAGGCACTGATAGCCGCCCTTCCCCGTTGCCAGGCATTAATCATCATTGTTGCCGTACATACGGGGATGAGGCCTGCTCTGGATGCGCGGAAGGAACAATACGCAATCACCGGCTCGAATCCGAAGCAAGACATTCGATTTCATCATCGGGAGAACAGAAAAACTGAGCAGCAATCTCTTCGCTTCGTTTTTTCACTGAGTGCAGATTCGTCATTCATAGCGAGTCAGATGGAACATGAAGATGCGCGAATGGTGTACGAGGTTTACTCCAGGTGGACTGGCGACATGAACCAGGATCAGGTCAACATGCTGAACAATCAGATGCCAACAGCACTGCCCCCAGGACGCCCCCACGGGCGAGGGAGCATGAAAAAAGTTATTTCATTTCATAGCGCTGCTTTCAATCTACATAATCAGCGTTAAACTATTCGTACCGTGAATTTGGGGAGAAACAATGATGCGCGTACTGGTTGTTGAGGATAATGCATTATTACGCCACCACCTTAAGGTTCAGCTACAGGATTTAGGCCACCAGGTGGATGATGCAGAAGATGCAAAGGAAGCAGACTATTTTCTGAATGAACACCTGCCGGATATTGCGATCGTCGATTTAGGGCTCCCCGATGAAGACGGACTGTCACTGATCCGCCGCTGGCGCAGTAATGACGTGTCATTGCCCATTCTGGTATTAACCGCGCGTGAAGGCTGGCAGGACAAAGTGGAAGTGCTCAGCGCCGGTGCAGATGATTACGTCACAAAACCGTTTCACATTGAAGAAGTGGCTGCAAGAATGCAGGCACTGATGCGCCGCAATAGTGGTCTGGCCTCGCAGATAATCTCGCTTCCGCCATTTCAGGTGGACCTTTCTCGCCGCGAACTGTCCGTGAACGATGAAGTGATCAAACTCACGGCGTTCGAATACACCATTATGGAAACGCTGATCCGTAATAGCGGCAAAGTTGTTAGTAAAGATTCGCTTATGTTACAGCTTTACCCGGACGCTGAACTGCGTGAAAGCCACACCATCGATGTATTGATGGGTCGTCTGCGCAAGAAAATTCAGGCGCAATATCCGGATGATGTGATCACCACGGTACGTGGGCAAGGTTATCTTTTTGAACTGCGCTGATGAATAAATTACTGCGTCATTTTTTCCCGTTATCGCTGCGGCTGCGCTTTTTGCTGGCAACCGCAGGCGTCGTGCTGGTCCTCTCGCTGGCTTACGGCATGGTGGCTTTGGTTGGCTACAGCGTCAGCTTTGATAAAACAACATTTCGTCTGCTGCGTGGCGAAAGTAATCTGTTCTATACACTGGCCAAATGGGAAAACGGCAAAATTAATGTCGAGCTACCTGAAAACCTCGATATGCAAAGCCCCACAATGTCGCTGATTTATAATGAAAACGGCAAACTGCTCTGGGCCCAACGCGACGTTCCCTGGCTGGTACAACGTATTCAACCGGACTGGCTAAAGACAAATGGTTTTCATGAGATTGAAGCCAATGTCGACGCCACCAGCACATTGCTACGCGAAGATCATTCGGCGCAACAGAAGCTAAGAGAAGTCAGAGAAGATGACGATAACGCAGAAATGACCCACTCCGTGGCAGTGAACATCTACCCTGCCACCGCCAGAATGCCACAACTGACCATTGTGGTTGTTGATACCATTCCTATTGAGCTCAAACGCTCATATATGGTCTGGAGCTGGTTTGTTTATGTGCTGGTTGCCAATTTGCTGTTGGTTATCCCGCTGCTGTTAGTTGCAGCCTGGTGGAGCCTGAGACCAATCGAATCACTGGCGCGCGAAGTCCGTGAGCTTGAAGAGCATCATCGCGAAATGCTTAATCCTGCCACCACGCGTGAACTCACTAGTCTGGTGCGGAACCTCAACCGCCTATTAAAGAGCGAACGTGAACGCTACGATAAATACCGCACCACGTTAACGGATCTCACCCACAGCCTGAAAACACCGTTGGCCGTGTTGCAAAGCACGCTACGTTCGATGCGTAATGACAAAATGAGCGTGAGCGATGCTGAGCCCGTCATGCTGGAGCAAATCAGCCGTATTTCTCAGCAAATTGGCTATTATCTGCATCGTGCCAGCATGCGTGGCAGTAGCGCCCTTCTCAGCCGGGAATTGCATCCGGTTGCACCGTTACTGGATAAACTGACCTCAGCATTAAACAAGGTGTACCAGCGTAAAGGGGTTAACATTAATCTCGACATTTCGCCTGAGACAAGCTTTGTGGGTGAACAGAACGATTTCGTCGAAGTGCTGGGCAATGTCCTTGATAACGCCTGTAAATATTGCCTGGAATTTGTCGAGATCTCAGCGCAATTAACGGAAGATCATCTGCACATTGTGGTAGAAGATGACGGTCCCGGCATTCCACGCAGTAAACGTGAAGTGGTGTTCGACCGTGGTCAGCGCGTGGATACCTTACGCCCCGGGCAAGGTGTGGGCCTGGCCGTCGCACGTGAGATCACCGAGCAATATGACGGGCAGATTATCGCTGGCGACAGTCTGCTGGGCGGAGCGCGCATGGAAGTTATTTTCGGCCGCCAGCATCCGGGACAAAAAGACGAGTAATCTTTATATGTAATAAATATGTACTGACTTCACGCTTGCGGTTAAGTATCCGTTATAATCGGTTGCAGATACCAGCCTGCGGGATGCTCATTATGGAATACCAACTCACTCTTAACTGGCCCGATTTTCTCGAACGTCACTGGCAAAAACGTCCGGTGGTCTTAAAACGCGGCTTTAACAACTTTATTGATCCACTCTCCCCTGACGAACTGGCTGGGCTGGCAATGGAAAGCGAAGTCGACAGCCGGTTGGTTAGCCACCAGGATGGCAAATGGCAGGTTAGCCACGGTCCTTTCGAGAGCTATGACCATCTTGGTGAAAGCAACTGGTCATTGCTGGTCCAGGCCGTAAACCACTGGCACGAACCTACCGCAGCGCTGATGCGGCCATTCCGAGAATTGCCGGACTGGCGCATTGACGATTTGATGATCTCATTTTCTGTACCCGGCGGCGGTGTTGGCCCGCATCTGGATCAATATGATGTGTTCATCATCCAGGGAACCGGTCGCCGTCGCTGGCGTGTGGGTGAAAAACTGCAGTTGAAGCAGCATTGTCCACACCCTGACCTGCTCCAGGTTGATCCGTTTGAAGCCATCATTGATGAAGAGCTGGAGCCAGGCGATATTCTGTATATTCCACCAGGATTCCCGCACGAAGGCTACGCGTTGGAAAACGCGATGAATTACTCGGTAGGTTTCCGCGCACCGAATACCCGGGAACTGATCAGCGGGTTTGCTGATTACGTTCTGCAACGCGAACTGGGTAGCACGTACTACAGCGATCCAGATCTGCCGCCGCGCGACCATCCAGCAGACGTGCTGCCACAGGAAATGGACAAGCTGCGCGAAATGATGCTGGGGCTCATTAACCAGCCGGAGCATTTTAAACAGTGGTTTGGCGAGTTTATCTCTCAGTCGCGTCATGAACTGGACGTTGCTCCGCCTGAGCCGCCTTATCAGCCTGACGAAATCTATGATGCCCTGAAACAAGGCGATGTTCTGGTCCGTCTGGGTGGGTTGCGCGTACTGCGCATTGGTGATGACGTTTATGTAAATGGTGAGAAAATTGACTCACCTCACCGTCCGGCGCTGGACGCGCTCGCCAGCCATATTGTGCTGACAGCGGAGAACTTTGAGGATGCGCTGGAAGATCCGTCTTTCCTCGCCATGCTTGCCGCACTGGTGAATAGCGGATACTGGTTCTTCGAAGGGTAATTATTGTCGTTATGCCGGATGACGCTTCGTACATCCGGCATCTGACGCAAGGCTTATTGCTGCTGTTTCGCCGTCAATTCCGCAATACGCACAATCACCTGCACGGCTTTTTCCATTCCTTCCAGTGTCACAAACTCATGCTTACCATGATAATTATAGCCACCGGTGAACAGATTCGGGCAAGGTAATCCCATGAACGACAGCTGCGCACCGTCGGTGCCACCACGAATGGGTTTAAGATCCGGCTCAATGTCACAATCACGCATTGCCTGCTGGGCGATATCCAGAACGTGCGGATGCTCGATCACTTTCTCGCGCATGTTGTAATAACTGTCTTCGATCACCAGTTCGATATAGCAGTCCGGATGTAACCCTTTACCGACCTTTTTGGCGATATCCATGATTTTGCGTTTACGCGCTTCAAACTGCTTACGGTCAAAATCACGGATAATGTAGTGCATATCCGCCCGGTCAACGGTACCTTTCATACTCGCCAGATGGTAAAAACCTTCATAGCCTTCCGTCGCTTCCGGACTCTCATCAGCGGGAACTTCAGCATGGATGCGAGCCGCCAGCGACAGCGCGTTCACCATCACCCCTTTTGCCGTACCCGGATGCACATTGTTACCGACGATCTTGATATTGACCGACGCCGCGTTGAAGTTTTCAAACTCCAGTTCGCCCACGCCGCCACCGTCGACGGTATAGGCCCACTTCGCATCAAATGCTGCAACGTCGAAATGCTTCGCGCCTTTACCGACCTCTTCATCTGGCGTAAAGGCCACACGAATATCACCGTGCGGAATATCTTTCTGTATCAACACGGCCAGGGCGGTCATAATTTCGGCAATACCGGCTTTATCATCCGCACCCAGCAGCGTTTTGCCGTCTGTGGTGATCAACGTCTGACCCAGAAGTTGATGCAGCACCGGGAACATCACCGGAGACAGAACCTCATCACCAATACCGAGCGCAATATCGCCGCCACGGTAATTTTCAACGATTTGCGGATTGACATTTTTGCCACTGAAATCCGGTGAGGTATCCACATGGGAAATAAAACCGATAGCGGGAATATTGCCGGCAACGTTTGCAGGCAACGTTGCCATCAACGTTCCCTTGTCGCTCAAGGTAATATTGACCAGCCCCATCTCTTCGAGTTGCTGCTTAAGCAACTGCAATAACTTCCACTGTCCTTCAGTGCTGGGTACCTGCCGCACGCCCGATTTTGATTGGGTGTCCAGCGACACGTAGTGTAAAAAACGCTCAAGTAGTTTATCCATGCAGTCACCCTCACTTTTTGTGACAACATTATCAATAAGCAACAAAAGACAAATATTGCGTCAGGTCACTTTTATCCCCGCAAGTGAGAATATTTCGCCATGACATCCTTCTGAATATAAAGCTAAGTCAGTAATTCGCAACAAGGATTGGCGATTACAACGCTTTGCCGTAGAATAACGGCCCTCATTAAGAGTCATCAAGGTGGTTAACCACAAACCCCGCATCGGTCAGCCATCCGTTGCGTTTACATGGGACAGAGTAAAAAATTGAATAAACAACCGCGTTCGCTTTCTCCACTGGTGCAACTAGCGGGAATTCGCAAGAGTTTCGATGGCAAAGAGGTGATTTCCAACCTGGATTTGACCATCAATCATGGCGAATTTCTCACGCTACTTGGCCCCTCTGGCTGCGGTAAAACAACCGTTCTTCGCCTGATTGCCGGTCTTGAAACGGTTGATTCCGGTCATATTATGCTGGACAACCAGGACATCACTCACGTTCCTGCGGAAAACCGCTACGTGAACACCGTATTCCAAAGTTATGCCTTATTCCCCCACATGACCGTTTTTGAAAATGTGGCCTTTGGTTTACGCATGCAAAAAACCCCCGCAGCCGATATTCCTTCGCGCGTCACCGAAGCCCTGCGCATGGTGCAACTGGAAGAGTTCGCTCAGCGAAAACCGCATCAACTCTCCGGTGGCCAACAGCAGCGCGTGGCGATTGCCCGTGCGGTGGTCAATAAACCGCGTTTGCTTTTGCTGGATGAGTCTCTCTCTGCGCTGGACTATAAACTGCGTAAGCAGATGCAGAACGAACTGAAAGCGCTACAGCGCAAACTCGGTATCACTTTTGTTTTTGTCACCCACGATCAGGAAGAAGCACTGACAATGTCAGACCGTATTGTGGTCATGCGTGATGGCAAAATTGAGCAGGACGGCACACCGCGAGAAATCTACGAGGAACCGAAGAATCTGTTCGTCGCCGGATTCATCGGTGAAATCAATATGTTTAACGCGACGGTCATTGAACGTCTGGACGAACAGCGTGTTCGTGCTAACGTTGAAGGTCGCGAGTGTAATATTTACGTGAACTTCGCGGTGGTCCCCGGACAGAAGCTGCACGTACTGTTGCGCCCGGAAGATCTGCGTGTTGACGAGATCAACGACGATAATCATATTGAAGGACTTATCGGTTACGTGCGTGAACGTAACTATAAAGGCATGACGCTGGAATCAGTTGTTGAACTGGAAAACGGCAAGATGGTCATGGTCAGCGAATTCTTCAACGAAGACGATCCTGACTTCGACCACTCGCTCGACCAGAAAATGGCGATTAACTGGGTAGAAAGCTGGGAGGTCGTACTGGCTGATGAAGAACACAAGTAAATTCCAGAGTGTGGTGATCGTCACCATTGTCGGTTGGCTTGTGTTGTTTGTCTTTCTGCCCAACCTGATGATCATCGGCACCAGCTTTTTGACCCGTGACGACGCTAATTTCGTCAAAATGGTCTTTACGCTGGAAAACTATGCACGTCTGCTCGATCCGCTCTATTTTGAGGTGCTGGTTCACTCCCTCAATATGGCGCTGATTGCCACACTCGCCTGCCTGGTACTCGGCTATCCGTTTGCCTGGTTTTTGGTAAAGCTGCCGGAGAAAGTGCGTCCACTGCTGCTCTTCCTCCTGATTGTTCCGTTCTGGACCAACTCGCTTATTCGCATCTACGGACTCAAAATTTTCCTCAGTACCAAAGGCTATCTCAACGAGTTTCTACTCTGGCTCGGCGTGATTGATACGCCCATTCGCATTATGTTTACCCCCAGCGCGGTCATTATTGGCCTGGTGTATATCCTGCTGCCATTTATGGTGATGCCGCTCTACTCCAGCATTGAGAAACTGGATAAACCGTTACTCGAAGCTGCGCGCGATCTGGGTGCCAGCAAACTTCAGACCTTTACCCGCATTATTATCCCGCTGACAATGCCGGGAATTATTGCCGGATGTTTGCTGGTTATGCTGCCAGCCATGGGGCTGTTTTACGTATCCGACCTGATGGGCGGCGCGAAAAACCTGCTGATTGGTAATGTGATTAAAGTGCAGTTCCTGAACATCCGCGACTGGCCGTTTGGGGCCGCCACCAGTATTACCCTGACCATCGTCATGGGGCTGATGTTGCTGATCTACTGGCGCGCTTCCCGCTTGCTGAACAAGAAGGTTAGCGACATAGACAGTTAATCTATATTACTCAATAGGTTAAGTTGATTTTTGGCATGCTTTTTACCTTCCAGTAAACTGCATGCCAACCCCAATAAAATCATGTAGTTGCTAATGAGTTTTGGAGAACGATTTTTCGCAGTTTGTCTCCTGAAGCCATCTGCATCCTAAGGTATCTGGGGCTCCGCACTTATCATAATTGTCATCAAGCTGTGTCATTTGTGGGTTGTGACAAGCAACCCCCTTCATCAAGAATTAACACCCCATACTTTTAGTGGTATCAGCCTCTGGTAAAAAACCAGGCCTGAACATCAATGAGCCCCCCATCAGCGAAAATCAAAACAAACGAGAGCGCAGGATACAAGTAGCATAATAAGTACTACCTATCTGACATTTCCCCATCAAGCGATTCAGATAATTTTATTTATTTTTACTGTTTAGTTTGGCGACTTTACATTGATCTGTCGCACATAAAAAGTATGATGTTTTTATATAATCATCATACTTTTTGGTTAAGAACCCTTTATAAGGTCATCATTTTGTCCGGATTAAATCGCACACTTATAGCGCTGCTGGCATGCGCATCTTTTTTTGCTCAAGCCGCCCCTTCTGATGAAATAACCACTGCATGGCCGGTGAATGTTGGGCCATTAAACCCACATCTTTATACACCTAACCAGATGTTCGCTCAGAGCATGGTCTATGAACCATTGGTGAAATATCAGGCGGATGGTTCTGTGATCCCGTGGCTGGCAAAAAGCTGGAGCCATTCGGAAAACGGTAAAGTATGGACGTTTCATTTACGTGATGATGTTAAATTTTCTAACGGTGAAGTATTTGATGCCCAGGCGGCAGCGGAAAACTTCCGGGCCGTGCTGGATAACCGTAAACGTCATGCCTGGCTGGAACTAACAAATCAAATCACGGATGTTAAAGCACTAAGTAAAACAGAACTGCAAATCACCCTGAAAGATGCCTATTATCCATTCCTGCAGGAATTAGCTCTACCGCGACCTTTCCGCTTTATCGCGCCTTCTCAGTTTAAAAACAATGAAACGCTTAACGGAATTAAAGCACCGATTGGTACCGGGCCATGGGTACTGAAGGAATCCAAACTTAATCAGTATGACGTGCTGGTGCGTAATGAACATTACTGGGGTGAGAAACCGCAGATTCAAAAGATCACCGTTAAGGTCATCCCGGATCCAACTACCCGAGCCGTGGCTTTTGAAACCGGCGATATTGATTTGTTATACGGTAATGAAGGGTTGTTGCCACTCGATACTTTTGCACGTTTTAGTCAGAACCCCGAATACAGGACACAACTTTCTGCACCTGTTGAAACCGTGATGCTTGCGCTCAACTCTGCTAAACCACCAACAAATGAACTGGCTGTACGAGAAGCATTAAACTATGCGGTTGATAAAAAAACGCTGATTAAAAACGCGTTGTACGGTACTCAGCAGGTGGCTGATACACTGTTTGCACCATCTGTACCCTACGCTGATATCGGTTTGAAGCCGCGCCAGTTTGATCCACAGAAGGCGAAATCTTTACTGGAGCAAGCTGGCTGGTCGTTGCCTGCAGGAAAAACAATCCGTGAAAAAAACGGGCAACCTTTGCATATCGAACTGGCCTATGTCGGTACCGATGCGCTTAGCAAATCAATGGCTGAGATTATGCAGGCAAATATGCGCCAGATTGGTGCAGACGTTGCTCTGGTAGGTGAAGAGGAAAGCAGTATATATGCCCGCCAGCGCGATGGTCGTTTCGGTATGATTTTTAATCGCACATGGGGTGCCCCCTATGATCCACATGCTTTTATGAGCTCAATGCGCGTACCATCCCACGCAGACTATCAGGCACAGCTTGGCCTGCCAGATAAAGTCCAGATTGATAAAGAGATTGGCGAAGTACTTATTTCCACTGATAAAACCCAACGTCAGGCGCTGTATCGTGACATTCTGACTCGGCTACACAATGAGGCGGTTTATCTGCCTATTAGTTACATGTCGATGATGGTGGTCGCCAAACCTGAGCTGGGCGAAATTCCTTACGCGCCGATCGCTTCGGAAATTCCGTTTGAACAGATAACGCCGGTGAAACCCTGATGTTTCGTTATGCTTTGCGGCGCATACTGCTGCTGATCCCGATGATTTTTGCCGCGTCGGTGATAATCTTTTTGATGCTGCGCCTGGGTACGGGTGACCCGGCGCTTGATTATCTGCGCTTATCTAACCTGCCACCCACGCCGGATATGGTTGCCTCCACACGCATTATGCTTGGCCTGGACCAGCCACTTATCGTGCAGTACGGTACTTGGCTGTGGAAAGCCCTCCATCTGGATTTTGGTATTTCGTTTGCCACTCAGCGGCCTGTGCTGGATGATGTTATGCACTTTCTGCCAGCCACACTACAACTGGCGGGGGCTGCACTGGTGCTGATCTTACTTACTTCGGTGCCGCTGGGAATTTGGGCTGCACGTCATCGTGATCGTCTGCCGGATTTCATTGTGCGGGTTATCGCCTTTCTTGGCGTATCGATGCCTAATTTCTGGCTCGCATTCCTGCTGGTAATGTTCTTCTCTGTTTATTTGAAGTGGCTGCCAGCGCTGGGATATGGCGGCTGGCAGCATATCATTTTGCCTGCAGTGTCGATTGCTTTCATGTCGCTGGCGATCAATGCTCGACTGTTACGTGCCAGCATGCTGGAAGTCGCCGGGCAACGCCATGTTACCTGGGCGCGTCTGCGCGGTCTGAACGAGAAGCAAATCGAACGTGGTCATATTCTGCGAAATGCTTCATTGCCGATGATCACCGCCGTGGGAATGCATATTGGTGAGCTGATTGGTGGGACGATGATCATAGAGAATATTTTTGCCTGGCCTGGTGTTGGTCGCTATGCGGTCTCGGCAATTTTTAACCGTGATTATCCCGTGATCCAATGCTTTACGCTAATCATGGTCGTGGTGTTCGTGGTTTGTAATCTGGTGGTTGATTTACTAAATGCAGCCGTCGATCCCCGTATTCGCCGTCATGAAGGAGCGCACTCGTGAGTTTTTTTCTCTCTTCACGCTGGTCGGTCCGTCTGGCAATCATCATCATTGCTTCACTGGCTATCATTGCGTTTACCAGTCAGTGGTGGCTGCCTTACGATCCGCAGGCCATTGATTTGCCATCCCGACTGTTGTCACCCGATAGTCAGCACTGGCTGGGCACCGACCATCTGGGCCGTGATATCTTTTCACGTCTGCTGGCGGCAACCCGCGTATCACTCGGTTCCGTGATGGCCTGCCTCGTGTTGGTACTGGCGCTGGGGCTGGTCGTCGGAGGTAGCGCAGGACTCATTGGTGGTCGCGTTGATCAGGCCACAATGCGCGTCGCTGATATGTTCATGACATTTCCCACCTCGATCTTATCTTTTTTCCTTGTCGGCGTTTTGGGGACGGGGCTAACTAACGTCATTATTGCCATCGCTTTGTCACATTGGGCATGGTATGCACGAATGGTTCGTAGCCTGGTTATCTCACTTCGTCAGCGAGAGTTCATCCTGGCTTCCCGGCTTTCAGGTGCAGGCCATATCCGGGTATTTATCGACCATCTGGCTGGGGCGGTCATCCCTTCATTGTTGGTGCTGGCAACACTTGATATTGGCCACATGATGCTGCACGTTGCCGGGATGTCATTCCTCGGCCTTGGCGTTACAGCACCAACAGCCGAATGGGGGGTAATGATTAACGACGCTCGCCAGTATATCTGGACTCAGCCATTGCAAATGTTCTGGCCTGGGCTGGCATTATTTATCAGTGTAATGGCCTTCAACCTGGTGGGGGATGCGCTGCGCGATCACCTCGATCCACATCTTGTCACGGAGCATGCCCACTGATGCCGCAACAAATTGAACTGCAAAATATTGTGCTGCATGCAGAGAAGCCATTGGTTAACGGTGTGTCGCTGTCGATTAAACGCGGGCGTGTGCTGGCACTGGTTGGGGGAAGTGGAAGCGGAAAATCACTGACATGCGCAGCCGCGCTCGGCATTCTACCTTCAGGTGTTCATCAAGTCTCAGGAACTGTTCTGGCAGATGGAAATCCCGTTTCCCCTCGTGATCTGCGCGGCGTTAAAGTCGCGACCATTATGCAGAACCCGCGCAGCGCGTTTAATCCGCTGCGAACCATGGCCGCACATGCGCGGGAAACCTGCATGGTGCTTGGTAAACCTGCAGATGAAGAAACGTTGATCACTACGCTGGAGGCTGTGGGATTAGAAAATGCCTCCCGAGTGCTGAGGCTCTATCCCTTTGAAATGAGCGGGGGAATGCTGCAACGAATGATGATCGCAATGGCTTTGCTATGTGATGTGCCATATATAGTGGCGGATGAGCCGACCACCGATCTTGATGTGGTTGCGCAGGCACGCATCCTTGACTTGCTGGACAACATCATGCAAACCCGGTCTCCGGGAATGTTGCTGGTCACTCATGATATGGGGGTTGTGGCGCGCCTGGCAGACGACGTGGCGGTTATGGATCATGGCAATATTGTTGAATATGGCGACGTCGAAACGGTGTTTAGTGCGCCTAAGCATACCGTCACACGTAATCTGGTATCGGCGCATTTAGCTTTGTACGGCCTGGAGTTAGCTTTATGACACTTCTGACGGTTACTGATATTTCGCATCAGTATAAACATGCGAATGTGAGTGGCAAAAATCAGTATCAGTCTGTACTGAAGGATGTTTCTTTAACTCTGAGAAGTGGTGAAACGGTTGCTCTACTGGGGCGCAGTGGCTGTGGGAAAAGTACGCTGGCACGTCTGCTTGTTGGTCTGGAATTTCCGACAAAGGGTTACGTCAGTTGGCAGGGGGAACCCATCTCCCAACTGAATCGTACAAAACAAAAAGCCTTTCGCCGCGATATTCAGATGGTGTTTCAGGACTCTGTCAGCGCAGTGAATCCTCGTAAAACCGTACGTGAAATATTACGTGAGCCTATGTGTCACCTGTTATCACTTAGTAAGTCAGAACAGTTCGCCCGTGCCAGTGAAATGCTTCACGCAGTCGATCTGGATGACAGCATACTTGATAAACGCCCGCCACAACTCAGCGGCGGACAACTTCAACGCGTCTGCCTTGCCCGCGCATTGAGCGTTGAACCAAAACTCTTAATTTTAGATGAAGCAGTTTCAAACCTCGATTTGGTACTGCAAGCTGGGGTAATACGTCTGCTCAAAAAACTGCAAAAACAGTTTGGCACTGCTTGCCTGTTTATCACCCACGATCTGCGCCTTGTGGAACGTTTTTGCCATCGGGTTATGGTGATGGATGAGGGACGAATTGTTGAAACACAGACTGTGGGGGAAACATTATCTTTCTCTTCAGAAGCTGGCCGAGTGTTACAAAAAGCTGTCCTTCCAGCATTCCCTGTTCGCTAGGTCATCTATCATATGCCTTACACTAGTTCTCCCCCGATGCTAATGTTCGGGTTAAACCGATGATGACACTGCCGGCGATCAACACTGACGCCAGCAAGCATGAGAAAGAACAGATAAGCCGTACTGTTCAGGAAATGTTTGAAGAGGCTGAGTTCTGGCTGGTTTCGGATTAAACATATTGATTGCCATAGCTGTACAGTTACAATTCGCCGCGACTGGCAATCATTCAATACTCGCACTATCGAACAATCGCCAGTTTGCCGCCGCCCGTTCTTGTATACGACGGCGCGGTGGCACTATGATTTTTATTGACTGAGGTAGGTTGTTGCATCCAATTTTTTCTCTTTTCGCTCTTTAATTACCACTCTAGCTATTTCACCTGCTGCAACGGCGACCTCACGATATTCTGCAAAATCATAATGATGCCGTTATTTCCAACATATACCCACTCTCAGACCTGCTCGCCATTCTTGTTACCTCCATCACCGTCTTTCTGCCGGAGCATATGAGGTAGTTTGATTTAGGGATTCCTATTACTCACTCAGGAGCAGAACATATAGCCACATACAATTCTTTACATTCATTGTTTTTTATGAATACTACTTAGTAATTACGTTGATGTAATGAAATTCAATGGATGAAATATGAATATATTTGAACAAACACCACCTAACCGCAGACGTTATGGCCTGGCTGCTTTTATCGGGTTAATCGCCGGTATCGTATCAGCATTCGTTAAATGGGGTGCTGAAGTACCCTTGCCGCCCCGTAGCCCGTCTGATATGTTCACTACTGCATGTGTTCCGGAATCATTAATCAGAGCGGCGGGACAAATTGATTGCTCCCGCAATTTCCTGAACCCTCCATATATTTTCCTTCGGGACTGGATGGGACTTGCAGATCCTAACGCAGCGGTCTACACCTTTGCCGGGCATGTGTTTAACTGGGTTGGTGTAACACACATCATTTTTTCTATTGTGTTCGCCGTAGGCTATTGTGTAGTTGCAGAAGTCTTTCCCAAAATTAAACTCTGGCAGGGGTTGTTGGCTGGTGCATTAGCCCAGCTTTTCGTACATATGATTTCCTTCCCTCTCATGGGACTGACCCCTCCTCTCGCTGACCTTCCATGGTATGAGAATGTATCCGAAATTTTTGGTCATTTAATCTGGTTCTGGTCAATCGAAATTATTCGACGAGATCTACGTAACAGGATTACTCACCAACCGGATCCGGAAATCCCTTTGGGGACAACCCGCTGATACCATCAATGAGATAGTAAAATGGCGCATATACAGCGCCATTTTTAGTATCTATGTGCTGAATACCACCAGCGATCAACACTGACGCCAGCAAGCATGAGAAAGAACAGATAAGCCGTACTGTTCAGGAATTGTTTGAAGAGGCTGATATGTGGCTGGTGTCAGATTAAGGGACAATATGCCGCAGTGACGTCATTGCATGCGACGCAGCTGCGGCAATGATCTATTGCTGAGGATCCTGTTGAATTTGCTCAAGCTCCAGTTCAGTGTTTTTCATTGCCGCCATCGCATCGGCATTACTCTTGTTCCAGATACTGTCTGATGGCATCTGCACACGAACCGAGACAAACGCATCTGTCGGTATGTCTACTGGCTCGCCATCGGTCACCGTTTCCGTAAACACACCGTGTTCATCTGTGTTTCCTATTCTGTTCTGAGCAAATAATGGCGATGATACGTGAACCCGGTGATAGGTTTTGATCAGCACCGTTCCGTCAGCATTAACCGTGTAATCCAGCCAGATACGTGGCTGCTTATTTCGATCAACTGGTATTTCAAAACCACCATCAACCCCGCCCCACGCCGCATCAGCATTCAGACCTGTACACCCACTTATCAGGTATTCCCCTGCAGACAGGCGTGCAACAACACACCCTTCTGATTCCTCATTGGTTTCAAATTGCCCATCTGAAAAAACTTTAACTACCGGGGATGCGCGCTTGATGAAGCCGTTAGAATCTACGGTCGTGTTTCTGGAATGCCATAGTCGTGACCAGCCTTTCCACTGCTCATAAGACGTTTTATCCGATCGCTTTGAGTTCAGATAATATTCATTATCAGAACCCCAGCTACTGGCCAGCGCTGTTCCAATATTGTCTGCTGTGGACGGGAAGAAATTGACGGTACTGTACTTTGCCGGAGCATCCCAGGGACCGATGTTGCTCGTATCTCCCCAACTGAACATGGCGAAGTCTCGTCTGGATGTAAACGAGGCATACCAGCTACCGCCACTACCGTCTGTTAACTGTCGGTTTGTCGTGGCAGACAGACTCTGGCGGGCTGACTCGGGACTGTTGCCCCCCGTACCACCCTGAGTAATACCTAAAGGCGTTGTTAACCCGCTGAGGCTGGTGATGTCATTGTTAGCACCTTTTTTGGCGTAATCATCAAGAGCCGTCTTATCTGCCTTTTCATCCAGGTCCGTTTTATCTGCTTTGTTGCTGACACTATTGACCAGTTTTTTCGCTGATGGCCCCGTTGTCTGGCTGGTATCTGGAAGCGTAATTGTGACATCACCCTCAGCAGTGAAAAACTGCTGCCAGTTCTGCTTGTCGTAATTCAGGCCACGAAGCGCCTCAGCACTCTGTGTCACCAGCGCGGCGGTTACCATATTCAGCGCCACGCGGGGAACGGCTGACCATGCAGCCCCCGACTGAGCAGGTCCGGTAAAGTTACTGACCATCGTCAGCCCTGTATTGCTCTCGATTGTTTTGACCGGGAGCGTATAAGGTATGCCTCCCACGGTCACAACAATAAAATCACCGGCCGACAGTTCGGTGCTAAATGCAGTTCCTTCCCCTGTCACCTGGGCAGAATTATTCGTCAGGGTGAGTGTTCCTGCTGACATGACTATCTCCTGAATTCAGATAATAAAAAACCCGCCGGAGCGGGTTATTTTTTGGTAACTCATTGAAGGCAATTCGACCTTGTGAAATTATTCTTATTCACCCATCTCCAGTTAAATGGATAACCGGCTCTGTATTCAGTCTGATTTGAGACTTTACGTACACCATAAATATCCACCGTTTGTGACTGTCCACCCAGTAAGGCCTGAGCCTGACAAACAGGAGATTGTTTCTCCAGCAATGGTCCAGAACATGCTGAAAGAATAAAACTGACGACAAACAAAATAATTATATTTCTCATTTTCGGCACCAGTGCAAGTTATTTACATTAAAATAACCGAGCTGGATAAATATTATAAATAGATTAAACAGATCAATAATCTTAAATTGATCGTTAAAAGCGATCTCATTAATCGTAATTAGCCGTGTTTATTGCCGTGATTGCCACACCTGAATTGACCGTGCCTACTGACCCGCCCCCGTTGCCGGCATTGTTAGCCGCCGCGTTTATTCTGCTTGTAGAGCCGTTATACCAGCAGCAGGTGTAGGCCTGAACAAGCACAATAGAAGGTGGCTGGGTATTATTGTTTTGCAATAACGTTCCCCCCATCGTTAGCGGCGCTACAGCCCATGAGCCAGGAAGAGTTTGATCGATATTTATCCCCCCATTATTTCCGGGCGTACCTACTGCCTGAAGATCTGAAAGCACCCTGGATTCATTGGTCAGAACGAGCTTTCTGTTCGCATCCCAGATCGCCATTCCCCATTTTGGCAAAGTCTGAGGGAAGATGGCAAAAACATAAACATCCATGGTAAAAGGTCGGTTGTATGGATTAATGCCGCCGGCACTGAATACCCCACCAAAACGCCCTGTGCTGAGCGCCACCCCACCATAGTCAGTATTTCTTACTCTGCTAAAGGCTATTGCAGGATAAGAATCATCAAGCGGAACGGTTACTGTTGCTGTCTGATAAGAGCCGTTCGCGACAGAATCAGCAGTTAACTTTCTGTACAGACAGAAAGGAGTGGAGTCAGGGGTTATAAACGGATTTCCATTCACATCGATGAGTGCCCCATAGTCAGCCATTTACGCTTTCTCCAGGTAAACAACGAGTTCACAGGCATTCGCCGGATAATTGCCGATACCTACATCGCTCGCTGACATAACCGATATCGTATTACCTGAAGCAACGATGCGCCGCCCCACAGCGGCATTACCCGATGACTCCAGTGAAACAACAAAACCAACTTTCATCCCGGCAGGGATGGTGAACGACCATGAGCCGGACGTTTGCCCGGCACTAAGCTGAATTCTGCCAACAACAGAAACAGGTTTAATTCCATAGTTATTTGGGACACCGTTAGCATCCCATGTCTGAATTCCCCACGACATCAGAACACCCCTGTTAATTTGCCGATCTGCACGCGAAGCACCCCGTTTCCGTCTTTAACACTGTAATTCAGGTTGGTCATTTTCGTTGCGCCCTCCCCGGCAACAGCCCCGTTCATTTCAAACGTCCCGTCTGATTTCATGATGGTTCCGGTTTGTCCCTGGATATAATTAGCGGAGCGCAGTTCGCCAATTTTTGCCAGCGTGATTTGACCATACTGAATAAAAGCATCGCTGATAAACACCTGACCATTAACAACAGCAAACGGAGAATATTGCGTATCACCACTGCCACTCATCAGGACAAACTGGTTAGCGTTAAACCCGACGCGGGTGACTACCGGCTTACCCGCTTCTGCCAGCACTGCTATCGACATCCCGGCGCTGTAAAAAATATCGTTGATACGCACTCCGGCTTTCAGGGTATGAATGGCCGTTGCACCTGAAGCGTCAACGGTGGCGGTAAGCTTATCCTCAAGCGAGGCGGTTACGTCCTCAATCTGCGCCTGCACCTGCGTTGACAGCTCGGCCATCGCCTTATCCACACTGGCGACCGTCGTTTTAACCACCAGGATATCCGCGCGCACCTCACCGTACTGCGCCCACTGGTGCTCTACCGTTCCATGGTTGGCCAGCGCATTCTGCAGAATACCTTCAAGGTTGGTATCAATATCCCCCGTAAGACGGTCGCCATCAGCAGACGTCAGGAAGTCATCAGCGATATCACCCAGATAATCATCGGCGTTATCGTTGGACATACCGCGGACCCAGTCGGTATATCCCGATTCGTTCCCGGTCTTATCCACCAGCTGGGCGCGGTACCAGAATTCCTGCCCCGCCTTCAACCCAAGCTGGGTGTATTCCGATGAAGGATATGGCACGTCCGAAAGTAGCAGTGGATCGGAAAAATCACTGTTTGCCGTGTACTGAATTTCCGTTTTCAGCGTGTCGGCAGTATTCGCCGGGAACCCCCAGTTAAGACGGATGCCCCAGTTGATAGCCGTCGTCGTGAAACCAACCGGCTTCGGAGGATTGCCGACCTTCCCGGTCAGGGTTTTCTCTTCTGAATACCCCCACCCGCTGGAAATTTCGGAAGCATTGATGGCCCGCACCCTTACCAGATAGCGCCCGGAGTAAATAGAGGCAACTTCGAAGGAGGTGGTGGAATTACGCGGCACATTCACCCAGTTCCCGTCGTTACGCCGCCATTGGGCCTCGTAAGAAATCGCGTTATCGGTCTTGTCCCAGTTCACACGCATCGTTTCAAGGCTGATACCCTGGTTAACAACGGAATAACTGTCGATGACGATATTTGCCGGAGCTTTCTGATTACCCGGAGGGATAACGCTTACAGGGCGCTGGTCGATGATAGCGCCGGTATCGATACGCGCATATTTATCCGGGTCATGTGCTGCGCCCGTAATGGTAAAAGTGCCGTCGTTATTATCCGCCACGCTGACCACCCGATATTGCTGGGCGTACAGTTCATCAGATTCAACAACCCACACGCATTCCGCCCCCGGCGTTTCACCGTAAGCCGTCGTGACGGTGATCGTGTTGCCGTTTATCGCCTGGATTGTCCTGCTTTGCGCCGTACCGGATGGCAGATTGAGTATCAGGCGGTCGCCAGCGACCGCATCAGCCACACGATCCAGTTCGATAACCCGACCATTTACCGCGCGAATACGCCCGCCGGTGACCTTCCCGGAGAGCAGCTCGTCAGCAACCGCAATGATGTAGCCCGGTTGCGGGATATTGCCGTCCAGCCCGACAGAGAACGTCACCACCCTGTCTTTGTTATTGGTGAGAATGCCCCACCGCCCTTTACGGTTTGCCTCAGACTGCCGCGTACAACCGATGGCTGTCATTTCGAGCTGATTGAATCCGTACCGGGCCACCAGGGGCTGCTCAAATACCGGCTCCATCGCATCAGCGTAGGCATTATCCGGATCGGACCAGGAAACCAGCGCCGTCGTATAACGCGTTTTGGTGGTGCTACTGGCGTAAGTAAACAGGCCATCAATGACGTTCGCGCGCGTGTAGGAAAAATCGATATCCCGCGGCATGTCCGCCAGCGCCACTATCTGATCGCCGCCCCAGTAGGTCATCCCCCGGAAAATAGCGGCAAAATCGCGCTGCACGGTGTAGGCATCATTCCTTTCCTGAACATAGACGTTACAGGTATAGCGTGGTTCGGTCCCGCTTCCACCCTTTCCATCCGGTACCGACTGATCGCAATACTGCGATACCTGGTACAACGTCCATTTATCGATGTTGGCTGCAGTCAGGCGATTACCCAGACCAAAGCGATCTGTAATCACCAGATCGTAAAATATCCACGCAGGGTTATCAGTCCATGCCCATTTAAAAGCCCCCTGCCATGTCCCCCCATAAGTCCGCGTGTCAGGGTCATAATTATCAGGTACGCGGATCACCCGGCCACGCGGTTCACAGGATATCTGTGGAATCGAACCATTGAACTGGCTTGAGTCGAATTCGATGTACAGCAGGGCGGTATTTGGATAGCGTAATTTGGCGTCAATAACCTCAGTGAAGCTCTGAAGTGTCATGGTATCGCCAATCTTTGCGCTGTTTGCATCAGCGGTAATCTTACGTAACCTGATTGTCCAGGTGCTGCCCGCCTGTGGTAAATCGATACGGTGGCTGCGTTCGTAGCCTGAAGTAGTTTTTCCGGTTACGCTGGTATTCAGAACGGTTTGCCAGGTTCCACCATCAGTCTGCAGGTCTATCGCATAATTGATGGAATACCCTACCAGATCGCCGTTGTCCTGCTGCTTATACAGTGAAGGCCATTTCAGTCGCAGGCGAGCTGCTGATAGTTGGGTGTTGGTGAAGGTACGCGTCCAGGCCGTTGAGCTTGAAACCTCAGTGCCCACATTAATTTCGTTTTCGGTGCCCGGAATACCCTGAATATATTTCTGCGCCTGCGTCCCGGAACGAAACTCCCACGCCACACCACTAAAGTTCTGCGAGCCATCAGCATTCACCAGCGGTGTACCATCGAGGTAAATATCCTTGCCGGTTAATTGTCCTGAGAACTCACCTTCCCCCAGTGCTACAAGTATTTTTGCCTTAGCTATAGACTGGAGATCATCTGGCTGTTCAGTCGGGGTTCGGGAACTGGAACTGCCGCCCTTTCGGCCTTTAATCTGGGTTGCTGTAACCATATGATGCCCATAAAAAAGCCACCCGAAGGTGGATACTGTTCATTTGTCAGGATGTTACTGATTTACATACCTGGTTATGTTAGGTATTCAGCCCATCAGCGGTGGGTCGTTGGTGTTTTCGGATTAAGAGGGATGGCTGAATACCTCACTTAAGGAAACGAAATGCTTATAAACTTTGATCCCTTACGAGACTCGGAAAAAGATAGGCGATCTCATCCGTGGGGGAAAACTGCTTACAACGAAAGAGCTGGGTTTTACTCAAACTTTATTGAACACCCAGAGCTTATAACTGAAGTCCTTGAAGACTTTAAGCCCCATGAGGATAAAGAAGCCGTTCAAACATTCTATACTTTTCTAAAATGGATAAATGGTTCTGAATCAGCTTTTGAAACCAATGATTGTGCATTAAGAGAAAACGTCATAGCTAACACAGACTCATTATTTAAATTCACACACAAAATTGATGGTCGTGTAGAGTTCTTTCTTAGAGAACATCAATATAACTGTCGCAAGGATATCCCTACCTGGCTGATGAGAATGTCATCGCTTTATTTGCAGGTAGAAAGGCCCGATTTCTTCAATGCACTTATCGACATCCAACTCGCGCCGACAGACTTCATCACATTGCCTACTGACCAAGGTGATGGCTACAGAATCAGGTTGGTCTTCAATGCTTATGGGAATGGTGATATTGAAGTATGGGAGGCGCTTAACACTACGCTCAACAGCATCTTTGAATCCACAAAAAGGTTGAACAACGCTCTCTCTGAAGGAGCTAGCCCCACATTTCCTTAAGGGAAAGGTTTCCAATAATTTTAACAAATGCATACGACCTCTCGTAAGGCTGATTCGTCAGCCTTTAATGCTACATTCACAGTTTACTGCTGGTCTTCGACGTATATACCAGCAGAGATGATCGCCCCGCCAATGCGTCTGCGGCCATAAAGAAGCGGAACTGGATAACCCTGAGCAGCAGTGTTAGTTACACCACCGAATGCATATGAAGCGCGGTTATCTGCACTTTGCTTACTGGCAAGACCTGAAGGTTGAGGTGATAGCATTTGAACAACACCACCAATGATCAACGCACCACCAGCCTGATAGAAGAAAGGTGAAGCCGCTGCAAAAGGCGTAAAATTTAGAACTACACCAACAGCGACTAATACTGCACCTAGAATTGTCTGCAGGACACCGGATTTTTTACTACCTATAGTAACTGGAACAATTCGGATTACTTCACCAGTCACTGGGAAACCTAAATCATCTTCCCCAATATTTTTCTTTCCACGAAATACTGCAAAGGTCAGACCACGCTGTTTACTGGTGTTCATGTACTGCTCGAAGCCTTTAATAGTGGCAGATAGCGCTCTGCATGCCTCGTGAGTAGTGCTAATCAAGCGATGATGCACTTTCCCAAAGGTTTTGCCCAAAGGCCCATGTAGCTCAATTTGAGTCATTACTTCTTGCATTTGTTAGTCCCATAAAAAAACCACCCGAAGGTGGTTCTACATATTTAATATATTTCAATTTACAGTCATTGGTAAAATATCAACATTACCACTTTGATCCGTGAATATTCTTAATATCCTCGGTGTGTCAGGTCTGATAATAAACTCCCGTTCTTTTTTTGGTGCACCGCTACATAGCCCCTTTCCAGCAAATCCCGCACCAATAATTATTTCACCCGCTGGTAAATAAGCTCTAACTTTTTCCCCTGTTTCAAGTTCAGCAACTGGCACGCCATTCACATAGGATGTAATAGCACACCCTCCAGCTACAAACCCTTTATCACGAATGATGGTAACTTCTGTCGTATTTGGTTTTTGATGAAATTCAACCGCGGCATCAACTTCTTTTGCATTTTGTGGAAGAACTGGTTCAGTTGAACAGCCCGCAACACCTATTGCGATTAGAAGCAGCAAAGTCTTTTTCATATCCCTATCCCCTTTGGTTTTGCAAAAGGTTAGCACAGAGACTTATACCGTAGAACCTTCATTGTCCGTTCCTGCCAGTATCCACCATAGGGTACACGCTGACTCAAATGGCCATAAAGATGGTGGAGTAACATGTTACCTTCCAGCAGGATCCCTGCATGATTCCACTTATTAGCCTGGACCTGCATGATAACCATATCACCTGGCCGCGGCGCACCGCTGAATTCACGGAATCCGCATTCATACCAGCAATCGTGGTAGAAGTTTTCAGGGTAACAGTCTTGCCACCAGGGATAATCGACACGGTAATCCGTCAGTTCGATACCATGCGTCTGCCGGAAGTAACTCATTACTAGTCCCCAGCAGTCAAAGTGACCGAGAACAAACGGCCGTTCGAGAAGCGGGAGTTCGCCGCGTGGGGTAATGGTGCGAATATCGCCTTCCGGCCAGCTGGCGATGTGCCAGGGTAAAAGCGTTGCATCGCATTGCGCCTTATCCAGTTCGCTGGGCTGTGTTGTCGCATCCGGGTGACTGTGGACAATGGCAATCACCGATCCCCAGTCTTCCGCCGTCGCGTAATCTTCTGGCGACAGGTGAAAGTGCTCGGTCGATTCAGATGCCAGATTGCGGCAGGGAATATACCGCTGAACCCGGCTTTTCTGCACCACTACGCCGCAGCACTCCCGCGGGTATTCAGCGGCAGCGTGTGCCATGATGGCATCGATAATTTTCTGACGCATATCAGCTCCTGATCAGTGACGTCCCCGGAAAACCGCCAAACGGCAGCTCGTTGCCATCACCAAACCGAAGTTTGCACGCCGTCAGCGTACCAGAGCATTCATCCAGCGACGGATCATCAACCGGGTTGTTGTGCTTATCGAAATAGCGGGTACCGGCATAGTCACAGCCATCCCCTGAGCGATACTTGTTGCGAATGCACCAGGTACAAAGCGAATGTAGCTGCCGCGTCGGGATCATCATCCCCTGCAAATCCATCGGGCTGGTTAGCGCAAACTCAACAACTTCATTGGTTTCGCTACTCTTTGCATCGATGTAAAACACCTTCAGTTTTTCCTGCGTCGGATCTGCCGAAGGATTACCGCCGGGGAAGTTTTGCGCATCGAGGTACTGTGCCAGCGTATCGTGAATGGTGACTTTTGCCTGCAGCAGGTCATCGTAAGCCAGGCACAACGCCGTGATTGAGCTATCCAGATTGGCGACCGACAATTTAGGCTGCGCGCTGCTGCCATCGGTTGAGGTTTCAATCTCTTCAATCTGGCAGGGCCACGCTGAATATTCGTTACCCTGCCACCAGATGCTTTTTGCCGGTAGTTTCGATTCATCGCCACTGGCAGTAATGATCTCCTGCTCAGAGTGTGGAATGTTGTGATTATGGAACCGCAACACCTCGCCGGTGCCAAATCCGGTACCGTCCACCTCAAAGAGCCGCACAGCATTTCCCGGCTCCAGTTTCTGATAGTCTGCGTTAATACTCATGGTTTGAATGCCTGCGTGAATGTAGCTGTCAGGGAGAAATTCCCGGCGCCCATTGGGGTGGGTTTGTACTGCTCGCAACGATAAAGGCCTAGCGGCTCCAGCGGAGGCTTCCACTGGAAGGCTTTATAACCTTCGTGCTTGTCCAGAAAGTCTTTAATGCTCTCGATGTAGGCTTCCGTGCCTACAAAATTGAGGTCCCACTCCTGCGAGCGAGGATTGATACCATCCCCGCTTGCCTGGGTATAGCCATCACCAAATTGCGCTTTCCTGATACGCATATTTACCGTTTGGCTTGGGCTAACGCGCGGACTCCAGGTAAAGGTTTCAAGTGACATTAGCGAGTTCCTTTAGCGAGATTCCAGATAGGGGCTCCGGGGCGCATATCCGCATTTAAAAGTTTGCGGTACCGTTGGTCTACGAAACTGCCAATCTCTTTACCAAACTGCTCCCAACCACCTGACGTTTGCGTACTGGTGTTCCCGTCACCCTGTATAGTGATGTAGACAACAGGCGCAACACCTGCACCGCCGGATGATTGCCCATTCGTATCGTCAACTGCCCTGACGCCCAGAGATCCATTTGATGCGCGTGCGAGTGGCATAATGGCTTCTGGCCCTGCCTCACCAAATACTCCGGCCCCCTTCGCAAAAGCGAACACCTGCGGGGAGTTATAAACACCGCCGCTGTATGAACTGAGAGATGGAGAATCATATACGCCACCTTTCGCATTGAATTTGATGCTGGAGGCTGCATTGTCGTATGCACCAGATGGCGTACTACCACCCGATGCACCACCGACAAAAGCAGATGTTGCCGCACCGAATATGCTCTGAAGCGCACTGGACAACGCTATGCGGGTGGCGATTTTCGCCAGGTCAGAAAGAACAGAAACCGTGAAGCTTTTAAAACTAAGCTTCCCGGTCGTAGCAAACAGCGCGAGCGAATCTGTCATGCTGTCAAACAGACTTCCTGCGTAACCAGCCATCTGACTGTTAGCGTCCCGGGCACTGTCTACCCAGTTTTTCACGCCGCGCCGGAAACCGGCGGTGTAATCCTTTTCGGCATCCAGCCGATCATCAACGCTTTGCTGGGTGATCTGTAGTTCACGCTGTTTGGCAGACTCAAGATCAGCCAGGCGGGCCTGATACTCCGCTGAACTGTGATCGGTGAAATCCTTGTCCAGTGTCGCACGGCGTTGCTCGAACCGGTTGATGATGGCAAGGCGTGCATCAGCATCGGCAGATTCGCGGTCTGACTGGCTGTATTTACCCAGCCCCTGCGCAGCTTCCCTCTGCATAGCATTGGCTTCTTCCTGCCATTTGCGGCTTTCCTGTTGGTACTTCTCCGAGAGCTTGCGCAACGCAGCTTCCTTCTCCAGCAACGCGTTCGCCTGCAACTGGGCCCGAATCTGGCCCTGCATATTGACCAGGCTCTGCTGGTCAGCGGTCAGGTGCTGGCCTTTAAGCTGCGAAATTTTCTCATTGAACGCAGCAAGCTGATTGGCTGATGCTGTGAGTTTATCGCTGCTCTGTGCCTGCTCACGCAACACGGCATTTTGCTGCTGAGCCTGTGCCAGCGCACGCTGCCCCTCACTCTCTCCTGTAGCTTTGGGCTTTTTGGGCTGCTCTCTTTTAACTGCCTTGTCGTACTCGTCGTTGATGCCCTTCAGGATCCGCTTGTAATCCCCGGAATCTGACGAGTAGATGCTGCTGTTAAGCTTTTTGATCGCCTCGGCGCGCTTCTCAGCAGCACTGGTTCCGGCTTCCATATAGCTCTTTAAACCAGCGGAATTTTTAATGCGCTCGCTTTGAGCTTCAGCGTAGCCCGCTTTGCTGGCCGCCAGAAAACGCCGGGTCTGGTCATCAAAATCTTTCTGGTTTTTGCCGAGCGCATCACTCCAGGAAACGGCCTCTCCCAGACCACCAAGCACACCCCATTCCCGGCCAAGGCTTTTCAGCTTATCAAGGTAGGTATCAGCCTGTGCAGCCAGCTCCTGAAGGCGAATTTTTTCCGCATTCAGTGCCTGCTCCATGATGATTTGGGTGGCCTGTGCCGTTTGCCCTTTGCTGTTGAGGCTGACCACCTGCTGAATAATCGACTCATTCAGCGCCACGCCCTGGGCGGTAAGCTGCTGCATGGCATTAATAGGGTCGCCTTTAAGTGCCGTGATTTTACTGACCAGCTCATCAGCGTTGCCGCCGGCCTCTGCGTAAGCATTCGCGACGGTAGCAACCTCTGTTAGCATCGAGCCACTGAAGCCGCCTTTAGCTGCAGCGGTTACCGCACTTAATGAGCTTTCGGTATCACCGAGTGCAGAATTCAGTGATTTAAGATCCGATGCAGAAATACTCGCTGACGCGCGCAGGCTTAACACTGCTTCGTTAAGCTTTTTAGTCTGCTCCTCGGACTTTTTAAACTCGCTGTAGAGATAGGTGCCTGCGGCGGCCAGCGCAGTCAAACCGATACCAACAGGGCCACCCAGCAGGCTCATCGCCGCACTGAGCGCCCTGCTGCTGGTCGCGGCGACACGCTGCGTAAATGTCAGTTGCGTATTTGCTGCGGCGGCGGCTTCAGTTGCCGCCGTCAACGCTGCCTTACCTCCTGTTTCAGCCAGCTCGGCTGCGGCCACTCCAGCTTTTGCTGCCTTCAGTTTCTCCAGTCCGCTGGCTTCGAGCTTGTTGGCTTCGAGGATAGCGCGCTCATTCTTCAGGTGCTCATCCTGATAGCTGACATTCAGGCCAAATTGCTTATTTACCGCGGACTGTTTGACGTAATACTCGTCAAGAGCGATAGCCTGGTCACGCTGCGCCTTGGCGGCTGCAATCGTTTTTTCGGCAATAGCCACTTTATTGATAGCCGCCTGCCGTTCGGCCTGTGCAACAGCGATCTGGCTTTGTGCAGCAGACGCCAGTTCTGCCGCCGCACTTTTGGCGGCATCTTGTTGTGTCTTCCAGCCTCCCGCGCTGCCGTCCAGTTGCCCTTTCAGAGAATGAACCGCCGGGATGAGCGCATTGATGATGCTACTGCTGGCAACATTACTTCCGGCTGCCACCTCATGCAGTACAAAGCTCAGTTGCCCGGCACCGCGGGTAGCGCCGGAGAACTGGTCAGCATTCGCCGCCGGAAAACCAATTGCCCTCGCCGCGCTGACCGTTTTTGATATTGCATCAGCCAGCTCGTTCGCCTGTGCGGTCGCCTGACCGTTAAATTTTTTGCTGGCCTGCCCAGCTTTCTGGTATGCGTCGGTGATCTGCGATTTAAACGCCGCAGAGTTCAGGTGCAGGGCAACCGACAGGCTTGCAACATCACTCATCGTCCCAGGATCCTCATTACGTCAGCGCACTGGCCTGCCATATCAGAAACAGGCGGAATGGTTGCTGCCGGGGTTTGCGCCGGAGTGTTCACTACCGCGTTACCCGTCAGGGATAGCCAGGCTTGCCAGTGAAGTAGAATTTCAGCCGGCAAACTGGCTATTTTTCGTGGATCTGGTTCCCCGAGGCGATCGGCAAGGCTGAAAATCACCATCAACCAGGGGGAGTCCATCAGTTTTTTTTCGCGTCTTCCAGCGTGCCCCAGCTGTGTCGGGTTATTACGTTCACAGCTTCAATAAGGGCCGCATTGCTGCGCGATTTCAGAAGTTCGTCCGGCGCTGGCAGGTTTTCGACAGGAACAGGCACCCCGTTTTCATCCACCAACGCGCTGAGGATAAACGAGGCCGCTTCTATAGCGATCCCGCGGGAATTGTTTTCAGCACGTAGCTCTGCCTGCTTTTCGTCATACGCTTCTGCTTCAAACGCAGTAATGCGGCGAATAAATACATCGGCACCCAGAATTTTCACGGGCTGGGCAGTATTTTCGGGGGTCAGCAGAAGTGATTTCAGATCATTCATTAAAATTCTCCATTAAAAAAGCCGCCATCGGGCGGCCTGGAAGGTCTGTATAGAAGGTATGGTTTATCAGCTGCCAGGTTGGTTATAGCCCCAGTTGATATTGTTCTGTTTACCATTCACCGTGACCTGAATGACTTCACTGGCCGGGGCGTTGACTTCATTAAGTTGCCAGCCAGAAAGCGCCATAATCATCGTCGCAGTTCGCCCGTTTGGAAGCTCAATGTAATACTGCACAGTTCGTCGCTGTTCAGCCGCATTCAGAAAAGCGGTAAAGCTGGTATTTGATGGGTCATCCACGAATCCCAGTGATTTTTCAGGGCCTTCAGGAAGATCAGAAATAAACTGTTTTTGAGTGTCAATCAGGGTGGTGCAATCAACAAAAGAGCCTGTGGCTCCTGTTGCTCCCAGAGCCTTACAGTTAACAAGCGGCTGGAAGTCTGCAACGGCCTCTCCCAGTTCACCCCATTTGACAACTGTACCGGCGGGGAGCATCGCGTATTCCGGAGAACTTTTATCTGCCATATTCATTACCTCTGTTAACGATTGTTTTCTATCCCCTCACGGATGCTTACTGAGAGAATACGTAATATCTTTGTGCGGTTGTAATCGAGTGCAGGGCGCATAAACGGGCTGGCGACCTGTTTAACTGTGCCAAATTCCTGGGCCAGTGCTTTCATGGCGTGTTCTTTTGACGGGCCGACTCGGATAGTCACGACGGTTAGCCAGCGCGTATCCTTCATACGGTTACGGGAGCTGACTTTGATGCTGTCACGCATGTGAGGGCCATTGCTGCCTTCGTCATAGCCCGCATGCTGCTGCATATCCTCCTGAACGATTTCCATCGCCTCTTTGCCAGCAGCGGCCATCACCTTGCCAGCAACTTTTTCGCCCAACGCCTGCAACTGGCGCTCAAGATCCTGAAGCCCTTTTACCTCCATGCGAATCATGATTACTCCTCATAAAAATAAAGTACGTAATCGCGGATAAGCCTGTACTGAACTTGGTTGCTGGTAAGGGTCGCCTTGTCCTGCAGAATATTTCCACGCTGAACATATTGAACCGGATAACCTTCAAGCTCTCCGTGGATAATGCCTTTCCAGTGAGACCAGATAGCCCTATCCAGTTGAACAAGGCCCGTGTAGTCATCCACTTTGTACATCGAAATCTGGAATCGCCCGGCGATGAGCCCTGTTCGCACCATGCCGTTTTCGATGCCCGGGTCTGAAATGCGCTGAAAAGTAATGCCGTTTTGCTTGCTGTCAGGCATCAGAAGCGGGTAAACCGCCATGCCGGAAATGCGCTCAAGCGAGGTTTTAATTGCCAGTTCGATCATGGCGACCATCCCTTTCAGCTTTGATTTCAACCCGATCGGAGTGGCTGCGGTCGACCGCAACGACAGTGAACGAACCGTTCTGCCACTGGATCTTCCAGTCAATGTCAATATCGCTGCGCGGACCAACGGTGAACAGCCATGTCTCGACGACCTGTTTCTGATCCAGCGTCCTTATTTTACGGTTAGATTTCAGTTCTGCGCGGGCCCAGACCGTTGCCACATCAACAAGATGGCCGGGTAGCACCTCTCCAAGGGTTCCGCGCCCGTTCTCAGGCCGCTGCAGAAGTATTCTCTTATTGAGATCACCTGAATACAGGAAAGACATATTTCACTCTCTTCACAGAATGGTGGGTAAGCGTAGATCCCAGATAAGCATGGTCACATCAAAGGGAAGTTCGCCCTGCTTTAAGTCCCTCATAGTTGCGCCATCAGGATCGCGATAGAGTTTAGTGACAAGACGCAATGTCGCCTCTTTTGCCAGCGAGCATTCTTCACTTTTCAGTGGTCGGTTACTGGCATCCACGATTTTTTCCCTGCTACCCTGACAAAAGCGAATAATCGCGGAACTGGCTGCCCTGATCTTCCCGGTCAAATCGTTGTCGCTGTAGTCACCATCAATACGGCAGTGATCTTTAACCTCATCAAGAGTAACAAGCTCAATCACGTTTTATCCCTCCCGTCACGACCGCGCTTGGCGGCCAGTGTCCAGCCTTTAGAGCCTGTTTCACCTGGCTTATCCTGCGTCTGTTCGTCACAGTGCCAGAGAGAGCCGCCCCACGTAATCGTATCTCCAGGCAGATATTCATCGCCTGATTTAAATACGCCCCGGTACACCATAACCGGCACATCGAAAGCTTTTTTCTCACTGGCGCCACTGGCGCGGTTGACGGTGACAGTGAAGTTGCGCATCCCCTCCATGCTGACATCAACACCAGCCACACCATCAACGATGCATTCCCAGCCACGCATGCCGTGAGTTTTCTCATAAGCCCGCCAGAGTCCGCCGTTATGGGTGGCATACGAACCACGGGGGTAACTTTTTGAGTCATCAATAAAAGGCAGTAATTCCAGCGCAAGTGCATCACGGCCATCTTCGCCGGGCTTGCCCGGTTTCGGCGCGGGAATCTCTGCGATCGCCTCACTGATGAGAGATTTAACATCAGGAATTTCCGGCATCGCAGCCGTAATGAGTTCCTGCAACACCAGCCTGACGTCATCCGCCGTCACGCTTTTACCGTCCTGCGGTGCGGGAATTTCCGCTACGGCTTCACTGACAGCATCGTCAACGGCCTG